>JAZNWU010000024.1:0-55140 GCA_045593555.1 Candidatus Fimenecus sp. | reverse complement strand
AGATAACAAGGTTTATGCACTCACAGAAAACGAGAAATACAGACTAAAATCAAGACTTTATCAGTTAGAAGAAAATCTTAATAATAACTTTGTCAAAATCAATCAATCCTGTATAGCAAATATTAAAAAGATTGACCGTTTCAAAGCAACTGTGGGTGGTTCGTTAACTGTGATTTTCAAAAATGGGTATGTGGATTTCGTGTCGCGAAGAAATCTTAAAAACGTAAAAGAAAGGTTAGGTTTGTAATATGAATAAATATGTAAAAGAATTTTTGCATCGTGGTTTAATGTTCAGCGGTTTTGGTCCGATAATTTTTGGAATTATAATTTTTATAGTATCAAAAACAACTGACAGTTTTATTCTTGAAGCAGGTGAAGTGCTCATAGGTATAGTGTCAACTTATCTGTTAGCATTTGTTCATGCGGGGGCTTCAGTATTCAGTCAGATTGAGCATTGGGGTATAGGAAAATCCTTGCTTTGCCATCTCTCAACACTTTATGTTGCATATTCTATTTGTTATATAATAAATACTTGGATACCATTTGAGCCCAAAATGCTCTTGTTATTTACAGTGATATTTATGGTGATTTATTTTGTAGTGTGGGGAATTGTATATTTCACAATAAAAGCCACAAGCAAAAATTTCAATGCAAAGCTTAAATAAAATTTACAGTAGGGCGAGGTCTTGACCTCGTCTTTTTTAAGCAAATTGAGGGTGTAGGGATGATTGTTTTTTGTGTTGAAATAAATATTCAATTCTGCTACAATGATATAAAATAAATTTCAAAGGAAAAATTGTTATGACAACCTACGATTTAAACGGACAATGGAATATGACTCGTGTTGCAACAGGGGATATATACAGTGTTAATGTTCCGTCTGACAATTACACTCAATTATTAGAGTTAGGTGCTATTCCTGACCCATATTACAAAGATAACGAAAAACTTGTTGAATGGGTTGGTCGTGAAGATTGGACTTATGAAAGAACATTCACACTTACTGAAAATGACCTTGATAACTGTAAGGTTTTGCTTGTGTGCAAAGCACTTGATACACTTTGTGATGTTTTTGTGAATGGTGAACTTGTTGGTAAGGGTGAAAATGCACATCTCAAATATGAATTTGACATAAAGAATGTTGCGAAAGCAGGGGAGAATACTCTCAGAATCACATTCTTTGCACCAACAACATATGCAGAAAAAAGACAGGCAGAAAAGCCAATTCCAAAGAACTGTAACGGTACTGACGGTGCTGCATATATTCGTAAGCCTCATTGTCATTTTGGTTGGGACTGGGGTCCGCATCTTCCTCTTTCAGGCATTACAGACGATATTTCTGTTGTTTGTTTTGATAACAGACTTGAGGATGTTGAAATCAAGCAGATTCACAAGAATGGCAAAGTAACTGTCAGAATCAATCCTGTTATTGATGGTAATGGTGATGTCGTAGCCCAAATCATTTATCCTGATGGTACAGAATTTCCAATCGAAAACAATGAAATTGTAATCGAAAACCCTGAACTCTGGTGGACAAAGGAATTATCAGGAAAAGAAAAGCAACCACTTTATACAGTAGTTGCAACTCTTGGTGATTCAATTATTACAAAGAAAATCGGTCTTCGTACAATCCGTCTTGACCGTTCAAAAGACAAATATGGCACAAATTTCTGTTTCTATCTTAATGGTGTGCCGATTTTTGGTAAGGGTGCTAACTGGATTCTTCCCGATTCACTTATGGGCAGAGTCACAAATGAAACATATGATTATTACATAGAATCAGCGATACAGGCAAATTTCAATATGCTTCGGATATGGGGTGGTGCATATTACACACCTGATTATTTCCTTGAGCAGTGTGATGAAAAAGGTCTTCTTATCTGGCAGGACTTTATGTTTGCTTGTCTTATGTACCCATTCTATGAAGACGATTTTCGTGAAAATGTTTTAGCAGAAATGAAATATCAGATAAATCGTATTAAATCTCATCCATGTCTTTGTCTTTGGGGTGGAAATAACGAGATTGAAACAATGTTCGCATATATGCCTGAAACCATGAAAATTGTTCAATGGTATAAGAAATTCTTTTACGAAATTCTTAAGGATTTGGTAACTGAGCTTGACCCTGATACACCATATATTGAAACATCACCAATAGGCGAAAGCTTCCGTAAGGGTGTAACAGGTGATGACCATGGTGATACGCATATGTGGACAGTATGGCATGGTCAGAAACCACTTAATTATTACAGAAGCAGACCTTCTCGTTTTTGTAGTGAATTCGGCCTTGAATCGTTACCATCAATGGATGCTGTTCGTCAGTTTGCAGAGGAAAGTGATTATTACATCACAAGTGATATTTTCAATTCTCATCAGAAATGCAGAAATGGTAACAGAAAAATGCTTTACTACTTGCTTGAAAAGTATTATGAACCTCAGGAGTTTGAAGATTTAATCTATATGACAAATCTCATTCAAAAAGAGTGTATTCAGGATGCAACAGAACATTGGCGTCGCCATCGTGAGCGTTGCAACGGTTCACTTTTCTGGCAGTATAACGATTGTTGGCAAGCACCATCATGGTCAAGTGTTGATTACACAGGAAAATGGAAAGCACTTCAGTATGCTGCTCGTCATTTCTTCGAGCCACTTTGTGTTTCTATTGAGGAAACTGATAAGGATTACAAGGTTTATATTCTCAATGATACATTAAGTGAACATAATTTGACTGTTAAAGTCTGCATTTCAACTCTTGACGGAAAAGTTTTATATGAAAATACAAATAAACAAGGCTTTACTGTGTCTGTTGCACCAAATTCAAGGGTGATGTACGAAAACGGTAATATCAGCGGAAACAAGAAAAATATGTTTATGTCAGTAAAGCTTTTTGAAGATGGTAACCTTGTTTCAGAAAGAACAAAAATCTTTGTTCCAGACAGAGATTTGAAACTCACACAAAATACAATTCAAAAAACAGTTGCATATGAAAATGGTGAATTGATAATCAAACTTGTTTCACCTGTATTTTGCCGTAGTGTAATGGTTGATATTCCTGATTTTAAAACCCCATTTAGTGATAACTATTTTGATTTACTTCCAAATGAAGAAAAAATCATAACTGTAAAATCAGCTAAGTTACATGATGTAACAGTAAAATCACTTGCAGATATTCCTGTTAAAGGTTCAAAGTTAAAGACTGCTTTTTACAGAAAAAATTTCTTCCTTGAGCCTGAAAATCTTGCTAATTGGTTCTACTATACTGCAAATTAATATCCTTGACCTCAGGTTGAATTATCACTTGGTATTCCTGAAGGACAAACTAATGAAGATAGGTTGTACATATATAAGGAAAAAGTTTCAGACAAACAAACTATCAGATTGGCTGTTTCCTTTAATTCAGATGACATCGTTAATTCAATTTCATATAAAGTTGGTAAATAAAAAATTGGGCTGAAATTTCAGCCCAATTTTTTATTCTCCTATACAAAAGTCATCCTGTACAGATATAATTTTAACATTTTTAATTTTACCAACATCACCGTCAGGTAATTTCACAGGTGTGTAGTTTGCTGTGTATCCAAAATAGTTTCCATTTTTTTGCTTTTCTTCAACAAGAACTGAGAGAGTTTTGCCGATTTGCTTTTTCAAGAAATCATTTCTTATTTCATCAGCTATTTTAGAAAGTTCTGCAACACGCTGTGCCTTAACACTTTTTTCAACCTGACAGTCCATTCTGTCAGCTACAGTACCACTTCTTCTTGAATATGGAAAGATATGTATCTTCTCGAATCCCACTTTTTTTGCAAATTCCTTTGTGGTTTGAAAATCTTCCTCATTTTCGTAAGGGAATCCAACCATAATGTCAGTGGTAAGAGTGCAATCTTTAAATTCTTTTCTCAACTTCTGACAAAGTGAAAAATATTCATCACTTGTATAATGACGATTCATTTTCTTTAAGATTTTATCACAACCACTTTGAAGAGAAATATGGAATTGAGGACAGAGCTTCTGGCATTTTGAAAGCTTTTTGATTAACTCATCAGTAATATGGTCAGGTTCAAGCGAGCCTAAACGAATTCTTTCTACCTTTTGGTTTTCAGCCACTGCAAAAACTGCATTTGCAAGTGTTAGGTCACTTCCTTTTCCGTAAGCAGAAAGGTTAATGCCAACAAGAACAATTTCACGGAAACCGTTTTCAGTTAAAGCATTAACTTCATTTTTAATATCTTCTATCGGTTTCCAACGGACTCTGCCTCTTGCTTTTGGAATAATACAGTAAGAACAGAATCTGTCGCAACCGTCTTCGATTTTAAGAATAGCTCGTGTTCTTTCTTCAAATTCACTTATACCTGATGAAACAAGTGGTTCACCGCTTTGATGCTGTTCAAGATATAAGCATCTGAAATTGTTTGAGAAATACTCATTCAATGAAGAAGAAAGTAACTTGTTATTTTTATTTCCAAGAACAATATCAGCTTCTACGAGTTTTTCTGCCATTTCAGGAAAAGATTGTGGCATACATCCTGTAAGTACAACGGTACTTTCAGGATAATTCTTTTTATAATGACGGACACATTGTCTTGTCTTTCTGTCACTTTCACTCGTTACGGTGCAGGAATTTACGACAAAAATGTCAGCAATGCTTTCATCTTCAGTAATTTCATAACCATTTTTATTCAGTTGTTCACGCATTTCCTGGGTTTCATATTGATTAACCTTGCACCCAAGAGTATGGAAAAATACTTTCATAATCTCACCAATTATTTATTGTAACATACTTTTTGATTTTTTCATATACTAATTTGTCCCATTCATATACTTTTTTCGGAGGGATAATAATGAGAAGAATAATTAGTATTTTAATTTCAGTTATAATTGTAATGTCAATGTCGGTGATTTCCTTTGCACAGGAAGAAACTGTTGCAGGAACTTTATCGGCAAAATCAGCAATACTTATGGAGATTTCAACAGGTAAGGTGCTTATGGAATTAAATCCTGATGAAAAGCTTTCACCTGCATCCATAACAAAGGTTATGACAATCTTACTCGTTTTTGAAGCATTGGAAGATGGTAAAATTGCTCTTGAAGATAAGGTCACGGCAAGTCAGAATGCATCATCAAAAGGTGGCTCACAAATCTGGCTTAAAGAGGGCGAAGTAATGACAGTCCACGAATTATTAAAAGCAACTGTTATTGCAAGTGCTAATGATGCGTGTACTGCCCTTGGTGAATATGTAGCAGGTGATGAATTTGCTTTCGTTTCAATGATGAATGAAAAAGCAAAAGAACTTGGAATGACAAATACTTGCTTTGAAAACTGTTCAGGACTTGACGATACTGTTACTAATCATTATTCCACAGCGAGAGATGTGGCGATTATGAGCTGTGAGCTTATGAAACACGAAAAGGTGAAAGAATATACGACAATATGGATGGATACACTACGTAATGGAGAAACTCAACTTGTCAACACAAACAGACTTATCCGTTATTATGAGGATGCAACGGGACTTAAAACAGGTACAACTTCAAAAGCAGGGTATTGTGTAAGTGCAACTGCAGAGCGTGACGGTATGGAACTTGTTGCAGTAGTCCTTGGTAGCGACAACAGTACTGAACGATTTGAAGATGCAAAGAAAATGCTAAGTTGGGGATTTGCGAACTATACAATTTATCAGCCAAAGATTGATAATTCTCTCATAACTGATGTGTCTGTGCTTTATGGAGAAGAAAGTGTTGCAAAATCAGTTGTGGAAAAACCAAAGCCAATTCTCATAGAAAAAAGTATGCAGGAGAAAATTACTCAACGAGTTGATATGTGTGTTGATGTGGAAGCACCGGTAGAAAAGAATCAGACTTTTGGTAAGGTTTATTTTGAAATTGATGGTAAAAAATTGGGAGAATGTTCGATTTTATCTGAAAAAAGGATTGAGCGAAGAAATACTTGGTTTATCTTTTCACTTTTATGGTCCACTTTTGCAAAAAAATCATAAATATCTATTGAAAAAAATGTGTTTTTAGGGTAAAATATTAAAAACACTATAACATAAAGCGAGGACTAATTCAAAATGGCGTTAAAACTTAACGATAATTATGTTAAGAATTTTATTACTGATGATGAGATTAAGGCTATGGCTGGTGCTGTGGAAGATGCTCATCAGAAAATTCAGGACAAAAGCGGTGAGGGTGCTGACTTTTTAGGTTGGGTTGACCTTCCTGTTAATTACGATAAAGAAGAATTTGAAAGAATTAAGCTTGCAGCTGAGAAAATCAAGAATGATTCAAAGGCTCTTGTTGTAATCGGTATCGGTGGTTCATATCTCGGTGCTCGTGCTGCTATTGAATTCTGTACTTCACAGAATTATAACCTTATTTCAAAGGATACTCCTAACATTTACTTCAGTGGTAATTCAATCAGCGGTAATTCACTTTCAGAACTTGTTGATTTGGTTAAGGATGTTGATTTCTCAATCAATGTTATTTCAAAATCAGGTACAACTACTGAACCTGCAATTGCATTCCGTATTTTCCGTGAACTTCTTATAAACAAGTATGGTGAGGAAGAGGCGGCAAAGAGAATTTACGTTACAACTGATAAAGCGAAGGGTACTCTTAAGGAGTTCTCTGATAAGGCAGGCTATGAAACATTTGTAGTACCTGATGATGTTGGTGGCAGATATTCAGTTCTTACTGCAGTTGGTCTTCTTCCAATTGCAGTTGCCGGAATTAATATTGATAAAATGATGCAGGGTGCAGCTGATGCTCGCAAATCTTATAGTGTTTGTGATATCGAAAAGAACGATTGTTACAAGTATGCTGCAATCCGTAATATCCTTCTAGGTAAGGGTAAGGCAGTTGAACTTATGGTAGCTTATGAACCTGATTTCACAATGATGAATGAATGGTTCAAACAGCTCTTTGGCGAAAGTGAAGGTAAAGATGGCAAGGGTATTTTCCCATCAAGCGTTATCTGTTCAACAGACCTTCACTCAATGGGTCAGTATATTCAGGATGGCGTAAGAATGTTGTTCGAAACATCCGTTATGTTTACAAAACCTAAGAGAGAAGTTACTATCCAGGAAGACGAGGTTAATGCTGACGGTCTTAACTTCCTTGCAGGTCAGACTATGGACTTTGTCAATCGCAGAGCATTTTTAGGTACAGTTCTTGCTCATGTTGACGGTGGCGTTCCAAATATCTGCATTGAAATTCCTGAGATGAGCGAATATGAATTCGGTTATCTTGTATATTTCTTTGAAAAGGCTTGTGCAATTTCAGGTTATATTTTAGGTGTTAATCCATTTAATCAGCCTGGTGTTGAAAGCTATAAAAAGAATATGTTTGCACTTCTTGGTAAGCCTGGATATGAGGCTGAGAAGGATGCCTTATTAGCAAGAATTAAATAATAAAATTACTAAAAAGGGAAATGACCACCCTTTTGAAGGGTGGATAATAAATATATAGGAGGAGATAATATGATTTCTCTTATTATCGGTAAAAAAGGAACAGGAAAAACAAAGGTACTTGTAGAGCATGTTAATGATGCTGTTCATGTATCAAGTGGTAATGTTGTATGTGTTGAAAAAGAAACAAAACTTACATACGATGTAAACTATCGCGCAAGACTTATTGCAACTGATGTTTTTGCAATTTCAGGTTATGATGCATTCTATGGCTTCTTAAGCGGTATTTGTGCAGGCGACCATGATATTACTGACATTTTCGTTGATGCAACTTACAGAATTGCTGACGATAAAGAAAGAACTGGTGAAGCACTTGCAGCTTTCCTTAAGAAAGTTGATGACCTTTCAAAGATTTCTGATACAAAGTTCACTTTCACAATCTCATCAGACCTTGAGGAACTTCCTGAAGCAATGTTTGAGTACTGCGAAAAACTCAACTAATTTTTAAAATCAAGAAATATCGGCTGTCGGGGGTTGCCTGATGGCCGTTTTTCTGTGAAATAACTGATTTTAGTCGCATTTTCTACAAAAAATCTTTTCATTTTTTGTTGACAAAAACGAAATATAAATATATAATATTTAACGCATGTGATGAGGAATGTTTTATGAATATTCAACTTGAACAGATTTTTAACATTGAAGGCTCAAAAAAGGAATTCGATTTCTGCTTTGAACCGGAATACTCTCTTTCTGACGATATTTCACTTGACGCGCCCGGTATTGCGGTTAGTGGTAAAATCGAGAATAACACGGGAATTGTGTCGTTGTCAGCAAGAGCAAAGTTTTCAGCAACCGTGGTTTGCAGTCGATGTGCCGAGGGCTTCAAGAAAGATTTCGTAGTGGATATTGAGCATTTACTTGCAAATAATCTTGCCAACGATGATAACGATGATTATATTGTTGTTGAAGATTCCGTGCTCCAGTTGTCTTCATTGATTTGTGAAGATGTAATCTTTTCATTACCATTAAGATTTTTGTGTGATGAAGAGTGCAAGGGACTTTGTTCCAGATGTGGCAAAAACCTTAATGACGGTCCTTGTGATTGCAAAAAAGAGGTTGACCCACGAATGGCAGCTTTGTTACAGTTGCTTGAAGATTAGTTAATTATTTATTAAAATATAAGGAGGTGCCCCACATGGCAGTACCTAAGAGAAGAGTATCAAAAACAAGAAGAGATAAGAGACGTTCAAACGTTTGGAAGATGACAGCTCCTGAGCTTGTTAAGTGCCCAAATTGCGGTGGTTACAAGAGACCTCACAGAGTTTGCGGTGAATGCGGACAGTATAAGGGTAGACAGGTTGTTGCTCTTAAAGAAGAGGCTTAATTCCTTTTAATTTGTCTTAGTATTAAGGAAGGCGGAAAGAACGATTCTCTCCGCCTTTTTGTCTTGCTTAAAAACATAAGAAAATATAAAAATGAGAGGTGATTGCTTTGTCAGTTATAATAAATAATGTAAAACCTATGTCTGTTTGTGCATTAAAAGGCATCGGGGCAGGTGATGAGTTGCTCAAAATCAACGGTAATGACATTATGGATGTGCTTGACTACGATTTTTATATGGCAGAGCAGAATATCACCATGACTTTCAAGTGCAAAGACGGTAAATATAAGGTGATTAAAACTGAAAACATAAATTGTGGCCTTGAGTTTCAGACATATCTGATGGACAAGCAACAGCATTGTAATAATAAGTGTATTTTCTGTTTTATTGACCAGTTACCAAAAGGTTTGCGTGAAAGTCTTTATTTTAAGGATGATGACAGCCGTCTTTCATTCCTTTTCGGAAATTATATTACGCTTACCAATATTTCCGAACATGAAATTGAGCGTATAATCAGAATGCATATCAGCCCTGTGAACATTTCTGTTCATACAATGAATCCTGATTTACGTGTTCAGATGATGAAAAATAAAAATGCAGGAAAGAGCCTTGAAATCATAAAGAGATTTGCTGAGGCGGGAATTCAGATGAATACCCAACTTGTACTTTGTCCCGGAATCAATGATGGTGATGAGCTCCGAAGAAGTATTGAAAAATTGTCTTCATTTTATCCTGCAGTTCAGAGTGTTGCAGCAGTTCCCGTGGGACTCACAAAATTCCGTGAGGGCTTAACAAAACTTGAGCCATATAATAAGAAAACAGCAGGAAAAACTATTGATATCATTGAAGAATATTCTGACAAATTCCGTAAAAAATTCGGCGTAGGTCTTTGCTATCCTGCTGATGAATTTTTCATAAAGGCAGAACGGGATTTGCCGGATGAAGATTATTATGATGGTTATCCGCAGCTTGATAATGGTGTGGGTTTAGTCCGTTCATTTTATAATGAATTTATGGATGAACTTGAATATTGTAATGAACAACCTATAAATAAAAAGGTGACGTTGGCAACAGGTGTTGATTTTTATCCTTATCTTTGTGAACTATGTGAAAAGGCAAAGGAAAAGTTTAACTTTGACATTAAGGTTAAAAAAATAATCAATAACTTTTTCGGTGAAACTATAACAGTATCGGGACTTGTGACAGGCATTGACCTTTATGAACAGTTAAAAGACTTGGATTTGGGTGAATATTTACTTTTACCGGGTTCAATGATTAGTGATTATACAAATCATACCGAGAATAAAAATAAGTTCCTTGATGATATGACCGTTGAGGAATTAGAAGAAAGATTGAATACGAAAATTATCCTGACACAAGGTGACGGAGGTCAGGTTTTAAGAGATATTTTGGGGGTGAAATAATGGCAAAACCCGTAGTGGCGATTGTTGGTCGTCCCAATGTAGGTAAAAGTACGCTTTTTAATAAGCTTATCGGTAAAAGACTGTCAATTGTTGACGATACACCGGGTGTTACTCGTGACAGAATTTACGGCGATTGTGAATGGCTTGGTCATGAAATGCTTTTGATTGATACAGGTGGTATCGAGCCATATTCAGACGATATTATTCTTTCACAGATGCGTCGTCAGGCACAGCTTGCCATCGACAGTGCTGATGTTATTATTTTTGTAACAGATGTAAGAACAGGTGTTGTTGCTACTGATGAAGAAGTTGCAACAATGCTTATTAAGAGCAATAAGCCGATTATCCTTTGTGTAAATAAGGCTGACTCATTGGGTGAGCCTCCTGCAGAATTTTATGAATTTTACAATTTAGGTCTTGGTGACCCTATTCAGGTTTCTGCAGCTCACGGTCATGGTACAGGTGACTTGCTCGACAAAGTTCTTGAATATATTCCTGAAGATACAGAAACAGAAGACGAAAGTGAAACAGTTAAAGTTGCCGTTATTGGTAAACCTAATGCAGGTAAATCTTCACTTATCAATAAAATTGCAGGTGAGGAACGAGTAATCGTTTCTAATATTGCAGGTACTACAAGAGATGCAACTGACACATATATTGACAATGAACATGGCTCATTTATGTTCATTGATACAGCAGGGCTTCGTCGTAAGAGTAAGGTTGAAGACCAGATTGAAAAATACTCTGTAATTCGTGCTCGAATGGCTGTTGAAAGAGCCGATGTCTGTGTTATTATGATTGATGCGACTGAAGGCTTTACTGAACAGGACTCAAAGGTTGCAGGTATTGCTCACGAGCTTGGAAAGGCTTGTATTATCGCAGTCAATAAGTGGGATTTGGTTGAAAAAGACGGTCAGACTATGGATAAATTCCGTAAAAAGCTTATGATTGATTTCTCATTTATGAGCTATGCACCGATTATCTTTATCAGTGCTAAAACAGGTCAGCGAATTGACCGACTTTTCGAGCTTATAAAGTTTGTTGACTCACAGAATGCAATGCGAATTTCAACAGGTAAGCTCAACGATGTTCTCGCAAATGCAACTGCTCGTGTTCAGCCACCGTCAGATAAGGGCAAACGACTTAAGATTTACTATATGACTCAGGCATCAACACGACCACCAACATTCGTGTGCTTTGTAAATAATAAGGACTTGTTTCATTATAGCTATCAAAGATACATCGATAACCAGATTCGTGAAGTTTTCGGACTAGAAGGCACACCAACACGATTCGTTATCCGTGAAAGAGATAAGAACAACAAAAAATAATTCGTAATGCGTAATTCGTAATTTTGCTCCCTCTGACGAGGGAGCTGTCTTTTTCGTAGAAAAAGACTGAGGGAGAGAATAGTTTTAACAATTCTCAAACATTTTAAAATCATTTCAAAAACAATTTCCATATAAAATATAAGTGATATGTGGGAGGCGTTTATAAATGTACAAAACGATTTTAGTGTTTTTAGCCGCAATAATCTTTGGAGCCGCAAGCTTGTTAAAGTTGTGTTTTGTTATTATAAAGCAACTGTTGAAGCGTATAATCCACTAAAGTAGTATGTCATTCTGAGCAAAGCGAAGAATCTCACTCATAAAAAATTAAGCAGAACTGAAACAAGAAATCAGTTCTGCTTTTACTTTTTATTCGGGTTGTCAGTAAGTCCTGCAATATAGTCAATTGAAACATTGTAAAATTTTGCAAGTTTAATTATCAACTCAAAAGGTGGTTCTCGTTTACCTTGTTCATAATTTGTGTAAGTGGTCTTATGCATTTTTAGAATTTGAACAAGCTGGTCTTGTGTTAAATCCATATCTTCTCTTAAATCTCGTAATCTTGGATAGTATTGCATATTCTCACCTCAAGATTATTATTGCACAATACATCAAATGTTGTTGACAAAATACAACGAATGATGTATTATAAATACAACAAACGATGTATATTTGCGTTTGTTGAAACTTTTAAAGTTTAATGGAGGGTGAAAAATGAACGAAAACCAAACAACACAGAATAAAAATTTAACCACTTGTAAAACTTGTGGAGCACAAATGGCAAAGAGTGCAAAAGTATGTCCTTCCTGCGGAGGGAAAAATAAGCAAAAATCCTTAATTAAGATTATAATTCTACTTGTGATTATTCTTGTTTTAGGTGGTTTATATGCTATTAAGGTTATGAACGTGAATACATCAGAAGCTATTCTTACCATTAATGGGGCAACTTATTCTTGGACTGAATATAAAGAACTGTATCATGAATATTATTTGAACGGAAAGACAGTAGAGTTTTCAGAAAAATTTGTACCTGCAACTGCAGAAATCTCAGGAGAAATTACAAAAATTTCTGATGCTATAATTGGTTCAACAATGAATGGTAATATGCCAACAAAAAGTACATTAATGAAGTATGAAATTACAATTGATGAGAATTGCACATATAGTGTTATATATAAATACTACGACCAGCATGATTATGATTTCAGTCATTTGTCTGTTGGTGATAAGGTAACGGTTAAAGGGACGGTAACAAAGGAAAATTTATTCCCTACAAATAGAATAAACGAAAATCTTGATGCACAATTAAAAATCGAAGGAACTGTTGAAGGTATAACAAAGGAATAAAAATAATTATTAACAAACTGAAAATTATGTGTAAAAGGGACTTTTTTAAGTCCCTTTTTTCTTGCCATTTATAATGTAATGTGATATAATTAATCAATTATATAGTGAGGTAGTATGTCATGATAATTTTAGGTATCGACCCTGGCTATGCAATAGTTGGTTGGGGCGTTATTGACTATACCGCTAATCGTTTTCAGGTTATTGCTTATGGTGCAGTTACAACTGAGGCAAAAACACCGTTTAATGAGCGACTTGAAACGGTTTATGACGGAATACAGGACATAATAAATAAATATAAGCCTGATGCTCTGGCAATTGAAAAGCTTTTCTATAACACCAATGCAAAAACAGTTATTGATGTTGCTCAGGCAAGAGGGGTTATCAACCTTGCGGCACAGAAAAATGGCCTTGATATATTTGAGTACACTCCATTACAAGTAAAACAGAGTGTTGTCGGATATGGCAGAGCTGAAAAGAAGCAGGTTCAGGAAATGACAAGAGTAATTTTAAAACTTGAAAAAATTCCAAAGCCTGACGATACTGCCGATGCACTTGCTATGGCAATATGTCACGCTCATGCAAGTGGCTCACTTATGGGAAGATTAAAGAATTTAAAATAAAGGATAAAGACTATGATTTATTCAGTAACAGGAAATGTAGTTGACTTTGATGCCAATAATGTCTGTGTTGATGTTAATGGTGTGGCATTCCGTTGTATGACAACTTTTACAACTTCACAAAAATGTGCTTCAAATGGTATGAAAGTCACTCTTTACACATATTTAAATGTCAGAGAAGATGCAATGGAACTTTTCGGATTTTACGATAAAACCGAAATGGATTGCTTTAAAATGCTTATTACTGTTAATGGTGTAGGCCCTAAAATGGGACTAGCAATTCTCTCTGAGTTGACACCTGATAAAGTTGCTTTAAGTATCGCAGCAGGTGACCATAAAGCACTTACAAAAGCTAATGGTGTTGGTCCTAAACTTGCACAGAGAATTTGTATGGAATTAAAGGATAAAGTGGGTAAGTCAATGGCAAATGTGACTTCTTCAGTTGATTTAACTGCTGTAAGCTCAACACTTACAAATTCAAATACTGCAGAGGCTGTTGCAGCCCTCGAAATGCTCGGATATTCACAAAGTGACGCTTCCGTTGCAGTAAGTAAAATTGATTCATCACTTTCAGTTGAGGAAATTATAAAACAAGCACTCAAGATGCTTTCATTAGGTTAAGGAGAAATTTGAATGGATTTTGAAAACGAAAACAGAATAATGACTCCGGGATTTACTGAAACTGACCACGATATTGAAATTTCATTAAGACCAAAAGCATTAACGGAATATATCGGTCAGGAAAAAGTTAAGGAAAACTTAAAAATATATATTGAAGCAGCAAAAAGCAGAGGGGATACTCTCGACCATGTGCTGTTATATGGCCCTCCGGGACTTGGCAAAACAACTCTTGCAGGAATTATTGCTAATGAGATGGGTGTACAGATAAGAGTAACATCAGGCCCTGCAATCGAAAAACCTGGTGATTTGGCTGCACTTCTTACAAACTTAAACGATGGTGATGTGCTTTTCATTGACGAAATTCATCGTTTGTCACGAGCAGTTGAAGAAGTTCTTTATCCTGCAATGGAAGATAATGCACTTGATATAATTATCGGTAAAGGTCCATCAGCTCGTTCAATTAGACTTGATTTACCACGATTTACTCTTGTCGGTGCAACAACTCGTGCAGGTCAGCTCACAGCACCTTTGCGTGACAGATTTGGTGTGATTTTAAGACTTGAGCTTTACACACCTGAAGAATTAGCACAGATTGTAAAACGAAGTGCAGGAATTCTCGATATATACGCTGATGACGGTGGGGCATTGGAAATTGCTTCCCGTTCTCGTGGAACACCTCGAATTGCAAACAGACTTTTAAAACGTGCTCGTGACTTTGCTCAGGTTATGAGCAATGGTGTAATCAGTGAGGACAATGCAAAAATAGCATTAGGCAGAATGGAAATTGACGAAATCGGTCTTGACAATATTGACAGACTGATGCTTACTACTATGATTCGTAATTTCAATGGTGGTCCTGTGGGACTTGAAACAATAGCTGCTACAATAGGTGAAGAAGCTGTGACTATCGAAGATGTTTATGAGCCATATCTTATGCAGATTGGTTTTCTTGCTAAAACACCTCGTGGCAGAGTTGTAACACCATTGGCTTATGAGCATTTAGGGTATAAATCAACGGAAAGCAAAAACAATAATTCTCAAACATCACTTTTTTAAGGAGAATATTATATGGGCAGACTTTTTGGTACAGATGGTGCAAGAGGCGTTGCAAATACAGAACTTACTTGTGAATTATCAATGCAAATAGGTAGAGCAGCTGCTATGGTGCTCAGTAAAAACTTAAATGGTAAAAGACCAAAGGTGCTTATAGGAATGGACACAAGAGCATCATCAGAAATGCTTGAAAGTGCTATTACAGCAGGACTTTGTTCAGTTGGTGCAGATGTCTTGCAGTTAGGTGTAGTGCCTACTCCTGCAGTGGCTTTCCTTGTTCGTGAATATGGTTTTGATGCAGGTGTTATGATTTCTGCATCACATAATCCTTGTGAATATAACGGAATTAAAATATTTCAGTCAAACGGATATAAATTACCTGATGCACTTGAGAATGAAATCGAAGAAATTATTCTCGATAATGTTACAGAGATACCAACACCAATTGGTGGGGAAGTAGGCCGTGTATCAAGGTCACAGAATGCAGTTGCAGACTATATTGAACATCTTCTTTCTGCAACAAATATGAGCTTTAAGGGGTATAAAATTGCACTTGATTGTGCTAATGGTTCATCAAGTGTTTCTGCAGAAGAAGTGTTTACTCGTCTTGGTGCAGAAGTAATTGTTATCAATGCAAAACCAAATGGTGTTAATATAAATAAAAATTGTGGTTCAACTCACCTTGAGCAATTGCAGAAATGTGTTGTAGAAAATGGTTGCCATTTAGGTTTTGCGTTTGACGGTGATGCTGACAGAATGTTGGCAGTTGACCATACAGGTGCAGTTGTTGACGGCGATAAATGTATTGCAATTTGTGCAAAGCATATGAAACAACTTGGCAAGCTTAAAAAGGATACTGCTGTTGTTACTGTTATGAGTAATATGGGCTTTTTCAAGTTCTGCGAAGAAAACGGTATCAGATGTGAAAAGACTAAAGTCGGTGACCGTTATGTTCTTGAAAATATGCATGCTAATGGTTATAGCATTGGCGGTGAGCAGTCAGGTCATATTATCTTTTTACAATATGCAACAACAGGTGATGGTCAGCTTTCAGCTATACAGTTGCTTTCAGTTGTGAAAGATACAGGAAAAACACTTGAAGAATTAGCAAGTGAAATGGAAGTATATCCACAGGTGCTTATCAATGTGCGAGTTTCAAACTTTGGTAAAGCACAGTTCCCTAAGGATAAAGAAGTACAGAATGCAATCAGGCAGGTTGAAGAAGAATTGGGAAATGATGGAAGAATTCTTGTTCGTCTTTCAGGAACAGAACCATTGGTGAGAGTAATGCTTGAGGGCAAAGATTTAGATAAAATTAAGGAATTGGGCGAAAGTGTCGCTCAGGTTGTCAGAGAAAGGTTAGTATAAAATGCGAGTTGCCGATAATTGGAAAGATTATGAGCTTATTGACTGTTCTTGCGGTGAACGACTTGAACGTTGGGGCAATATAACTTTAATTCGTCCTGACCCACAGGTTATCTGGAAAACAGAAAAGAAAAATCCTCTTTGGAAAAAAGCCGATGCTGTATATCACCGTTCACAGTCAGGTGGTGGTCAGTGGGAAATAAAGAAAAAAATTCCTGATTTCTGGACCATTGGTTATCGTGATTTGACTTTTAATATAAAAACAATGGGCTTTAAGCACACTGGTCTTTTCCCTGAACAGGCTGTCAATTGGGATTTAACTGCAGAAATTATTAAAAATGCAGGTCGTGAAGTTAAAGTCCTTAACCTTTTTGCATACACAGGTGGTGCTACTGTTTCAGCACTTAAAGCAGGTGCATCTGTTTGTCATGTTGATGCATCAAAGGGTATGACTCTCTGGGCAAAGGAAAATGCAGTTTCATCAGGTGTTGCTGATAAATCCGTAAGATGGATAGTTGACGATTGTATTAAATTTGTTCAGCGTGAAATCCGTCGTGGAAATAAGTATGACATTATCATTATGGACCCGCCATCATATGGCAGAGGTCCAGGTGGTGAAGTATGGAAACTTGAAAATGAAGTTTACGGATTTGTTGAACTTTGTAGTCAGGTGTTAAGTGATGACCCACTTATGGTGCTTATAAATTCATATACAACAGGTCTTAGTCCATCTGTTATGGAATACATACTTGGTGCAGTTGTTAAAAAGCGTTTCGGTGGTAAGGTAACAGGAAGTGAAATCGGACTTCGTGCTACTGAAAACGGACTTATATTACCTTGTGGTGCATCAGCAATTTGGGAAGCAACCACCGATTAAATCGAAGTCACAATTCTCAGTGGCTACTTTTCCGTCATAACTCGTCCCAAATACTCGTTAATACACGAAGTATTGCCTGCGTTTTTTGACGGTTCTGACAAAAAATTATCTCACTGATAATCGCAACCCGATTAATCAGTGGTTACTTGGAGCAAATAATGAGTATTATTGAATTTAAGAATGTAACATTCCGTTATGAGGGTGATGACGAAGGTGTTGTATTAGCACCTGCGGTTAAAGATTTTTCACTCACAATCAACGAGGGCGAATTTATGGCTGTGCTTGGTCATAATGGCTCAGGTAAAAGCACATTGGCAAAACTTGCTAACGGTCTTTTAATTCCTGAACAAGGAACTGTTCTTGTTGACGGAATGGATACAAAAAATGAAGATGACGATATAAAAATCAAACAGACAGTTGGTGTTGTTTTTCAAAATCCCGATAATCAAATTGTTGCAACAATTGTTGAAGAGGATGTGGCATTTGGCCCTGAAAATCTTGGAATTGAGCCGACTGAAATTCGTCGCAGAGTTGACGAATCTCTCAAAATCGTTGGTATGTATAAATACAAAAATCACGAACCTCATAAACTTTCAGGTGGTCAGAAACAGCGTGTTGCCATAGCAGGTATTATTGCTATGGAACCTCGTTGTATTATCCTTGACGAACCTACTGCTATGCTTGACCCTGAAGGCAGACGAGATGTAATGAATGCTATAAAGCGACTTAATCGTGAACTTGGCATTACCGTAGTTTATATCACTCATTATATGGAAGAGGCTTGTGAAGCCGACAGAATTGTTGTAATGGACGACAGCCGACTTCTTATGGATGGTACACCGAAAGAGGTCTTTGCAGATACAGAAAAAATCCGTAGTATCGGTCTTGATGTGCCACAGACTTGTTTGCTTGCAAAAATGCTTAAACAAGACGGAATTAACCTTAAAAATGACTTGTTGAGCATTGATGAATTAGTAGAAAACATAGATGATTTATTGAAAGGTCAGTAAAAAATGTCCCACCTTAAAACAGAAAATTTAACATTTACCTACGGTGAGGGCACTCCTTTTAAAATCACCGCACTTGACAATGTAAATATAGAACTCTCAAAAGGCGAGTTTGTTGCCATTATCGGTCATACAGGTTCGGGAAAGAGTACTTTAGTACAACATCTTAACGGACTTTTGAAGCCTACTAACGGTAAAATTTTTCTTGACGGTAAAAACATTCACGATTCAAAAAGCACTCTTTATGATGCTCGTTTTCGTGTCGGACTTTGCTTCCAGTATCCTGAATACCAGCTTTTTGAAGAAACTGTATATAAGGATATTGCTTTTGGTCCTACAAATATGGGACTTTCAAAAACTGAAATTGATGAGAGAGTAAGAAACGCAGCGAAATATGTTGGTATTCCTGATGAAATGCTCTTAAAATCACCATTCGACTTGTCGGGGGGAGAAAAAAGACGAGTTGCTATTGCAGGTGTAATCTCAATGGAGCCTGAAATTCTCATTCTCGACGAGCCTACAAGTGGTCTTGACCCTATGGGTAGAGAGCAGATTTTAGGTTTAATCAAGAAATATCGTGAACAGACTGGCAAAACAGTCATAATCGTATCTCACAGTATGGATGATGTGGCAAGATATGCCACAAAAGTAATTGTGATGAATAGTTCTCGTGTAGAGATGACAGGTACAGTTGATGAGGTGTTTGAAAAAGCATCGCGACTTCGTGAAATCGGGCTTTCTGTTCCACAAATTACTGAAATTTTCATAAAACTTCGTGAAAAAGGCTATCCTGTAAGCGAAAAAATTTATACGGTTGAGCAGGGTTACGCTGAACTCAAAAGACTTTTTGAGGGGAGTGTGACGGGATGATTAAAGATATCACAATCGGTCAGTATTTCCCGTTCAATTCGGTAATTCATAAGCTTGACCCACGAACAAAACTTTTATTCACCGTTGTTTTCATAATAATGGTGTTTGTATCGAATAATTTCATTTCACTTTTCTTTAATTTCTTGTTGTCAGCAGTTGTAATTGGAATTTCAAAGATTCCTGTTAAGACAGTTGTTAAAGGATTACGACCGATTTTACTTGTTGTTATTATCACATCTGTATTGCAGATAGCTTATGTAAAAACGGGAATTGTACTTATTAATTTTTGGAAAATACAAATCACAAGTGGTGGTATTTTAACAGCTGTTTTTATGGCAATCCGAATCTCACTTCTCATTGTAATGAGTACAATGCTCACATATACAACATCTCCAACATCACTTACAAACGGACTTGACAGAATGTTTGCACCATTCAAGAAAATCGGAATTGATTTTCATACGGTGACATTGATAATGACTATTGCACTTAGATTTATCCCAACTCTTATTGAAGAAGTTGATAAGATTATGAGTGCGCAGAAAAGCCGCGGTGCTGCTTTTGACCAGGGCAATATTATGAAAAGAGCAAAAGCACTTATTCCTTTATTCATTCCATTGTTGTTTAACTCTATAAGACGAGCTTATGAGTTGGCAAATGCGATGACTTGTCGTTGCTATAATGGTGGTATCGGAAAAACTACAATGAATGCACTTAAATTCTCTAAGCGTGATTATATGTCACTAATTGTAATGGCATTTTTAATCGCAGGAGTTATAGTGCTTAACATTTTCTGTGGTGAATATAATGCGGAATTTACTTTTAACCTTGCGATATAACGGAACTGCCTTTCATGGTTGGCAG
Source organism: Candidatus Fimenecus sp. (assembly GCA_045593555.1). Classification (GTDB taxonomy): domain Bacteria; phylum Bacillota; class Clostridia; order Oscillospirales; family Acutalibacteraceae; genus Fimenecus. Next base: position 34,983 of record JAZNWU010000024.1, on the reverse strand, counting down.
ATTCAACCAAATGCAGTTACCGTTCAACAGGAACTTTGTAATGCTTTTAAGTCTTTAAGCGGAAATGATGAAAATATAATAGGTTGTAGTCGTACAGACGCGGGTGTCCATGCCAATATGTTTTGTTGTAATGTGAGAACAGAATGCAAAGTGTCGGCTGAAAAAATTCCTGATGCTCTCAATTTCTATCTTCCACCTGAAATTTCAGTATATGAATGTAAGGAAGTAGATTATGATTTTCATGCAAGATATGATTGTAAGGGCAAGGAATATGTCTATTTAATATATAACGGTAAATACAGAAATCCTTTTTATGAGAATAAAGCTTTGTTTTATCCTTATGAACTGGATGTTGAAATGCTTGATGGGGAAGCAAAAGCTTTTATAGGAACTCACGATTTTTCTGCTTTTTGTAGTGCAGGAAGTGAAGTTCAGGATAAAGTTCGTGAAATCTATAATTGTAATGTTACACGAAACGGTGACTTGGTTGAAATTCGTGTAAGTGGTAACGGATTCCTTTACAATATGGTGAGAATTATTGTGGGAACTCTTCTTGATGTTCAAAGAGGAAAAATTCAGCAGGGTGTAATCCCTGAAATAATAAATAGCCTCGACCGTGAAAGGGCAGGAGTTACTGTTGAAGGTTGTGGGTTATATCTGAATAAAGTTTTTTACGAATAGAATTGTGTGGTGAATAGGGTGGAAGAAAAAAATAAAAGACCAGTAAGAAAACCTGTAAAAAGAAAGAAAAAAACATTATCAATAAGCGTAAAAAATGCAAAAACGCTGAAACTTCTTGCAATTATCCTTGTTGTGTTGTTGCTTATTATTCTTGCAGCAGGTCAATTTGGTGGTGTAACTTTCTCTACAATCAGTGACCATATACGAACTGCAGTTGCAGGTATAGGTTCAGGTGATGGTTATCCTTACAGAATGAACGGCATAGAAATAAGTGATGCAGGTGTCACAAATTCAGATTTGATACTTGTGTATGATGATACTGTAAAGGTTCTTGATTCAACAGCAAAGGAAATTTCAAATACTCCACATACATATGACCATCCTGTAATGAGCTGTAATAGTGGCAGAGCATTGATATATGATGTAGGTGCAAAACACTTCAGAGTTCAGTCAAAAACAAGAGTTCTTTATGAAAAAGAACTTGATTATATAATTTTGACAGGTGCTATGGGTAAGGATGGTACCGTGGCGATTGCTTCAAGAGCAAAAGATGCTCAGAGTATGTTGACCGTATATAACACAAAGGAAGAAGAAATATTTGTATGGAAATGTGCTAAAGAAAATATTATTTCTTGTGATGTTTCTGATAATGGAAAGCTTTTTGCTGTAACAGTTCTTGGTGTTGACAATGGTTCGGTTTATTCAAAGGTATATATATTCAAAAAGAATGATACAGAACCTAAAGCATCTTTTGAATATATGGATAGTGCAGTTTCTTCTGTTCAATTCCTCTCAAACGAAACACTCTTTGTTTTTGGCAATAATATCTGTCAGGTTATAAAAGGTGATAAGGTTAAGGAAAATATTGATGTTTCAGTCAATACACCATATAAGCTTTATATTTCGGACAATAATACTGCAGTACTTGTTCTTTCAAAGTATTCAAGTACAACACAGAAAATCATAAAGGTATATAACAAATCAGGTTCAGAACTCTTTACACAGGAAATCGATGGGCTTATCAAATCGGTTTCAACCGATGGTAAATATACAGGAGTTCTTACTGATGAAAATGTACAGATTTTTAACAATAAAGGTAAAATGTGTGGTTCTGCAAATGTAAATACAGACGCAGAAAAGGTTATGATTTCAGGCAGAAATACTTATGTTTATTCAGCGGATAAAATTGAACAGTTTTCATCCGTAACTGATAATGAAAAATAATTCAGAGGTGACAAAATGAGTATTATTTTAGATGTAATTTTATTGACAATTTTTGTTGCGTTTGTTTTTACAGCAGCAAAAAAAGGCTTTATGCTTTCCTTGTTTGAACTTATTGCAGTTATTGTTGCTTTGGCATTATCATACCAGTTCAGTCCTGTTGTGGCTCAAGCAGCTTACGATGGTATTGTTGAAGAAAGTCTTATTGAAACAGTAGAAACACAGATTGACGATAATCTTAATATTTCATCATCAACAGAACAGGCTGAAATGGTTCTTGATGCAATTCCAGATTTTATGGTTACTTTTGCATCATCTGTCGGAATTGAGGTTGAAGAAGTAAGGGAGAAAATCACTTCTGAAAATTTTTCAGCAGAAAATCTTGCAACGGAGCTTGTTAATAAAGTCGCACAACCTATTGTTGTAGCTGCTTTAACAGCAATTTTCTTTGTTTTACTTGCGGCATTGTTGCTGTTTGTGCTTAAGTGGCTTGCACAAATATTAGCAAAACTCTTCAAACTGCCACTTATTGGTACTGTAAATAAAGTGCTTGGTGGTACACTTGGTGCTTGTAAAGGCATAATGGTAATTATTTTCGTTTGCACAATTCTTCAGATTGTCTTTGCAGGTGGAGATAATGAAATTGCTACAGCAGTAAATGGTTCTTATGTTGTAGGACTTTTAGATAATATAAATCCATTTGTCAAATCATTAACAGAAATCTTTTAAAACAGGGAGTAAATTATTATGAGTGAAGAAAAGAAAACATTAAAAGAAAACTTAAAAGAAATATTCAGTGGTTGTCTGACTGTTCCAAACTTAATTTCAGTAATAAGAATTTTGTTGATTCCGGTAATCGCTGTGCTTTATTATGAAGGCTATATCTGGTGGTCAGTATTTGTAATCTTTATTTCAGGCTTATCTGATGCTGTTGATGGAAAAATTGCTCGTAAATTCAATCAGGTATCTAATTTGGGTAAACTTCTTGACCCTGTGGCTGATAAGCTTACAATTTTCGCACTTGCAATAGTTCTTTTCCTTAAATTCAGGGAAGCACAAAGTGAGTCAATGCAGGCTTTTGCTTGGGTATTCTTACTCTTTATTGCAAAAGATATTATTATGATTTTAGGCAGTATCGTACTTATTGCACTTGGAACTCGTCCTGTTGCAGCAGAAATATGGGGCAAACTTGCAACATTTATCTTCTATGCTGTAATGGTTGTAATTATCGGATTTGGCCCTGAAATCGGTGCAATCAGTATGTATTATCCACAATATACAATTCCTGAAGCATTGATGTTTATACTTGTTATAATAGCAGTTATTTTGACATTTGTCGCATTCTTTAGCTATTTACCAAGTGCACTTAAGCAGATAAAAGAAAACTCAAAGAAAAACAAGTAAAAAGAGGACACGCAATGAACAAAAATATGATTTGCAGCAGATGCAAACAAAGACCTGCCGTAATCTTTATTACAAAGATGGAAGGTGAAAAAACCACAAATGAGGGTTTGTGCATTAAATGTGCCATGGAAATGAATATCGGCCCTATCAAACAAATGATGGACAATATGGGCATAACAGAAGACCAGCTTGACGATATGAATGAGCAAATGGAACAGATGATGGAGAGTATGGGTGACGATTTTCAACTAGGTGGTGCATCAACATTCCCATTTATGCAGAATATGGGTATGATGCCAATGGATGTTCCTGAAGAAAATATCAAAGACCTTAATGGAGATAAGAAAACTGCACCAAAAGGTAAGAAAAAGCAGGGGACAAAGAATGATAAGAGAAAAATGCTTTCTCTTTACTGTACTGATTTAACTGCTCGTGCAAGAGATGGAAAACTTGACAGAATCATCGGCAGAGATACAGAAATAGCAAGAACAGTTCAGATTCTGTGTCGTAGAACAAAGAATAATCCTTGTCTTATCGGTGAGCCCGGTGTTGGTAAAACAGCTATTGCAGAAGGACTTGCACAGAGAATTGCAGAAGGTAATGTTCCTGCAAAGCTTGTTGATAAGGAAATTCATTTACTTGACCTTACTGCTCTTGTGGCAGGAACACAGTTCCGTGGTCAGTTTGAAAGCAGAATTAAGGGACTTGTTGAAGAAGTAAAGAGTGAAGGTAATATTATTCTTTTTATTGATGAAGTGCATAATCTTGTTGGTACAGGTGATGCTGAAGGCTCAATGAATGCAGCAAACATTTTAAAACCTGCACTTTCTCGTGGCGAAATTCAGGTTATCGGTGCTACAACATTCAATGAGTATCGTAAGCATATTGAAAAGGATGCTGCTCTTGAGCGTCGTTTCCAGCCTGTCAAGGTTGAAGAACCATCAATCGAGGACACATATAAGATGCTTATCGGTATTAAAGGCTATTATGAACTTTTCCACCGTGTGCAGATTAGTGATAATCTTGTATATAAGGCAGTAACTCTTTCAGAAAGATATATTACTGACAGATTTTTACCTGATAAGGCTATCGACTTGCTTGACGAGGCTTGCACTTGTGCAAATCTTCGTAATAAAGCTATCAGCGAGAATGAAATAAACGAAAAGAAAATCGCAGTTCTCAAAAAGGAACTTGAAGAGCTTGAAGAAAAAATTGCAAATCCTGAAAAGGATGAAGACCTTAATCCTGTATATGAAGACTTGTATAGAACTAAAGGCGAACTTGCAGTATGTGAAGGTAAAGCACCTGAACTTCAGGAAAAAGCAAAGGATAATAATGTAACTGAAGAAGACTTGGCAAAAGTAATCAATCTTTGGACAGGAATCCCTGCAACAAAAGTTGTAGAAGGGGATGTCAACCGATTAAAAGGTCTTGAAAACAGACTTATGGAAAAGGTGATTGGTCAGGACGAAGCTGTAACACTCGTTGCAAATGCAATTAAGCGTAGCAGGATTCAGTTGACACTTCAGAAACGACCTGCATCATTTATTTTTGTAGGCCCAACAGGTGTTGGTAAAACAGAACTTGTAAAACAGCTTTCAATGGAACTTTTTGACACTCCTGAAACGCTCATTCGTCTCGATATGAGCGAATTTATGGAGAAACATTCAGTTTCTCGTCTTATCGGTTCACCTCCGGGATATGTTGGCTATGACGAAGCAGGTCAGCTTACTGAAAAAGTGAGAAGAAAGCCGTATTCAATAATTCTCTTTGATGAAATTGAAAAAGCACATCCTGATGTAATGAACATTCTTCTTCAGATTCTTGATGAAGGTAAGACAAACGATGCTCATGGAAGAACAGTTAGCTTTGCCAATACTGTTATCATTATGACATCAAATGCAGGTAGTCAGAAAGCAGAAACATCATTGGGCTTTGGCAAGAGCACAAAGGATATTTCAAAAGAAAAAGTCCTTAAAGCACTTAATGAATTCTTAAGACCTGAATTTATCGGTCGAGTTGATGAAATCGTTGTTTTCAATCCTCTCGATGAAGAAGATTACAAGAAAATTGCAGTACTTATGATGGACGAAATGAAAACAGTTCTTAAAGATAAGGGAATTGAATTTGTTTACGATGATAATACACCATCGGCAATCGTTTCAAAAATGGACGGTAATGTGAGAGGTGCTCGTGACCTTCGTAATGTTATCCGTAGAAGTATTGAAGACAAAGTTTCAACTCTTATGATTGATAATATGGGAACTGTGATGAACAAAATCATTGTTACATCAACAGACAATAATATCCAAGTAACATTTGAATAAAAATAAAGGACAGTAACCAGCAGGCTACTGTCTTTTTTTCACCTCAAAGTATTCAGAGAATATAATGAATACAGGAGGTGCTATATGGATACATTTGTCATAATGGCGCTGATAGCAACGCTTGGAACATGGTTGGTAACTGCACTTGGTGCTGCAAGCGTTGTCTTTTTTACATCGCCTAATCAAAAATTATTGAATTTTATGCTTGGTTTCGCATCGGGTGTAATGATTGCAGCAAGTTTCTGGTCTTTACTTCAACCGGCAATAGAACGTGCAGAAAAATCATCTGATATACCTGCATACTTAGTTGCAACAATTGGTTTTCTGTTTGGCTCATTGTTCATATGGATGTCGGATAAAGTTGTTTCATTTGCAAGAAAAAATGTAAGCAATGTAAAAGAAAAGAATAATGAACGATTGAATCGTATAATTATGTTGATTCTTTCTATTACACTTCACAATATCCCTGAAGGTTTAGCTGTTGGAGTTGCATTTGGTGCTTTACAGGATAGTGGATATTCGACGGAAAGTTTAATGGGTGCAGTCTCTGTTGCTGTTGGCATCGGATTACAGAATTTTCCTGAGGGTGCTGCAGTTTCAGTTCCCTTGAGAAGAGAAGGGTATTCAAGAAAAAAGAGTTTTTTTATAGGTCAGGCTTCGGGAATGGTAGAACCGATTGCAGGCGTAGTAGGTGCACTGCTTGTTGTATATGTGGAAACAATTCTGCCTTATGCGCTGTCTTTTGCAGCAGGAGCTATGATATTGGTTGCTGTACATGAGTTAATACCGGAATGTCAAAAAAACAAAGATGTGCAACCATATTTTGCAACAATGGGCATAGTCCTCGGCTTTGCAGTTATGATGTTGCTGGATGTTATGTTGGGGTGAAAAAATATAATGAAATAATTATCGTATGATACTTTTGAAATTTTTTGTTAAAACAGAAAGTGAAATTAACTGAAAAAGCACTTTTTCACTATTAACTATTACTAATTACTTGACAAAAAATCCCAATTATAAATAGTGAAAAGTGAATAGTTAAGAAATAATAAGTAAAATCGAAAAAACTCTGACGAGCCTTGTCGATTATATACGAAAAATAATAAATTGGATTATTAAATCATGGCGAAGCCTTGTATGTAATACGTCGCAGACGGAATGTAATCACAACGAAGTTGTGGATGTAATCCTTTCGCAGAAAGGTATGTAATCAATCCGAAGAAAATACACCAAGGTGATGACATACAGCTTCGCTGATTACATACGCCAGACGGCGAATACATACCAATCCTTCGGATTAGATAAAAAAGAGAAGCTTTTAAAAGCTTCTCTTTTTTGGCTGGGGTGGCAGGATTCGAATTATAGACTCACAATGCGAATGAGGGATTCGCATTGTGCTCTTCGCTAAAAACGATTCACTGAATCGTTTTCTTAACGCTCAGACCTTCACAGGTTCGAATCCTTTACTATCAAAATAAAATAACAGTTTCAACCTAAAGGTCAAAACTGTTATTTTGGCTGGGGTGGCAGGATTCGAACCTACGAATGCAGCAGTCAAAGTGCTGTGTCTTACCGCTTGACGACACCCCAATATTAAATTGTTCTTTATACTCAAAACTCCGCCATTTAATTAGCGGAGTTTTGTTTTAGTGGGGTGGATAATCGGATTCGAACCGATGGTCTCCAGTGCCACAAACTGGCGCTTTAACCAACTAAGCTATACCCACCATATATATCAGCGCACAAAGGCCAATAGACTAAATATTAACTTTATGCGCTGTGGCACGCTGAAAGGGATTCGAACCCCCGACCCTCTGCTTAGAAGGCAGATGCTCTATCCAACTGAGCTATCAGCGCTGGAGCGGGTGATGGGAATCGAACCCACACGACCAGCTTGGAAGGCTGGGATTCTACCATTGAACTACACCCGCATTTCAAATGCTTGATTATTTTAGCACAACCGATTACCTTTGTCAAGAACTTTTTACTCTTTATTTAATTATTTTTGCATTATTTCTGTCCGTTATTTTACACACTCTCATATTTACAAAATACATATAAAATGATAAAATATACTTAATTATTTAGGAGGTGATTTTATGGAGTCAATGTGGTTTCTCTATGTAGTATTATTTGTTGTAATTTTTATGCAGTTGCGACAAGATAATCTGATTATTGTCCGTAAACATCTTCGTAAAAAAAGGGGTAAATTCAACATGACTGAAATGATTAACAAATTTATTGGTAAAGAATGTATCATTTATACTTGTACATCTTCATCATCGGTTACAGGTATAATTCGTTCATACAACGATGGCTGGATTGAGGTTGAGCGTAATGGTGTATCTGATATTATGAATTGTGAATATATTTTAAGGATAAGAGAATATCCAAAAAATAAAAACGGTAAAAGAAAAAGCGTGGTGTTTGATTAATTATGGATAAAAATAAGGTAGCAAAAACTCCTCCTATGGGTTGGAACAGCTGGGACTGTTATGGTGCGGCTGTAAATGAAGAACAGCTTATGGGTAATGCTGAATATATGGCAAAATATCTTAAGGATTACGGTTGGCAATATGTCGTATGTGACATCCAATGGTATGAGCCAAAGGCAAATGATAATAATTATAACAATTTTACAGAACTTTGTATGGACGAGTATTCTCGTCTTATTCCGGCTGTTAATCGATTCCCATCATCTGCAAATGGTGCAGGATTTAAGCCTATGGCAGACAAAATTCACGCTATGGGTCTCAAATTTGGTATTCATATTATGCGTGGTATTCCTCGTCAGGCGGTTCATCAGAATACTCCTATTTTAGGAAGTGACAAAACTGCTCGTCAGGTAGTTCATCATTTTTCAGTGTGTCCTTGGAATACCGATATGTATGGAATGTACACCTGTGAGGGTGCTCAAAGCTATTATGATTCTATATTCCAGATGTATGCAGAATGGGGAATTGATTTTGTTAAAGTTGATGATATCTGCGTTACTGAATTCAGAAAATGGGATAATCCATATTCAGCTCGTGAAGAAGTTGAAATGATAAGAAAAGCCATTGATAAAACAGGCAGAGATATTGTGTTGAGCCTCTCTCCGGGACCTGCTGAATTATCAGTTGCTGACCATTTATGCGAGAATGCTAATATGTGGCGTCTTACAGGTGACTTCTGGGACTGGTGGGACAAGCTTTATGAAATGTTCGATAAGTGCGAAAAATGGGCTCCATATGTAAGCGAAGGCTGTTGGCCTGACTGTGATATGTTGCCACTTGGTAATATTTCAAGAAACGGTACTTGTCACGGACCAAAGGACAGATATACTCAGTTCACTAAAGATGAACAGACAACATTGATGACACTCTGGTCAATTTTCCGTTCACCTTTGATGTTTGGTGGCGAAATGAGAAATAATGACGAGTGGACTCTTTCTCTTATGACAAATGAAGAAGTTATTGATGTGAATCAGAATTCTCATGGTGGTAAGCAGGTTTATCGTGATGAAAATACAATTATCTGGACAGCAGTTGCTTCTGATAATAAACCATTGATTGCAGTTTTTAACATTTCAGGTGAAGAAAATGAAATCACAGTTGACTTGACAAAATATGATTTGTCAGGTGAATGTACACTTCGTGATTTGTGGAAAAAAGAAGATGCTGAAAAAATTAAGGACACATTTACTTGTACAGTAAATTCACATGGAGCAAAACTTTTTAAATTGATATAAAGTGTAGGGTGGGGGCTTGCTCCCACCGGAAACTATTAAAGGAGCAAAAACTATGCTCAACATTATAACAGGACGAACAGGAAGCGGAAAAACACGACTTATCAGGTCAATGGCAAAGGATATTGCCTTTTCCAATGCGAACAAGGCTATAATCATTGTGCCTGAACAGTTTTCTTTTGAAACAGAAAGAGGAATGTTAGAGCTTCTTGGTAATGAAAAAATAAATAATGTTGAAATCTTAAGCTTTTCTCGTGTTGCAGAAAGGCTTTTGTCACAATACGGAAAATTAGAAAAAAAGACAGCTGATGATGGTATTTGTGCCGTTCTTATGAGCCGTGCAATTGAAACTTTAGAGGACAAACTGACTGTATTTAACCGATATAAAAAGTTCCCACAGTTAATTGGTGAAATTCTCGATTTACACCGTGAAGTGAAAAAGTGTGGAATTTCAAATGAACAGTTAAGCGAATATTCTGACCTTGTGAAAAAATCATCTTTTGCATCAAAACTTAATGAATTATCAATGATTTTTACTTGTTATGATGCAATGATGTCTCAGAATTTCTGTGACAGTTGTGACTATTTGAATATGCTTTACGACTTGCTATTTGATGTTGATTACTTCAAAGGCAAAACTGTATTTTTAGATGCTTTTTCAGGTTTTTCAGGACAGGAATATAACATAATTGAACAGATTATGCGTCAGGCTGATGACATATATGTCACATTCTGTTGCGATACGTCAAAAAATAACGACAGATATGAGCTTTTCCATAATGCAAATGTTGAGATTAAAAAGCTAAAATCAATTGCAAACAAAATCAATGTAAAAATTGCTCCTGAAAAGGTGTTGTACTCAAAAAAAGAGTTTAAGAAAGATGAGCTTAATTTCCTTGAAGAAAATATTTTCTCATCTGATGGTAAAATTTTTGAGCAAAATGCAGATGCAATCACAGTTATTCCTTGTAGAACAAAAACAGAGGAATGTCAGATAGTTGCAGCAGAAATAAAAAAAATAGTCAGAACTGAAAAACTTCGTTATCGTGATATTGCAGTTATCGTCCGTAATGAAGAATCATACAAAAAAGACTTGGCATCAGCATTCAGAAAATATGATATCGATTGTTTCCACGATAATCGTCAGCCGGTGGACACTCAGCCACTTATTGTATTTGTAAAGTGTCTTCTTGATATTCTTGTTAAGGGTTTTGATACTGAAACAGTTTTAAGACTTCTTAAAACACAGCTTTATGGCTTTAACGTTGAGGAAATCGGACTTCTCGAGGATTATTGTCTTATGTGGAAAGTCCGTGCATCATCTTGGAAAAATGAATGGACTGATAATCCAAAAGGTTTTGGCGAAGACCTTGACGAAACTGCACAAGAAACATTAAATAATATAAATTCATTAAGACAGAGAATTGTAGGTCCAATTCTTTCACTTAAAGGAAAAATAAAAAACAGTAACGGAGCAACAATTTCAGAAGAATTGTTTGCCTTTTTGAGAAATGCTCACATTGATGAAAATTTGAAAGTTTTTACTGCATTTTTAAAAGAAAATAATGAAATCGATTTAGCTCTTGAACAAGGCAGAATATGGAAAATTCTTACTGAAATTTTTGACGGACTGTATTTTGCTCTTGGAGATTCAGCAATTTCTCTTGAGAGATATTCTGAACTTTTCCGTGTTCTTGTTGCATCAAAGGACATTGGTGTGATTCCAAATGGTATGGACGAGGTTATCATCGGCGGTGCTGACCGAATCCGTGCATCTGCACCAAAAGCAGTTTTCCTTATGGGTGTAAATACCGGTGTGTTTCCGGGTGAGAGCTCATCAGGCGTGATTTTTAATGATACAGAACGCTGTGAACTTATTAAACATGGTTTGCCGATTATAAGTAACCTTGAGTATAACAGCGTAAGCGAAACATTTATTGCTTATCATGCAATAACTCTTGCTACTGATAAACTTTATTTAACATATTCAGCACTCAGCAGTGACTCATCTTCATTGACACCATCTGAAATGGTGGGTGAGGTTTTAAAGTTGTTCCCTTATTGTAATGTGATAAAAGAACATACTAAACTCGATTTAATTGAAAGCAGGAATTCAGCATTTTCAGTTATGGCGAGTGAATCAGTGAATGGCTCAGATCTTTGTGAAACATTAAAAGAATACTTTGCAAAGAATGACGGTGAAAATGAACTTGTAAAAATTGAAAAAGCAGACAAAAAAGATTTTCATATTTCTGATACTGACCTTGCAACTGAATTTTTCGGTAAGAATATGTTTATGTCTGCTTCACGAATTGAAAAATTCTACAAATGTCCTTTCAGTTATTTCTGTGAATACGGTATAAAAATTAAACCTCGAAAAGAAGCAGAGGTTGACGCAGCTCTATATGGTACTGTTATCCATTATGCCATGGAACAGTTTTTATGTAATAATGAAAAAGAAGCAGTTCGTAAAATGTCACAAGATGACATTAAAGAAAAAACAGACAAGATAATTGACGGATATATTCAGGATGTAATGGGTGGCTATGATAACAAGACATCATCTTTTATGAGAACAATCCGACTTATAAAGGAAACAGCATTTAGTATTATTCTTCGTCTTGTGGCTGAATTTGCTGTTTGCGAATTTATACCTGCTGATTTTGAACTTAAAATCAGTCCTGATGGTGATATTCCACCATACGAAGTAAAACTCACCAATGGTGGTGTCGTGAAAATTGTAGGTAGTGTTGACCGTGTCGATACTTTTGAAACAGAGGATAATATATTCTTACGAGTAGTTGACTACAAAACAGGTGGCAAGGAATTCCAACTTGGTGAAGTCTTCTATGGCCTTAATATGCAGATGCTTATTTATCTTTTTGCCATTTGGGAAAATGGAAAAGATTATTATCAGAACAATATTATCCCTGCAGGTGTTCTTTATTTTCAGGCAAAAAACACAAAAGTAACTTCCGATAAATTAGAAAGAAATTCCGACAAAACAGACGCACAGTCATTATCTGCAAAAGAACACGCTATGGACGGTATGATTCTTAATAATCTTCAGGTTTTTGAAGCTATGGATATGGATTATCAGGGTGTATTCTTACCTGCAACATTTGACGAAAAAACAAACTCTTTAAAAGGCAAGGTCATTTCTCTTGAATCCTTAAAATGTCTGAAGAATACTGTTAATTCATCAATAAAGAATATGGCAGAAAATCTGCAGAATGGCTATATTTCCGCATTGCCTATGGAAGATGGCTGTATTTGGTGCAGTTATAAGGATGTATGTAAACGTGAAGCTGATGACCCCGTTAAGGAAATGGATGTGCTTTCATTCAAGGACGCAATTTCAAAGTTAAGGAGTGACAAAGATGGCAAGGAAATGGACTGATGCACAAAAACAGGCTATTGAATCAAGAAATGGCACGGTTCTTGTGTCTGCAGCTGCAGGTTCAGGTAAAACAGCCGTCTTGGTTGAGCGAGTTATTCAAAGAATAACGGATGTTCAAAATCCTGTTGATATTGAAAAACTTCTTGTTGTAACCTTTACAAAAGCCGCAGCTGCTGAAATGAAAGAGCGTATTGCTAACAGACTTTCTGAATTGATTCACGAGCAACCTCATAATCAATACCTAAAAAGACAAAAAATGTACCTTTCTAATGCCCAGATTTCAACAATGGACAGTTTTTGTGGAAAACTCGTTAAGGATAATTTTGAAAAAGCAGGTATCGCACCTGATTATGGTATGCTATCTGACATTGAACACGATATGCTAAAGCGTGAAGTGTTAAGTGAGGTTTTGGAAGATTTTTATAGCCGTCCTGAAAACGAAACAAAAGACTTTCTTAAACTTTTTACAAATGGCAGAAATGACCAGAATCTTATGGAATCTGTTTTATTGCTTTATGAGTTTGCAATGGCATCACAAAACCCTTTAAAATGGCTTGAAACCACATTTTCAGATTATTTTGAAGAATTATCCATACACGAAACAAAGTGGGGAAAATACTGCTTAAATCGTCTTGCAGAGATTCTTGAACACATTTTAATAAAATCTGATGATATTATTGCAGATGCACCTGAAAACAGTAATCTTGCAGGTGCTATTGCAAACGATTTAGCACCTGTTCAGTCAAATATAAAAAACATTCTTAATCTCATATACAACAATCCTGAAAAATGGGATGAAATCAAAGAATTAACGGAGTCCGTAAAATTCGGAACATTTCCAAGAATTCCCAAGGAAGAAAAGGATTGCTATTATGATGATATAAAGGGACGTCGTGACGGTATAAAAAAATATCTTTCTGTAATTAATTCCATTCTTATCTGCACAGAAGCAGAATACAAGGAAGATATGGAATACTTAAGACCGATAATGACTATTCTTAAGGATGTTGTAATCAATTTTATAAACCGTCTTAATGAGAAAAAACAGGAAAACAATACATATTACTTCTCTGATATTCTTCATTTTGCATTAAAAATCCTTGTAGAATGGTGTGAAGACGGAAATTATGTAAAAACTTCCCTTGCAGAAGAACTTTCAAATAATTTTGCTGAAATCTTAATTGACGAATTTCAGGATACTAATGAAGCACAAGATACACTTTTCTCTGTTATTTCAAAGGATAATGAGAACAAGTTTATGGTAGGGGATGTAAAACAAAGTATTTATCGTTTCCGTCAGGCAATGCCTGAAATCTTTATGGGATATAAGGACTCTTTTGAGAGTTTTAAAGGAGATAATTATCCTGCAACAATAAGCCTTGACAAAAACTTCAGAAGTCGTGAAGGTGTTGTAAAAGGAATTAACTTCTTCTTTGATTTTCTTATGACAAGAAAAAGTTGTGGTATTGATTATCGCAATGGTGAACAACTCGATTTCGGCGGGAATTATGATTCATCTGTTTCTGCTGATGTAAATGTGCATATTGTTGAGTCAGACAATATGAGAGGCTCTGACCTTGTGGCAGAGGCTCGTCACATCGGCAAGATAATAAATGAACTTGTATCTTCAGAAACTCTTGTTGGTAAAAAAGGTGAGGAAAGACCTGTAAAATACAGCGACATCTGTATCCTTATGAGAGCAGTAAAAGATAAAGCGCAGATTGTTGCAAGAGAGCTTACTGAAATGGGTATCCCTGCGTATTTTCAGAAACAAGGTGGATTTTTTGAAAGTCGTGAAGTTGTTACAATGATTTCAATGCTAAAGGTAATTGATAATCCTGTTCAGGATGTACCTTTAGCTTCAGTAATGCTTTCACCATTGTTTCCGTTTACAGAGGATGACCTGGCAAAATATCGTTGTAAAGAGAGAAAAGGTAGTTTTTACAATGTTATCAAAAGCCATTATGATATAGATAAGAAAGTAAAGGATTTCATTGATTTGTTGTCGTTACTGCGTACCTTATCTGTGACAATGGATATCAGTAGTCTTATCCGTCGTGTATTTGAAATAACCTCGTATGATAGCATTGTAGGTGCTATGGATAACGGTGAAAAAAGAATACTGAACCTTGAAATGCTGATAAGCTATGCTGAAAATTATGAAGCAAACGGTGGTTCAGGTCTTTCAGGTTTTATCCGTTACCTTGATAGAATTCGCAAGAATAACAAGGACCTTGAAAGTGCAAATGAAATATCAGAAAATGATAATGTTGTACAGATAATGTCAATTCATAAGAGTAAAGGTCTGGAATTTCCTGTTGTTTTTGTTACCAACTGTTCATCATCAATAAATTCAACAGATTACAATAAAGTGAAAATCAACAGAAAATTTGGTGTAGCTACACCTCGTTATTTTCCTGAACTTCATAAGGATTTTGCAACCTTACCATCAAATACAATTAAAATATTTGAAAAGCAAGAAGAAATTGCAGAGCAGATAAGAGTTCTTTATGTTGCAATGACGAGAGCAGAGGAAAAACTCTATCTTGTAGGTTCAATGTACAATCCGTATAAAAAGATTGTTGAGCTTTATTATAATTATTACAGTAGTTTTGCTGAACCTGCTGTACCGATTTCTCTTTGTTCAAGCTATATGCAATGGATTTTATTGTCCCTTATGAATCATCCTGTTATGGATTTTAGTGAACTGATTTATTGCTGTAAAAACCCTGAAAGTCCACAAATCGACTTTGGGATTTTTGAAAAGAGTGAAAGTCAGATGCCTGATACTCAAGAACAAGTAAATTATAAATGTGATAATGAAATTCTTGATATTTTAAACAATAGACTTTCATATAAATATCCTTTTGCAGTTCTTTCTGATATTCCTGTGAAATACGCTGCATCGGCTATGGAGAAAAATGAAAACCTGAAATATATTGCAACTGAAAATCCTGCTTTTTCAGGTGCAGGGGACTTAACTCCGGCACAGCGTGGAACACTTGCTCATAGATTTATGGAAATGTGTGATTTTAAAAATGCAAGTGATAATTTAATGGCAGAAATCAACAGAATGGTTGAAAATAACACTTTCACACAAAAGGAAGCAGAGTCCATAAACATAAATTCTATAAAATCATTCTTCCAGAGTGAACTTTATAACAGAATTTCATCAGCAGAGAAATATGTCCGTGAACAAGAGTTTGCAATGTCTGTTCCGATTTCTCAGATTAATGAAACTTTACCTGAAAGTGTCGGCGACGAAACAGTAATCGTTCAGGGTGTAATTGACGGACTTATAATTAATGGCAAGAATGGTGAAATTGTTGATTACAAAACTGACAGAGTAGCAACAGCAGAGGAACTTTGTGAAAAATATAGAGAACAGATGAAAATGTATAAAAAGGCAGCTGAAGAATGTTTTGGTTTACAAAATGTTACAATAACCCTTTATTCTTTCCATCTTTCAAAAGAAATTTCTTTAAAACTTTAAAAAAACACTTGATTTTTGAATGTTGTTGTGATAAACTTATTAGGCTATGTAAATAAGTACTGAAAGAGGTGACAATTGTCATGAAACAGGGACTCCATCCAGAGTATAATACAGTAACAGTAAAGTGCGCTTGCGGTGCTACATTTGAAACTCGTTCAACAAAGAAAGATTTAAAGGTTGATATCTGCTCAAATTGCCACCCATTCTTCACAGGTAAGCAGAAGCTTGTTGATGCAGGCGGACGTGTTGACAGATTTAACAAACGTTACAATCTCTCAAAATAATTTTTTAAAACACAATGGTGGTACAGTAAAAAGTACCACCTTTTGTTTTTATAAAGCGATTACAAAGAAGGTCTTAATATGCCTAAGGAATATAGAACGGTTAAAGAATTTAATAGTGATGAATATGTTGTCAAGCGTTCCCGTTTTATTGGTTATGCAAAGCCGGTAACAACAGTTGAAGAGGCAAATGCTTTTATTGCTGAAATTAAATCAAAGCATTGGGACGCAACACATAATGTATATGCCTATATTCTTCGTGAAGGTGGCGTGAAACGATATTCAGACGATGGTGAACCACAGGGTACAGCAGGTGTACCTGCTCTTGATGTGCTTGAAAAAGAAAACCTTGTTGACGTCTGCGTTGTGGTTACCCGATATTTTGGTGGAATACTTCTTGGCGGTGGTGGACTTGTCCGTGCATATTCTCATAGTGCAAAAATAGGTGTAGATAGTGCTAAAATCATCACAATGGCACACTGTCTTGATTTGGCTGTTGAATGTGACTACACATTTTACGGCAAATTAACAGATTTTCTTTCTCGTGAAGATACGGTAATTCTTGATACAGAATTTACGGATAATGTTAAAGTGATTTTTAGAATTAAAAGTGAGAATAAAGATAATATAAATGCAAAATTGACAGAATTAAGCTATGGAAAGGTGTTTTCTACAGTAGTTTCAGAAGAATTTTGTGAATTTTAAAAATTTTTATAAAAAAATAAAGGGTTTTTGAATTTTTTTGCGTATATATAAATAGAAGGATTTTTAATAAGGAGGCATTTAGTATGACAATCAGAGAGAAAATTGAAAATAATGAGAAAATTATGTTGTCAGATAAAGCATGTCTTAGTGTCGAGTCCAAAGGCAGAAACATCCTTGAAGAAAAATGTCCTTTAAGAACTGATTTTCAGCGTGATAGGGATAGAATTATACATTCTAATTCATTCCGTCGATTAAAGCATAAAACCCAAGTTTTCTTGTCACCTGAGGGTGACCATTACAGAACACGACTTACTCATACTCTTGAAGTTTCACAGATTGCACGAACAATTGCCAATGGTCTTTATTTAAATGAAGATTTGACTGAAGCAGTAGCTTTGGGGCACGATTTGGGTCATACACCATTCGGACATGCAGGGGAGAGAGCCTTGAATTCTGTTTTCCCGGGAGGATTCCGTCACTATGAACAGAGTCTTCGAGTTGTGGAAAGACTTGAAAAAAGTGGTAAGGGTCTTAACCTTACTTATGAAGTCCGTGACGGTATTGTATGTCATACCCGTGGTAAAGAGGCAGATACTCTTGAAGGCAGAATTGTAAAGCTTGCCGATAAAATCGCATATATAAACCACGATATTGATGACGCAGTCCGTGCAGGGGTAATGTGTGAAGAGGACATTCCTATTGCAATTCGTAAGGAATTAGGCTTTAAAAAGAGTGCAAGAATCAATACAATGGTTCTTGATGTGGTTGAAAACAGTATTAACGATATTGTTTTTTCTCCTCGTGTTCAACAACCTTTTGATGAACTTCATGCCTTTATGTTTGATAAGGTTTATACAAATCCTGTCTGCAAGGGTGAAGAAACAAAAGCTATTGATATTATTCTTCGTCTATATGATTATTTCCTGAATAATCCTGACAGAATTCCAAAAGCCTATCATTACATAATAGAAACAGAAGATGTTCCTCGTGCTGTTTGCGACTATATCGCAGGTATGAGTGACCGTTATCTCATAGCAGTATATAAAAACATTTTCATCCCTGATTCTTGGGTTGATATAGGACTTGAGGAGGGATAATATTGGCATTATCAGATGACTTTTTGATGGAACTCAGAAATCGTGCCGATATTGAAAGTACCATTTCTTCTTATGTCAACTTAAAACGAGCAGGACGAATAAGTAAAGGTCTTTGTCCGTTTCATGGTGAAAAAACAGCATCTTTTACAGTTTATCCTGACACACAATCCTATTATTGTTTTGGTTGTGGTAATGGCGGAGATGTTATCACATTTATTAAGAATATTGAAAATCTCGATTACATTGATGCTGTAAGGTTTCTTGCAGACCGTGTGGGACTTGATGTTCCTGATGAGAACAACTATGACAGCACAATGAATAAACGACGACTTCGTATGCTTGAGGCGAATCGTGAGGCTGCGAGATTTTTTCATAAATGTTTACAAACAAAAGATGGTGCTATCGGTTACAGATATTTTAAAGAGAGAGGTCTTACTGACGAAACAATTATAAAGTTCGGTTTAGGTTTTGCTCCTGACTCTTTCTATGCACTTACAAATCATTTATTAGAAAAAGGATTTACGAAAGAAGAACTTGTTTTTGTAAATCTTGCAAGACGTTCACAGAAAAATCCTAATAATATCTACGATAATTTCCGTAATCGTGTTATGTTTCCTATAATTGATGTTAAAGGAAATGTAATTGCTTTTGGTGGCAGAGTTATGGATGACTCAAAGCCAAAATATCTTAATACATCAGATACTCTTGTTTATAAAAAGAGTATGGGTGTTTTTGCACTTAATCTTGCAAAGAAAAGTGGTAAAGACAGCCTTATACTCTGCGAGGGTTATATGGATGTAATCGCACTTCATCAGGCAGGTTTTACAAATGCTGTTGCAGGTCTTGGAACTGCACTTACAAGTGAACAAGCTCATCTGCTATCCCGATATGCATCGGAAATCTTAATTTCATATGATGCTGATGAGGCAGGGCAGAAAGCAGCAGCAAGAGCTCTAACAATCTTTAAGAAAACAAATGCAAAGATTAAAGTCTTGCGATTAAGTGGTGGTAAAGACCCTGATGAAATTATAAAAAATTATGGTGTTGAAAAAATGAAAGCCATAATTACAGGTGCTGCAAATGAAATAGAGTTTGCACTTCTTCGTGAACATAGCAAATACGATACAGCAAGTGATGATGGTAAACGACAATATCTTCAGGCAGCAATTAAAGTGCTTTCAACAGTTAATCCGATTGAACTTGAGATATATGCTTCCCGAATAGCTGAGGAACTTTCAGTTTCTAAAGAAGTTGTTATCACGGAAGCAAAACGTCAGGCAAAAAGAAATACGGTAATTCAACAGAAAAGAGAATTTACCGAGATTCAAAGACAAGAGGATATATTGGACAAGCTTAATTCTCAACGAAAAACATTTTATCGTTGTGCAAAAGCCGAGGAAATGCTCATAGCCTTAGTTATGGCAAATCCTGAGTTTGTGACTGATGTTGATAAAAAGCTTTCGTATGAAGATTATGTTACCGATTTCAATCGTAGAATTTACAAAGCAGTTACTGACAGAATTCGTCAGGGTAAATCACACGAAATTTCATTTTTATATGGTGATTTAACAGAGGATGAAATCAGTGCTGTTGCAAAAATTCAGACAATGTCACATACTCTCAAAAACACTTTTGCAGAGTGCGAGGATTGTATAAGTATTATTTTAAATGAAAAAAATAAGAAAAGCCTTAAGAACATAGATGTGGATGGCATCAGTGATGAGGACTTTCTGAAGTTTTTTAAATAAATTTCTTTTGAAGTGAAGGAGAAAAACAATGGAAAACATGGATAAAAAATCAGCCTTAAAAGCTTTGGTCGAAAAAGGTAAAGCAGTTGGTAAACTTACAACTCAGGAAATCGACAACGCTATTTTGGAACTTGATATTGAAATGGAAGAGCTTGATAAACTCTATGAGCTTATTGAGTCAAATAATATTGAACTTATCGATGACCTTGGTGATATGGCAAGAGATGCTATCACAGACGAAAGTGATATGGCAAAAACTGACGATGGTGGAGCTGGTGACAGCAAAACTCTCGTTATGGATGACCCTGTAAGAGTTTATCTTAAGGAAATAGGTCGTGTTCCTCTTCTCACATCTGAAGAAGAAATCGAACTTGCTATCCGTATTGCTGACGATGATAAAAAAGCAAAACAGCGTCTTGCAGAGGCTAATCTCCGTCTTGTTGTAAGTATTGCAAAGCGTTATGTTGGTCGTGGTATGCAGTTCCTTGACCTTATTCAGGAAGGTAACTTGGGTCTTATTAAGGCTGTTGAAAAGTTCGACTATACAAAGGGCTTTAAGTTCTCAACTTATGCTACTTGGTGGATTAGACAGGCTATTACACGTGCTATTGCTGACCAGGCAAGAACAATTCGTATTCCTGTTCATATGGTAGAAACAATCAATAAGGTTAAAAAGACAAGCAGTCAGCTTCTTCATAAGAATGGTCATGACCCATCTGCAGAAGAAATTGCAGAAGAGCTTAATATGACACCTGATAAGGTTCGTGAAATTCTTCGTCTTGCTCAGGAACCGGTTTCTCTTGAAACACCAATCGGTGAAGAGGAAGACAGCCATTTAGGTGACTTTATTCCTGATGATGAAGCACTTTCACCTGCAGATGCAGCATCAATTTCACTTCTTAAGGAACAGCTTGCAGAGGTTCTTAAAACTCTCACACCTCGTGAAGAAAAGGTTCTTTCACTTCGTTTTGGTCTTGAAGATGGACATCCAAGAACTCTTGAAGAAGTTGGTAAAGAGTTTAATGTTACTCGTGAGCGTATCCGTCAGATTGAAGCAAAAGCTCTCCGTAAGCTTCGTCATCCAAGCAGAAGCAAAAAGCTCCGTGACTTCCTTGATTAATAAATGGTAAAAAAATTCCCTGTACTTTAATTAGTACAGGGATATTTTATGTTTGATTATTTGTTTTTCTTAGCAGCTTTTTTAGCAGCTTTTTCAGCCTTTAACTGTGCAGCATAAACATCTGCTTCTGCCTTTTCTTTGAGAATTCTTGCTTCTTCTTCTGCCTGAGCCTGTTCATAGCGAGCCTTAGCTTCGTCATACATTTCAGCAATATCTTCAAGATGCTTGTAGTTTTCTTCCTGTTTTACAAGCTTTTCAGCATCAAGGTATGGTTTTGCAGCACGAGCGAAATATGCGTGTCTGTCCATTTCAACTTTAGAAGCTTTATGTGCATCTGCTTTCTTTGCTTCGTAGGACTTGATATCAGCTTTAAGTGACTTAACTTTTGCAGAATCTTTAGCTTTCTTTGCATCTCTTAATTCAAGATAAAGTTTCTTGAGCTTATCATCACAAGCATCTTCAATATCAAAGATTTTTTCAAGTTCACTGAAGTTTGGCTGTACAAGTTCTTCGTTAGCAAAGTATTTATTAAGTGCCTTGTAAGAAGCTTTCTTGTTTCTTGCAACTTCAAGTGAGAACTTACGGATATCTTTTTCTTCCTTAGTTGATTTTGGCATTGCTTTAGCATTAGCCATTTCGCTATTAATTTCATCAAGAGTCATAAGCTTAAGACCCTGGAGACCTGCATCATAGATGCCCTTCTGAACATTGTACTGATACTTGAAGGTGTCAGTTGAGAACTTATCAAGTTCTTCACAAACAAATTTAGAAATTTCAATTTCTTCATTGAATGTGTAATCGTCTTTATATGCTTTTTTAGCAGCCTTTTTAGCAGCTTTGTCTTTAAGAGACCTGTATGAGTTCTTATCAAGAACTTTTGGCTGTGCATTAGCCATTTCTCTTGCATTGCGGATAATGTCAATGCCTTCAACGAGCTGGTCATCTTTTGTAACGCCGTTTGCATAGTCTTCAAAAAGTGCACGAACTTTAAGAACACGGATAACTGACTTTTGCTTTCTTTCATTGAAGTCATACCAGAAATATGGAATAACATTCATAAATGCACCGATTGCAGCAATGATAATAAGAGCATGAACTAAAGGAAGGAAAATATCCAAATCATACAATGCTGAATATGGGTTAGCATAGTTGTCCTGACCTGCTGCCTTTTGTTCAATAAGAATCTGACCAACAGTTTTACCGTCACCAAGCACACGATTGAGAACATCTGGGTTTGCAGTTACTTTTTTAGCCATTTCTGCTGTAATACCACCTTTTTCATAGATGATAGGAAGAACAGCAGATGTACCAAGAGTAATTACAGTACCGATGGTAGCAACAGCAGAGAACATACCGTCAATTCTTTCACCTGTTACATATTGCTGATAATCACGGATGTCAGCCTGAATTGATGGGTTGAGAATATGTGCAAATGAACCCATTAAAGCATTGAGATAGAGACAACCCATAACAAGCCAGATTGTAAGGTTATTGATTTCATTTGTGAATGGAAGCATCATAAGGATGAAGCAAACGTTCATAATGTTTGTAACAACAAGAACTGATTTTTTACCCCATTTTCTGATACAGAAAGGTGCAGCGAGCATACCCCAGAGAGATGCGTTACCGTAAAGTGTAACAACAAGACCGTAAACGTTACCTGAACAAGCACCACCGTAGTTGTAGAGCCAGTTAAGAATGTTTGAGTATGCAGATTCAAGGAATCCAATCCAACCTGCAAGAGAGATAATCCAGAAGTACTTGTTCTTTGCAACTGCACGAAGAGCATCAGTAAATTTAATCTGAACAACGTGAGTTCTGGCCTGAACAATTTTTTCTTCTGTATATTTATAAACAATGATACAAAGAAGAATACCACCAACAGCAAGAATAGGGTAGAGGAATCTGTAAACACGGATATCTGTTGTGTTTGTGTGGAAAAGATTCTGAGCAATAATTGGTGTAAAAAGGTTTACGATTGTAGGAGCGAATGAATAAACAACGCTCTTGATTGAAGAAACGTCAGCTCTTTCCTGAGAGTCAGGTGAAAGAACGTGAATAAGGTTTTCATATCCGTCATAGAAGAAGTAATAGATGAAGTTCAATGCAATGTTCAGAACAAGAATAAGTGCACATTTTGCAACATAATCCTTTTCTCTGCCGAAAATCATACCTTCACCAACGACAAGACTTAACTTATCATATGGGAACCATACCATAATATTACAAATAATGGCAGAAGGAATAGCCATTCTTACTATGTACGGACGGTATTTACCTGCTTTGTTTCTTGTGTTATCGATAATAGTTGCACGAATTCCTGTGAAAGGAATATTAATCAGAATTGCGATAACATAGAGAAAATACATATCTGTTGCACCAACACCAAGTGTTGTTGAGATAAGTGTATTACCCATAGCCAAAAGACAAGCATTACCTAATGTGATAATCATATACGCACCGATACCACCGCCTGAATATGCGGCAATTTCTCTGAAGGTCATGTATCGACCCTTTGGTGGCGTTTTCCAATAGGTACGAACCTTGTCAACGCCATCTCTGACTGTTTGAGCTAAATTCATTTTTTTGCACTCCTTGTGTACATATTTTTACAAGTATAAATTCTATCATAAAAAGGATATTTAATCAATGAAAAAAACTAATTTTTAACAAAAAATGAACACAAAAAAACTATTTTTGTTAATTTATACTAAAATTCGTATTATAAAAATGTGTAGTTTAACTATAAAAAAGCAAAAAAGTTGCAAAACCGTATTGACAAATTGATTATAAAGGTTGATAATATATGCACAATGTAATATGTTTTGACATATTCGGTAGGTAAGGCTACCACAGGGATACGGATTACTGCCGCGAAACGGTGGAGACACTGTCAGCAGGTTAGCAGGTCATATCGAAAAACAAGGTATGATTTAATGTAATTTCATCGCCCTGCGAAGCTAAAGCTTGAACGAAAATGTAAGGAATTATTGACCTCATTTTTGCGTTTTGGCTTTAATGTGGTCTTATTTTTATTTAAATCAAAAAGGAGTGAAAATTGTGGACACGTACCGAAGTACAAATATGGAACCTCCGAGTATTAATGCGGACTGTGTCTGCATTTTCTGAAAAATACTCGCCGTGTTTCACATATCTATTCTTTAAGAAGGAGTTGTGAAAAATGGAAACTTTGGAAATTATTAAGGAGCTTCTTGAAAACAGAAGCTGGAAAGCCCTTAAAGAGCTTCTTGACGAAATGAATGAGCAGGATATTGCTGAAATTTTTATGGAGCTTGAAGAAAGGGATTTGACCCTTATTTATCGTCTTCTCAATAAGGAGCTTGCTGCTGAGGTTTTTGTTAATATGGAACCTGAATATCAGGAACAGTTGATTCGTGCATTCAGTGACTCAGAACTTCGGGAAGTTCTTGACGAATTATATGTCGATGATGCTGTTGACCTTATTGAAGAAATGCCTTCAAGCCTTGTTAAACGTATTCTCAAGCATACAGACCCGGATACTCGAAAAAGTATCAATGAAATTTTAAAATATCCTGAAGATTCTGCAGGAAGCATTATGACAATTGAGTATGTTGATCTTAAACGCTCAATGACAGTTTCAGATGCTTTTATGAGAATTCGCAGAACAGGTGTTGATAAAGAAACAATCTATACTTGTTATGTTACTGACAGTAAACGAAAACTTAAAGGTGTTGTTACTGCAAAGGAACTGCTTTTAGCAGACGAAAATGCAACAATCCGTGACATAATGGAAGATAATGTTATTTCCGTAAATACATGGGAAGATAAAGAGGTTGTTGCAGACCTTTTCGATAAGTACGACCTTCTGGCACTTCCTGTTGTTGACAGAGAAAACAGACTTGTTGGTATTATCACAGTCGACGATGCTATCGATGTTATGCAAGAAGAAATTACAGAAGATATGGAATTGATGGCTGCTATTACACCTACTGATAAGCCATATCTTAAAATGAGTGTTTTTGAGAACTTCAAAAAGCGCATTCCTTGGCTTATGCTTTTGATGGTTTCAGCAACATTTACTGAAAAAATTATTACTCATTTTGAGGGTGCATTAACTGCTTGTGTTGCTTTGACAGCGTTTATTCCAATGCTTACAGGTACTTGCGGTAACTGTGGTAATCAGTCATCATCAACTATTATTCGTGGTATTTCTTTAGGTGAGATTGAATTTAAAGACACATTAAAAGTTGTGCTGAAAGAGTTATCAATTGCACTTATCTGTGGTATTGCATTGGCAATAGTTAACTTTGCAAAACTTATGATTTTTGATGATGTGGGTTGGCAGATTGCTCTGGTTGTCAGTGTCACCATGATAGCTGCAGTAGTTTTTGCAAAGGTTGTAGGCTCAATTCTTCCTGTAATTGCAAAGAAGATTGGATTTGACCCTGCTGTAATGTCGAGTCCGTTTATTTCTACGATTGTAGATGCAGTTACACTTTTGATTTATTTCACAATTGCATCATCTTTATTAAAGCTATAATGTTAAGTGGTGTGGAAAAAACTTCCATACCACTTTTTTACTTTGTTTGTAAGTTAACTATAATTGACTTTTTAGGATAAATATTATATGATTAATGTATAATTTATATTAGGTGATTAAAATGAAAAAGACTATAAAAAGTATTTCAATTTTACTTTCATTTATGTTCCTTATCATAAGTGTCTGTGCAGTTCCAACGGCAGCTGCTGATGTTACATATTCAGTATCATCTGTAGTAGGAGGAACCGGAGAAACTGTAACGGTTTTAGTTTCAGTTTCAACATCAATTGACCTACATGAAGCGAATGTATCACTCAAATACAATCCTGAAGAACTTCAGGTTGTTAACTGTGCTGTTGGTGGTGCTGCATCTTCAGAAAGTAGTGTAAATAATACAGGCTCTTCCGTTAGTTTTTCTGGAACATTTAATGCAAAAAGTGGTACAGTATTCACCATAAGCTTTAAAATTCTTAAGGAATCCGGTGAAACAAGACTTTCTCTTTCAAGTTCAAATAATATTGATGTCGATGGCGTAGTACATGATTACACAGTTTCCAACGGAAGCATCACTATTTTGAATAAGATTCCTGTGGAAAAAATTACTCTTGATAAAACAAGTGTTACACTAAAAAAAGGTGATACAACTAAAATAAAAGCAACTGTTTCACCAAGTAATACAACAGATAGTAGTGTTACTTACTATTCTTCTGATGATGATATTGCAACTGTAAGTGATGATGGTACTATTACTGCTGTGAAAGGTGGTACTGTTACAATTACTGCACTTGCAGGTGAAAAAGCTGCCAAATGTAAAGTTACAGTAACTGTTGCACAAACAGGAATAAAGGCTAACGGAAGCACATCAAGAAATGCAGTTGTAGGTGACAAAATCAACTTGTCTGTTGTTAAAGTCCCTGCTGATACAACTGATAATCTTACTGCAAAATGGACAACATCAAACCCTGATATTGCAACTGTTACATCAAATGGTACTGTAACAGCTGTGTCTCCTGGTGAGGTAACAATCACAGCTACCGTAAGTAAGTGGAAAGTTGATTATAAAATCACAGTTACTGAAAAAACAGATGAAAGCACTACCACAGAGGAAAGTACAACCGATGAATCAACAACTGTAGAGGAAAGCACAACAGAAGAAAGTACTACTGATGTTTTTGCTACTGAACCAACAAGACCATCATTTACTGTACCTACAACAAGAGAAGAGTTTTCATTAGTTGAGCCAACATCAAATGAAAATCTCAATGAAAATGGAGTAAAGGGTACTGACGAATATATGCATCTTTTAATTCTTGCAACAGCAGGCGTTGTAGTTGTTGTAATTGGTGCAGTTACTTTCTTTGTTGGCAAGGGATATCTCGGAAAAAAGAAAAAGCAGAAGATAATTGTTGAAGAAAAATTTAAGAGGTAATTTATGTTAAATATAGGATGTCATTTGTCCTCTTCAAAAGGTTTTTACAATATGGGGTGTGAGGCTCTTTCCATAGATGCCAATACTTTTCAGTTTTTTACAAGAAACCCAAGAGGGGGAAGTGCAAAGGAAATCGTTCCCGAAGACGCACAAAAACTTAATGATTTAATGAAAGAGAAGAATTTTGCTAAAATTCTTGCTCATGCACCATATACGCTCAATGCTTGTGCTGAAAAAGCGTATATCCGTGAATTTGCGTATAATACAATGCTTGATGACCTAAAAAGAATGGAATATGTTACGGGAAATTTATATAATTTCCATCCGGGAAGCCATGTTGGTCAAGGGATAAAAGTTGGAATCGACCTGATTTCGTCTTTGCTCAATTCTATTCTTTGGAAAGAACAGACCACCACAGTTTTACTTGAAACAATGGCAGGTAAGGGTAGTGAAGTCGGAGGAAAATTTGAAGAACTTCGTGAAATAATTGACCGTGTAGAACTTCAAGAAAAAATGGGCGTTTGTCTTGATACCTGTCATATTTATGATGGTGGATATGATATTGTAAATGACCTTGATGGTGTTCTTACACAGTTTGACAAGATTATTGGTCTTGATAGATTAAAGGCAATTCACATTAATGACAGTAAAAATCCTTTTGCAAGTCATAAGGACCGTCACGAAAAAATAGGTGAAGGTTCAATTGGTGCTGAAGCTTTTGAGAGAATTATAAATCATCCTGCACTTCGTAACTTGCCATTTTATCTTGAAACCCCAAATGATCTCGATGGATATGCACGTGAGATTGCACTTTTAAAATCATTGTATAAATAAATATAAATATTAAACCGACAGAGTAATGAATGCTTTGTCGGTTTTTTGTAAGAACAATGCTCAATCGTCCTGTATGTGATGAAGATGCTGAGAAAAAATTATTATAAATTTTTTGAATTAGGTTGAAAAAAACTTTTTTGCAGGCAAAATATGTTATGATTAAAAAAGAAAGGAGGATTTCCAATGCTTGATATTAGCACCTGCGATGAAAGTTTGACATTAGCTGAGAGACTTGAAATCGCATATAAGCGTAGTGAAAAAACAGAAGGTTCTAACGATAATGAACCTGATGACTATATTCATATACTAGTCAAATGATTTTTCGCTTTTTTTGAACTCGACAGGATGCAACTCTGTCGAGTTCATCTCTTATGATGGGTTGATTATTAATAAAGCATGTGTTATAATTAACAAAAAACTTGTATCTTATGGAGTATGTTTATGAAACAATTTTTTAAATCAAATATTAAAAAAGTAGTTTTAGGAATTATTGCTACATTTGTGATTATTGTAGCAGTGATTTCAATTGTGAATCAAAACGATTTGAAAATTCAAAAGTCTGACACGACAGCAAACACGCAAGCGGATGAACTGGACTCGACTGAACCAACTGACGAAGTTGAACAGTTAACAGAAGGAGGCTCATTAGATGTTGCTGAGGAATTTGAAGCTGAATTAACAGAAAATGATTCTGTTGATAAATCTAAAGATAAACCTACATCAATAAAAAAAGAATCAGTCACAAAGAAACCAACTACTGTAACGAAGCCAGAAACACCAAATATAAAACCTATTGAAAGTACAACAGAAACAGTTACATCTACAGTAACATATAATGGTTATAAGCCATACGAAATATTTACAGACGAAACAGGAATACAATACTATTATAACGAAGAAGGCAGACTTTGTTGTGCTGAAACTTTAACAGCAAAACCCATCACATCAGAATACGACGCGGATTGCTGTTACAAATGTGGTAGCGCAAACTGCTTTCCAACTATGAGTGGTTATCATTGTGTGATTTGTGAAAAGGACGTTACCGCGCTCACATGTCACCCTAAGTCTCACTACAACGCATCTAAATAAGGATATCAGTTTATAATAAATGCACCCCATATCCAAATGGAATATGGGGTGCAATAAATTTATTTTACAAACTGATAACCATCAATTATCTTTTCTATTTCGTGTTCTGCGATTTCAAAAAGACGTTTACCAAGATTTGTGTAATATTCATCTTTATCGTTGCCACAGAGCATTGCAAAGGAAATACCAATGTTTTTTGAAATATCTATTCCTTTTCTTACTGCAAGATAATAAAAACTGTATTCAGCAGCATCGTCAAGCCTATCATAAAATGCAGATGCTTTTTTTATTACAGTGTCATAAAGAGCAGTAACGGCTGTGTTTGACAAAAGTGTAGCAGGGAGGAGATGGTTAATACAATATTCAGCAGTGAAGATAAGAAGAACCTTTATATGATACATATTGTCTTCATCACATTCGATTTTTCCGACTTCAGATTCAAGTTGACTAAGTAAACTTGGTTCATCAACAAAGATTTCAGCAAGATGCTTTCCTAATTGTTTTGCTTTAAGAATATTTCCGTTGCTTCTGTGTTTTGTCATTTCGGCAATAATAGAAACTTCATAGGAATTATCGTTTATAGTATCGCTGTCTGTAAAAATCTTAACATCGCTATCATCAAAGGCCATATATTAACCCTCCTTATCTGTAATTTATGCTGAATATTATTGTTTTTATTCAGCTGACTGTTGCTGTGCCAATTTTTTCTGTAATCTCTTCTGTTTTGATTTGTATGAGAGTAATGCGTGTAAGCAGTCGTCAGGAGTAGAGTAATCACCCAAAGAAACTTTATATGTATTATAAAGACCATGGAAATCACTTCCGCCTGTTGCAAGAAGCTTGTTCTTTGAAACGAATTTCTTAAGAAACGCTTGTTGCTCTTCATCAGCACTTGGATGGAAGACTTCAATACCATCAATTCCATATTCAACATATTCGTTGAGGTAATTTACACAGTCACTTGCATATGGGTGAGCGAGTATTGCAATACCACCTGCAGTATGAATAACATCAATAACATCTTTTACATTTTCATATTTTGGAACTACAAGGATGTTTTCTTCGCTGTCTTTTGAGAAAAGAGTGTTATATAATTCGCCGTTAAATGAATCAGTATATCCACATTCAATAAGTGCTTGCATAATATGCTTTTTATAAAGATTTGTTGAGCCTGTTGCACATTTAGTGATGAATTCTGTTGAAACAGGGAAACGCTTAGCAGTCTGAAGCATCATAAAATGACCTGCTTTTTTTCTTGCTAAAGAATTTCTCTTGCATAATCCTTCAAGCATATCAGGTGCATCAGGTAAGTAGCATAATATATGAACATTTCTGTCATTTTTTTCATCAGTTGCAGAAAGTTCAACACCAGGAATAACTTGAATTCCGTGACGAGCACCAATAATCTTACCTCTTACTGTACCTGCAAGACAATCGTGGTCGGTAATTGCGATTGTTTCAAGACCTTTTTTCTTTGCGAAATTAATAAGGTCCTCAATACCTAAAGTACCATCTGATAATCTTGTGTGACAATGTAAATCTCCACTCAAAACAAACAACCTCCAAAATAGGTGAAAAATGCGTATATTTACCTCAATATATAATATAATTTTATAACAATTTTTAGGAAAAATCAAGAAAAAAAGAAGATTTTGTTAAAAAATATCTAAACAAACTTATTTTTTGTGTGATTAGTAGAATAATACGAAGAAATTTTGTACTCTTGCACAAATAAAAACACCGCCTGAAATTAATCAAACGGTGCATCTGTAAGATTATTTGAGATATTTGCCGTATTTAATCTGATTTTTCACAAAACCGAATAAAAGGAGAAGAAGGAGCGGGATGAACAAGAGGATTACAAGAAGTAATGTGATTAAGATAATCGGCAATCCTTTTTTACTTTCCTTTACCGTGTTAGGTATCTTTTGGGGTTCAGGCTGAGGACCAACCTCATCACCTTCATACAAAGGCATAATCTGCATTATAGCGTCATAAGACGGAATACCTGAATTGTAAAGAAGTGGTTCAACGATACCTCTTACTGTGTCAGAAACCTTAACAAGCTTCTTAAGCGGAATATGTAACACCTTTATAATTGAGTCGATTATGTTGATAAGACCGATTGCAATTTTATACTCATTATCTTCAGGTGTGTAAAGACTCTTACCACCATAGAGATTAAGAACAAGGTCAACAATAAAATCAACAACACTTTTGTCCTTGATGTCAGCATAATCTTCCTTTTTAAGTCCCGTTTCAGCACGAGTCCAATTTCCAACTGTACCGATTTTAAGCTTGTTAAGGAACTTGAAAATTGGTTTTAAAATCCAGCCGATTTTGTAGCTGACTTTTTTCTTGATACTGATAGCAGTTGCCATATCAGCAAACTTGTCAATGTCTTCTCCGGCAGCTTTAATCACATCTCTAATCATACCAATCATATGGTCAGCAAGATATGTCTGCAAATCTTTTCCGTGAGTGTTGAAGCTGACAGGCTCAGTAATCAAATCAGTAGTAGTTGTAACAACCTTGTTGTCAGCATCAAAAACAATATTTCTTATTGTAGCAGGGAAGCCTACTGTTGAAGCAGTAGAAATATCATAGAAATAATTTCCCTTAGGACTTACGTGCTTATCAATATCGTGAACATGAGTGTGACCTGTGAGCATAAACTGAACACCTAAATCAGCCAACTGCTCACGACGGATTTTATAGTCACCCATCATATCACCCTTGCCGATAATCTCGTACATAGGTGACGGAGCAATAAGCGGGTGGTGAGTCATTGCAACAATAAACTGGTCGTTAGCTCTGGCATCAGCAATCTGCTCCTTAATCCATTCAAAACACTCGTCAGAAAAACCGCTTTTACCGTTTCTGTTTGTGTCGTCATTAAGTGCAAAAAGGCGATAGCCCTCTTGAAGCTGAACAACATAAGACATACTTTCCTCGTGAACCGAGAGTGCCTCGTCAGGACCAAATTCCTTATACATATCATAAAGCTCTTCTCGTTTTGCAGCAGGAATAGTAACTCTTTCATCCTTCACATATTTGTGATGTGTACCGTCCCATTTGTAGTCGTGAGTTGCAGTGATAACATAAACTCTCTTGCCCTTTGATTTAAGGTCACGGAGCATTTCGATAAATTCTGCGTGAGAATCATAGTCACCATTGCTTGTTGTGTCACCTGAAAGAAGTACAATATCAGTTCTTTCGTCTTTTGCGATTTGAGAAAATGCTGCTTCAAGCATTTCGCGTGATTCTGCTAATAAAACACCACTTTTATTGTTGGCGATTTCATATGCTTCACCAGAAGTGCCAAGTTTTTTAGAATAGTAATGTGTATCGGTAATAACCGTTACGGTAAGTGGAGCTCTCATAAATTATCTCACCTTATTATCAATTTCTTCTTTAAGCATATCTGCGAAAGCCTTGAATTCCATTGAGCCAATATCTCCCTGACCACGCTTACTTACTGAAACTGTGCCGTCTTCAACTTCCTTGTCACCAACGATAACCCAATATGGAAGCTTCTGGAGTCTTGACTCACGGATTTTGTAACCTGTCTTTTCACTTCTGTCGTCAACAGTAACACGCATACCCATTTTTTCAAGCTCTTTCTTGATTTCAAATGCCTTGTCGTGATGTCTGTCAGCGATAGGGAGAATTCTTACCTGCTCAGGAGCAAGCCAGAGTGGGAATGCACCTGCATATTTTTCGATAAGAAGAGCAAGTGTACGCTCATAACAACCAATTGATGTTCTGTGAATGATGTATGGATTTTTCTTTGAGCCGTCTTTGTCTGTGTATTCCATACCGAATTTTTCAGCAAGAAGCTGGTCAACCTGAATTGTGATAAGTGTATCTTCTTTACCGAATACATTCTTAATCTGAATATCAAGCTTTGGACCATAGAAAGCAGCTTCGTCGATACCGATTGAGTACTTGATTCCAAGGTGGTCAAGGATTTTGCCCATAATGCCCTGTGCTTCGTCCCACTGTTCAGGTGTACCGATATACTTTTCTTTGTTATTTGGATCCCATTGTGAGAAACGGAATGAAACATCTTCGTAAAGACCAAGAGTCTGGAGCATATAGTTAGCAAGTTCAAGACAACCCTTGAATTCTTCTTCAAGCTGTTCAGGAGTACACATAAGGTGACCTTCTGAAATTGTGAACTGACGAACACGGATAAGACCATGCATTTCGCCTGATGCTTCGTTTCTGAAAAGAGTTGATGTTTCGTTATATCTTAACGGTAAATCTCTGTATGAACGAGGACGGTTTAAATATGCCTGATACTGGAATGGACAAGTCATAGGACGAAGTGCAAACACTTCTTCGCCTTCTTCCTCTTTAGCAGGGTCGCCAAGTACAAACATACCATCAAGATAGTGGTCCCAGTGACCTGAAACCTTGTAAAGGTCACTCTTTGCCATAAATGGTGTCTTTGTAAGGAGCCAACCGCGTCTTTGTTCTTCGTCTTCAACCCAACGCTGAAGAGTCTGAATAATTCTTGCACCCTTAGGGAGCATAATTGGAAGTCCCTGACCGATAAGCTCACTTGTTGTAAAAAGTTCAAGTTCACGACCTAATTTATTGTGGTCACGCTTTCTTGCTTCTTCAAGCTGTGTGAGATGTTCATCAAGTGCTGACTGTTTTGGGAATGCAGTAGCATAAATTCTTTGGAGCATTTTGTTCTTTTCGTTACCTCTCCAGTAAGCACCTGTGCAAGATGTAAGCTTGAATGCCTTGACTGCACCTGTTGACATAAGGTGAGGACCTGCACAAAGTTCTGTGAATTCACCCTGCTTGTAGAATGAAATAGGTTCACCCTTGTCAGCGTGTTCGTTGATAAGCTCAACCTTATAGATTTCGCCTTTTTCTTCCATCATAGAAAGTGCTTCAGCAGGGGACAACTCGAATTTTTCAAGAGGTAAATCCTCTTTAACGATTTTCTTCATCTCTGCTTCGATTTTTTCGAGAATTTCAGGAGTAAATGAAACCTCTGAATCAAAGTCATAGTAGAAACCGTTGTCAACTGATGGACCAATAGCAAGTTTTGTGTCAGGATAAAGACGCTTTACTGCCTGAGCCATAATATGAGAAGCAGTGTGCCAGAATGTCTTTTTGCCCTCAATTTCATCAAATGTAACGATTTCAAGAGCACAGTCCTCATTGACAGCAGTTCTTAAATCGCAGTAATTTCCGTTGATTTTACCACCACAAGCAGATTTGTATAAACCCATACCGATAGATTTAGCAATCTCTGCAACAGTAGTACCGTTATCATATTCCTTGATAACGTCGCCTTTAAGTGTTACCTTAATCATAGTAATATATCTCCTTTACATTAAATACATAAAAATAAAAGCACTTCACCCTGAAAAAACAGGATGAAATGCTAAAAATACAACATTCCACGGTTCCACCCGTATTGCAGAATAATAAAGTCTGCCACTCAAAAGACTTTAACGCAGTCATACGGTACGGCTTAAATCTTATGCTTTCACCGACACTCGAAAGTGGTCTCAGGATACTGAATTGATTTCTCACACCAACCGAAATCTCTCTGTAAATCCACATTATCCGTCGTTCTTTCTCAACGCTTTATAAATATTGTATATATTTTATACTTATTTTAATTCATTGTCAACACCCAAAATTAATTGGTAAATCATAATTTGTCGGGATGTTGCCTTCCCCTCGAGGGGAAGGTGTCACCGCAGGTGACGGATGAGGTGGAAAATTTGTTATCCATTGATAATTAACGGTTGCTAAAGCAACCTACACCTCATCAGTCTGCTTTGCAGACAGCTTATTACTCGCCTGTCGGCTCAGACAGTGCTTCTGCTTCGCAGAGGTGTCCACCGGACACCCGCACCCTCAAGGAGAAGCCTCA
>JAZNWU010000023.1:0-6137 GCA_045593555.1 Candidatus Fimenecus sp. | reverse complement strand
TCTGCAAAGCAGACTGATGAGGTGTAGGTTGCTTTAGCAACCGTTAATTATCAATGGATAACAAATTTTCCACCTCATCCGTCACCTGCGGTGACACCTTCCCCTCGAGGGGAAGGCAACATCCCGACAAATTATAATTTGTAGGAACATTTAAAAAAGGAGAGCGTTCTGCTCTCCTTAATTTTAGTTGTAATACAAATTATCATTCTTTTTATATGGCTCATATGTTGCGTTTGTGCCGATTTTGCGAAGTGTTTCCTTGTCAGTATCGGACAACACAACCGTTGCGTGAACATCGCAACCTTTCAGACCTTTGATTGCATCAAGTGCTTGTCTTGCAAGCGGATTCATTGTAGCACAGATTGAAAGTGCAATAAGAATTTCATCAGGATGAAGGCTTGTATCCATTTCGTGCATTTTTATCTTTAATTGTTTAATAGGTTCAAATACCGTAGGAGAAATAAGCAGAATTTCATCTCCGATATCAGCAAGAGCCTTAAGTGCATTTAAAAGCATTGCAGATGTAGAGCTTAAAAGGTCAGATGCCTTACCTGTGATAATTCTACCGTCGTGAAGTTCAATTGCAGTAACAGGAGCGTCAGTTTTTTCTGAAATATTAAGCGCTGCTGATACGACAGGTCTGTCATCTGTACTGATGTTCAACTGTTTCATAATAAGCTCAATTTTATAAAGTTCACTTGAAACATTCTTGTTATTCTTTTGCTGAACAAGATAATTACAATGACGACGAAGAATTTCCTTTTTAGATGCTTTTAATACAACATCGTCATCAATAATGCAGTTACCTGCCATATTGACACCCATATCAGTAGGTGACTTGTATGGTGATTCACCGTAAATTTCCTCGAAAATTGTGTTAAGCACAGGGAAATTCTCAACATCACGGTTGTAGTTTACTGTTGTAACACCATAAGCCTCAAGATGGAACGGGTCAATCATATTAACATCGTTAAGGTCAGCAGTAGCAGCCTCATAAGCAAGGTTTACAGGGTGCTTGAGCGGTAAATTCCAGATAGGGAAGGTTTCAAACTTTGCATATCCTGCTTTAATTCCAAGCTGATGTTCGTGATAAAGCTGTGAAAGGCAAACAGCCATTTTACCGCTACCGGGACCGGGAGCAGTAATAACAACAAGTGGATGTGTAGTTTCAATATAATCGTTTTTACCATATCCGTCTTCACTTACAATAAGCTGAACATCAAGTGGATAATTTTCAATAGGATAATGACGATAAACTCTTATACCAAGATTCTGAAGTTTTTGCTCAAATGCAGTAACAGAAGGTAATGCTGAATACTGAGTAAGCACAACACCGCCAACATAAAGGCCAAATCCGTGATAAATGTCAATAAGACGAAGAACGTCAAGGTCATAAGTGATACCAAGGTCACTACGGATTTTGTTCTTTTCAATATCCTTTGCACAGATTGCGATGATGATTTCAGCATCGTCTTTAAGCTGAAGAAGCATCTTCATTTTACTGTCAGGTTTAAAACCGGGAAGCACTCTTGCAGCGTGGTAATCGTCAAAAATTTTACCGCCGAATTCAAGGTAGAGCTTACCACCGAATTTGCTTATTCTTTCCTTGATGTGTTCCGATTGCATACGGAGATATTTATCATTGTCAAATCCTAACTTACGCATAATTTACACCTACACATTTTTATATACATTCATTAATTTCCGTTTTCATTTTCAATTTCTTCTGTGACTTCAACAGCTTCGTTAACAGGTTTATCCTTACTGTTAAGCCAAGCCACCACGAGTGCATAAACTGCCGATGCAGTAGGCACACCTAAAAGAATACCTAAAATTCCACCGAAATTACCACCAATGATAACTGCAAGAAGAACAAGAAT
This sequence comes from Candidatus Fimenecus sp., assembly GCA_045593555.1. GTDB lineage: Bacteria > Bacillota > Clostridia > Oscillospirales > Acutalibacteraceae > Fimenecus. The sequence continues at coordinate 4,257 of JAZNWU010000023.1, read as the reverse complement.
TCCGGGAAGTCCAACCGACTTACCAACTATTTTCGGATAAATAAAGTTGTTATCAATTGCCTGAAGAATAAGGACAAATATAAGGAAAAGAAGTGCTTTTAACGGACTTTCCATAAAGATAATGAAACAACCGATAAATTCACCGATAAGCGGACCTATAACAGGAATCAAGGCAGTAATACCGATTATAACTGATATTACAGCAGCACTTGGGAAACGGAAAATGTTCATTCCTATAAAGCAAAGGACAGCAAGGATAAATGCATCTGTTACCTGACCTGTAATGAAATTTGCAAATGAGCCGGATGCAACGGAACAAATTTCAAGAGTTTTACCATATGCTTTTTCAGGCAGAATTTTTTCAAGTATTCTGTTTGTAAAATTGCCGATTTTTTCTTTTTCAGCAAGAATGTAAATAGCAATAATAAATCCGATTACAACATTGGAAACACCTGAAAGTACAGAAGATGTAACACCCATTGTTGTACTTAAAATATCACTTGCACCATCAAAGGTAAAAAGCTTTTCAGCCATAGCTGTAATAGTATCTATATTAATTTTTGGATTGTGAAGAATTTCTGTGCTTATATCAAGTCCAAAACGGATTACCATATCATCAACCCAGGAAACGAAACTCTGATAATAAGCAGGAACTCTTTCGATAATAAGCAAGATTGAGTCGTGAAGCTGTGGAATAATGATAAACAGTAAAAGAACGATAAAACCGATAGAAAGAATAACTGTTGTAATCAGACTTAATGGTCGTAATGATTTGTTAGCTACTTTATTCTTACTGTTTTTTAAGCGTTTAAACACCTTATTTTCAATTATATTCATAGGAATATTAAGTATGAAAGCAAGGCAGAAACCGATAATTGTTGAAGCAAACACAGTCAGAGTACCACTCAAAAATGATGCAACTGACGACAAATTCTGTGAAAGAGTAAAAAGAACAATTCCAAAAGTAATAATACCAAGAATTTTTTTAATGTTTTTCGTTGATAAATCCATTTTTCTTCCTCATTTAACATTCTTAAACATATATCAAATATTATATATGAATTTTAAATTAAAAGCAATATGGCAAAGGCATTCTACAAGTAAAATTTATTGACGATTTTATGTTGAAAATACATAAAAGACAACAAAAAAGGCTTCCCCTTGAGGGGAAGCTGTCGAGCATATGCGAGACTGATGAGGTGGAAACAATTTGATTGTAACGGTTGCATATGGAAGCTACACCTCATCCGTCACTTCGTGGCCCTTTCTCCTCAAGGAGAAGGCTTTAATAATTAAAGCAAATCATCAAAAAGGTGAATGTTTTTCTTTTCAGCTTTAAGTTCACCGTTCTGAATTTTCTTAATAATTTCAACGATACGGTCATTGATTGGTGTTTTTACATTATATTTTTTACCGAAATCACAGACAACACCGTTAATTGCATCAACCTCACAAGGCTTACCTTTTTTCAGGTCCTGAAGCATTGATGGTTCAATATCTCTATGCTTTTTGAGTGCAATAGGAAGTAAAAACTGAGCAAATGCACGCTTAAGAGCGCCTTTCCAATAGAAAAGACCAACGATGTTTTTGCCCTGAACAGGAGCAAACTCTACACCTGACGCGTGACCAACATCAATAATTTCCTTCATACAACGGACAGCAACTTTTTGTCCGTCTTTGTCTTCAGTAACATCACCGAAAACACCACCCATAACTGTACCAAGACCTGAGAATGTGGAGTTGATAAGCAACTTTGACCAACGAGCACCCATAAGGTTTTCTTCTTCATGAACAGGACACATCATCTGAAGTAAATCTTTAACTTTTTTGAACTGCTCATCTGTAATTCCATCCATTTTACCCATATGGAATGAAAGTGAATCCTTGTCACTTGTAAGTTCGCAAACACCGGGTTCAATGAGTGCTGCACCCCATTCAACTGCACAACCCATTGTGTGCTCTGTACCGATAATTTCAGCAATTCCTGGTTCAGGAATACCATTCTGAAGTGTCACAACAACACCATCATCAGTAAGGAAATCTTTAAGCATTGTTACAACTTCTTTGTTGAACAACTGCTTTGTAAGAAGAACGATTACATCATACTTTCCTTCCATCATGTCAGGTGTGATTGCCTTAACAGGAACTGTCATATCAACTGTGCCGATGATTTTAGCACCTTTTGTGTTAAGGGCTTCAACATGAGCCTTATTTCTGTTAATAAGGTCAACCTGACCACCATTTTTTGTAATAAATGCACCGAGTACAGTGCCGAGTGAACCTGCACCGTAAATAGCATATCTTGCCATAAATAAACCCCATTTCAAATGTGTTATTTTTTTGTCAAAGTTATTATAAACTCTTTTGTTGCAAAATTCAATAGCAACAGCGTCCTTTTTAATCTTTTTTAATGACTTCCGTTATAAAATGGTTTAACAAATCTTTAACATTTGATTTTTGCTGAAAAATATATATTAAGAAATTCTTCTGAATGTGATATAATCACTATGGAGGTGCTATTATGCCTAAAATTCTTATAGTCGAAGATAATGTGGATTTTAACAAAACCGTTTCGTCTTATCTTTCAAAATATGATTACGAGGTTTTCAGCTGTCTTAATGCAAACGATGCTTATGATGTGTTGTATGAAAACCATATTGACCTGATTATTTCCGATGTGATGATGCCTTACACAGACGGATTTGAATTTGCAAGTGCAGTAAGAGAGATTGATAAGGATATACCAATATTGTTTGTTACTGCAAGAGATGACTTTTCAGCAAAGCAAAAGGGATATGGCGTCGGAATTGATGATTATATGGTAAAACCAATCGACCTTGATGAACTTTTATTACGAATTGGTGCGTTGCTTCGCAGAGCAAAGATTTCAGGAAGTCGTAAGATTATTATAGGTGGCCTTGTAATTGATGCCGAAGAACATACCGCATATTATAATGAAACGGAAATACAGCTTACTCTCAGAGAATTTAATATTATTTTTAAAATGCTTTCATATCCGAAGAAAACCTTCACACGATTACAACTTATGGAGGAATTCTGGGATGTGGATACAAATTCAAGCACAAGAACAGTAGATGTTTATATGACAAAATTACGAGACAAATTTTCCTGTTGCAAAGAATTTGAAATCGTGACAGTTCACGGTCTTGGATATAAAGCAGTAATTAAATGAGTATAAACGAAAGAACAGCGATAGGGGACTCCTACCGCTGTTTTTATTATTTAATTTTACTGAAAAAGTCCTTTGCTAATACATATGCTTGTTTGCCATCCTGTGAAATATATGATGAATGGTCAGCACCCTTGATAATGGCGATTTCGCTATCTTTTATACTTTTATGGATAAGAACAGAATCTGAGAGCCACATAATGTCAAATTCACCTGCAACGATATATGCAGGACAAGTGATTTTTGAAAGTAATTCTTCATTCATCTGTGGTAATGTAAGCATCATATCATTGAGCTTGTTCGGATTGAAAATGTCATTCACTTTAACTGCAATAGTGAAATATGGCTTTAATGTGTCAGGTGTTGTATTTGCACCGCAGGAGATAAAGCCACCGAGTAAATCAGGGTATGTATAAGCCACGGTAAGAGCATTTATACCACCGTCACTATGTCCCATAAGGTATGGTTTTTCTAATTCCATAGCCTCGATAAACTCTTTAATATCCTTTGCCATAAGGTCGTAAGAAATAACACCGGGGTCACTGCTCTGACCGTGACAACGACTTTCAATCACATAAACTGTATAGTCATTTGCAAGGTGTATTGCAGCCTCTTTAAGGGACTCTTTACTTCCGCCATTACCGTGAACAAGAATAAGAGGATGACCTTTTTCACCATATACAACATAGTGCATTTTGACTTCACTTAACTGAATGTCATCTTCTTTAACAGGAGTTGTAACAGGGGACGGCACATTGCTTGTGTCAAGAGTAATCATATTGTATTTCTTTGATTGTTGATGCACACCAATCTGCCATATACCTGCACCAACCACAACAGCCAAAGCAACTGAACCAATAATTTTTAATGCTTTTTTACCTTTTTTCATATTAAACACCTTTCAGTTTTACTGGATAATTTGGAGGTTATCGGGATGTTGCCTTCCCCTTGAGGGGAAGGTGCCGAGGAACGAGGCGGATGAGGTGGAAAGGTGAAATATTATATTTATTAACGGTTGCTATCGCAACCTACACCTCATCAGTCTGCTTCGCAGACAGCTTCTCCTC
>JAZNWU010000022.1:0-84875 GCA_045593555.1 Candidatus Fimenecus sp. | reverse complement strand
TTTGAGCTTTGAAACTGCAACATCCAAATCCATCTTTTCCTTGATATACGGATTACCTGTTGCAAGAGCTTTGATTTCAGCATAAGATAACGCCTGCTCGTCAACATCTTCTGCTGAACGCACAGGCGATTTTGAAGTCATAATTTGACCTATAAACTTTTGCTTATTCTCAACGAGCTGATAAAGGTATGCATCAAAGGTCTGCTCTGTTACATAACTGTAAATTTCAACTTCGGGGTTTTCATTACCTTGTCGGATAATTCTACCTTCACGCTGCTGCAAATCTGCAGGACGCCAAGGACAATCTGTGTGATGAATCGCTATGAGCTTCTGCTGAACATTAGTACCTGCACCCATTTTAGCGGTTGAACCTATAAGAACACGAACCTGACCTGAACGGACTTTTCCGAAAAGGTCTTTTTTCTTTGCTTCACTATCTGCATTATGAATAAAGGCTATCTCACTTTCGGGGACACCTTTTGCAATAAGTTTCTTTTTGATGTCATCATAAACATTAAATTTACCGTCATTATGCGGAGTAGATAAGTCACAGAAAATAAGTTGTGTTGATTTTTGAGGAGTTGTTCGCTCCCAAATGCCATAAACATTATCAACACAAGCTGCAACCTTGCTGTCAGGGTCATCAGGTAACATTTCATTGAAGAGTCTTTGGTCAAGTGCTAACTTTCTGCCGTCATTGGTAATGAGAAGCATATTATCAACACTTGAATCAACCATCTTGTTTCTTACCCTCTCGGCTCTTTCCGAAAGAGATTCAACAATCTGCTTCTGATGTTCTGTCGGTTTAACTGCTATATTATGAAAATTTGCTTTAGGAACGGGAAGATTAAGCATATCTGCCGTCTGTATATCTGCAACCTGTCTGAACATCATCATAAGTTCAGGGAGGTTATAGAACTTTGCAAATCGTGTCTTTGCTCTGTATCCTGTACCTTCAGGTGCAAGCTCAATAGCAGTAACAGTTTCACCAAAGGTTGATGCCCAAGAGTCAAAATGCTGTAAGTGCTTATCTTCCAATGCATCATACTGAAGGTATCTCTGCATTGTGTAAAGCTCTACCATTGAATTTGAAACGGGAGTACCTGTTGCAAAGATAACACCTTTGTTTCCGGTCACTTCATCAAGGTATCTGCACTTCATATAAAGGTCAGAAGATTTCTGTGCTTCGGTTTGAGCAATACCACCCACATTCCTCATTTTTGTATATAAGAATAGGTTTTTGAAGTTATGAGCTTCATCAACAAACAATCGGTCAACACCGAGTTCTTCAAAGGTAACAACATCGTCTTTTCGGCTTTGGTCATTGAGCTTATCGAGTTTTGTCTGCAAAGATTTCTTTGTTTTTTCAAGCTGCTTAACGGTGATTTTTTCGCCTCTGTCATACTTGATTTGTGCTACACCGAGAGTGATTTCATCAATCTGTCGCTGAAGCATTTCTCGCTGTCTTTCAATACTGATAGGGATTTTCTCAAACTGTGAGTGTCCTATGATAATAGCATCATAATCACCGGTAGCAATTCGAGCACAGAACTTTTTGCGGTTCTTTGTTTCAAAATCCTTTTTAGTAGCAACAAGAATGTTCGCTGACGGATAAAGCTGAAGATATTCAGATGCCCACTGTTCCGTAAGGTGGTTAGGAACCACAATAAGGGATTTATTGCAGAGTCCGAGCCTTTTACTTTCCTGTGCTGCTGCAACAATTTCAAAAGTCTTGCCTGCACCAACAACGTGAGCAAGTAAGGTGTTACCACCGTACATAATACGAGCAACTGCATTTATCTGATGAGGTCGTAAGGATATTTCAGGGTTCATACCTGAAAATGTTATATGACTACCGTCATACTCACGAGGTCGCATAGAATTGAATAAATCGTTATAAATTCTAACAAGTCTTTCTCTTCGTTCTGGGTCTTTCCAAATCCAATCCTGAAAGGCTTGTTTTATCATTTCCTGCTTACCCTGAGCAATAGCAGTTTCTTTTTTATTTAGAACAGGTTTCTTATTTCCGTGCTCATCTTCCACATAGTCAAAAATACGAACATCCTTAAGATTAAGGGTATCTTCAATAATTCTGTAACCATTTATTCGGGTTGTACCGTAAGTGTTGTTTGCAACAACATTGGTTCGGTCATAAGTCTTATTTGCAATAGTCCATTCATCCGTAAGCTCGGTATATTTTACTTTAATATTCCATTGAGCATAACGAGGTGTTTGTAAAATCTCATATACAAATCTTTCAACATCTTCAGGTGGAAGCCAAGTTGCACCCAAGCGAACAGAAATTTCACTCGCTGTTAAATCTTTAGGCTGAACCTTTTCAAGCATTTCCACATTGATGTTGTAATCATCGGGGTAAAGCTCTGCAGTTCGTCTTGCAAGTTCAAGTTTCTTTCTAACATTGCCTGAAAGATATTCATCTGCAGGGAGATACCTTTCATCATTACTGTGTTCAGATGTGTATTCGGGGTTAAGGAAGATTACACCCTTGAGTTCTTCAAAAAGCTCTTGTTCTGTCTTTCCTGTAAGTTCACACATAAAGACCATATCAACTCTTGCTTTTTCACCGATTGAAATAGCGAGTGCTTCACTTGCAGTTGAAACAGATGTTACCTTAATATGAGGTTTGATTGTTCTCTTGGTAAACATATCAGCTTTGCGTTTAAGCTCACCGTTTTCACCAACTATTTCAAGAGAACATAAAAGACAATATGAACTGTCATCAGCAAAAGCTAATCTGTTTGCTCTTGCATTAAGAAGTCCGTATTTCTTTGTAAAATCATCATACAAGGTATTTAATCTGTCCTGTGCAGAAAGAATAGCAGAATCGGGATAATCGTCCGTCTGAAGTCGTATAAGCTCACGAACACAATCACGGATTTTTATCATACCCTTAATTCTGCTTTCAGCAGTTGCAGAAACATCAACAGGGTTCATTCTGCTGTTTTGACGATAATATAACTTATCTTCAACAACAGTAAAACTAAAGTTTTTAACATTCGGGTCTGCGGGAACGGAATTATCTTCAACTTCACCGATTTCCGAAATATCAAATTCTGTTATTTCAGCGTGTATATTTTGAACTGCTTCACTTAAAAGGTCAGAAAGATTTCTGTCCTCATACGGTTTACAAGTCAAGGAATGTCCAAACTGTGATGACTCCATAACCATTTCACCGAGTACCATTTCAGGATGGTCAACAAAATACTTGTTGTATTCATTACCATTCTCATCACGATCAAGGTGTACCCAATCGGGTTCATCATTTACAAGAGTGTCCCTCTTTTGTAAGAAAAGAATATCAGATGTTACCTCTGTACCTGCATTAGCCTTAAATGTGTTATTCGGCAAACGAATGGCGCCGAGAAGCTCGGCTCTCTGTGCAATATACTTTCTCACATTTGAATTTCTCTTGTCCATAGTACCTGAAGAAGTGATAAATGCAATTACACCACCGGGGCGAACCTTATCAAGTGTCTTTCCAAAAAAGTAATCGTGTATAAGCCAATTATTTTTATCATACTTCTTATCAATTACCTTAAACTGACCGAAAGGCACATTACCTATGGCAACATCAAAGAAACTGTCAGGAAGTGATGCGTTCTCATATCCCTGAACTGTAATTCCCGATTTCTGATATAACTGCTGTGCAATTCTACCTGTTAAGCTATCAAGCTCAACACCGAAGAATTTACTCTTCTGCATACTATCGGGAACCATACCGATAAAGTTACCTGTACCGCAAGACGGTTCAAGAATGTTACCTTCACTAAATCCCATATTACCAAGTGCTTCATACATAGCACGAATAACTACAGGAGGTGTATAGAAAGCAGTAAGCGTACTTTCTCTTGCTGCGGCATATTCTTCGGGAGAAAGAGTAACAATTAGTTCCTTATACTCATCTGCCCAATTTGCTTTGCTTTCATCAAAAGCATCCGCAAGACCACCGAAGCCTACATACTTTGAAAGTATTTCCTGTTCTTCGGGAGTTGCAAGTCGGTTTTCAAACTCAAGCTCGTGCAAAAGGTTGATAGCAGCCATATTATTACGGAATTTCTCTTTCGGTCCACCAACACCCAAATTATCATCCGTTATTCTGAAATTGTGTTTCTCACTATCGGGAATAGTAGGATAAAGTGTTGTGACTTTCTCTTTCTTTTCTTCCCAAGTAGGTGGAGTAAGCGTAGGTTCTTCCGTCTTAATTGTTTCCACAACAATATCATAAGGAAGACCATTTTCCACTGCCGGGTATTTAGCAACCTTTTCAGTTGCATATTCCTGCTTAACAGGAGCCAAGTGTTCTCGAACAAAGCCGATTTTCTCAACTCTGTTTATAGGGTAAATTGATGTTGTATCCCTCATTGATACATCACCAAATACGGGGTCAATCTTTTCAATGATATATTTATCACCGTCAATTATGACCTCTTTGCCAATAAGTTCTGCATCCGTTATTTCTTCTTCGGCTTGTTCCAAGTACGGACTTGGAATTGCCTCAAAGCCTTGTAGCGGTGGGTCAAGTTCCTTAATGAAATCTCTTGAAATTGTATTGCCGTCTTTATCGGTATAAACAACAACCGACATCGGAGTACCATAGTAATTCTCATCCTTAATATCTTTTACAAACTGATATTCACTCGTGTATTCAATACTTTCACGAACTTTACCGTCTGTATGGAGATAATCAATTCTTCCTATCGGTTTGCTTTCAACAGGGTCTTCCTTGTTTTGAGAAACAATCGTATAGGTTTTTCTCTCACCGTTTTCAAGAGAACACACGGCAACATCAAAACCTCTGTCAGTAAGCATATTAAGGTAGGTTTCAAGTCTATGTTTTGGGAAACCAACCATAGGAGCTCTCTCATCTCCGCCTATTGCTCTTGATGTCAGCACAAGTTCAAGCATTTCTGCTAAAGTTTTTGCATCATCATTAAATGCTTCAAAGAAATCTCCAACCTGATATAACAAAAACTTGTCAGGGTATTCTACTTTTTCAGCTAGATAACCACGATAAATTTGATTATAACGGTTATCAATAAAGTTCACTTCGTTTTCTTTACAAAGCTCTTTAAAATCGTCAAGGAGAGTATCTTTAATACCAAGCACGGAACCGTCATCCTGAAAGACAAATGCTTCGTCAATAAGAAATGAATAAAACTCATTACCACTCCACATATTGTCGTTATCCCTTGCAACAAGGATACCACCCTCATAAGTAAGGTCAATATCATCGATTTTCAAAGCAGAAAGAATATCATACAATACTTGGGTTTCTTTGGTTTCCGGCTGAACAAAAGTCAATACTGACTGTTCGTTTGGCTCATCTATTGTAGGAATAGAATATCTTTCAACGACACCTTTATCTACTTCCATTACAACAATATCAATGTTGTTTTCGTTTAGTTCCTTTACGCAATAGCTAAGGTTAAAATCAATAACTTCACAACAAGGAGTAAAAACATTTCCATAAAGATTCTTCCCTGTTGCCTTATAGTGTGTGTGCTTTGAAATTGTTTGAGCATCTTTACCAAATGCAATATAAAAACCACCTGTATGCATAAAAAGTACACTATCAGGATTTTCTCTTTTTTCTTGCTCATATTGAAGCAAGAAATCAGGCTTATTACTTTCATCAACTTCTATTTCAGTTTCGTCATTAACAATAGGTCTTTCAACTTCAATTTCAACTCTTAAATGATTATTTGCAGGGTTTTCTTTTACCTTTTGCTCAAAGTCTGATTTTGAAAACTCCTTATTAAACAACGGATATTGACTATCATTAAGAATTACTGGGTCTTCAAGAGAAAGGATAGTGAATTCATCTGCACCGATATATACAGTATCACCGAGATTATATTCATACCTATATTCTTTAGGTGGTTCTTTTTCATCAGGTGCATCACGAATTAACTGACGAATTTCAGATTCCTTTTTCCATGCTGCTTCTTTTGCGATTGTGTTATCAAGCCATTCAGGATATTTCTCTTTTTCCTTCGGACTTAAATATCTGTCATATTTTATTAGCTCGGAAATACGCTTTTCAACGTAACTCCATTTTAAGAGATTTCTTCTCTTTGGTTCACTGTAGTGGTCATAAATCTCAATGCCCTTTGCATCATGATTATCCCAAAATCCTGTACCGGGAATTGCATTAGTTCCCCCACCTATACCATACTCTTTTTTCAAAAACTTAATATTTTCATCTTTTGAAAGGCTTTCAGTAAACTGACGATAAATACGCATTTTGCTTTCACTAAAATTACTTCCTGCACCAAGGACATGGTCAATAGCACCTTGTGGTAATGGAAGAAACGCATCACCTTTTGTCTTTGTTCCAATAAATTCAATTTGAGCTTGTTCACTTGGTAAAAGTAATGCAATAGGCTCTGTCCATTGTTCCATAAGAATAAGACCGAAAACATAATCTTCAACCTGAAACCATTTCTCCCAAGATTCTCTCAGTTCTGTTCCGTCATTACGCCATAACCTAATAGCATCGGAATATGCTTCAAAACCAGCATTTACACCATTTGAAAGTGTTGTTTCATAAGAAATAGAATTAAAGAAAGACTTAACAAAATCGCTACGTTCATTTGAGTCTTTATGACTCTCATAGAACATAGCGATTTCTTCTGCATATGGAGTTAAAAAAGATTTTATTAACTCACTTTTTTCTTTATCCTTATGGAAATATTCAATACCATTCCAACGGGCATTAAAGTCATGTTCACTTAACTGTAAATCAGTTCCTTCAGTACCGTTTCTTCGGCTGTTATCTTGATATTGTTCATCAAGCCTACCCATTTCATTTGGTTCGTTGCTTTCAGTTCTTCCGTCACTCCCTGTGACTTCATCATCTGTTCGGTCAACTGTTCCAGCATCTGTTGTGCTTCCATTTCCGTTACCTTCAAGGTTCTCATCAATTCGCCCTTCGCTATCAACTGAGTGAAATAGACTTTCTTGTGTTCCTGAAGGAATTTCTTCCTCAGCATACCGTACTTCCCAAGAGTAACGTTCTCCTCTGTTGGTAAGGTTAGGTTCGGAATTTGATAATCCCCCACTTGTCTGTAAGTCATCTGTGACATAATCATTGCTCCTTTCGGTTTCGTTATTTGTCTTTGCATCCTCATCATACTCTGTTTCTTTTTCTTTGACAAATGTGCGATTTTGTTTTTTCTCACTTTTTTGAATATTTTTAACTGTACTTTCGATTTCTCGAAGACCCATTTCTGCAATATCACTGACTGCAACACCCATTGCAATAACTGTTGATGGAGTATTGAAATTAAAAATATCCTCAAAATCTTCTCGGTCATAATATTCGTCAGCATTGATACCACATCTTGTCATCATCATATATCCGATACTTGAGGTAAGAGCATTTTTGAAAACAACCGAAATATTGTCATCGTCAAGTTCTTCTAAGAAACTGCCATACACACTATCCTTCAAGGTTGAGATATAGTCAAGAACATTATCTTCAGCCATATTTCTTGCAGTATCATCAATTACACATTCGAAACCACCTTCGGCAACATCACCAAAAGCATTCGTAAGAGCTTCCGATATTTCATTGTGATAATTATCTTTAACTTCCCAACGAGGAACTTCATAACCATAAAATGAATTTGTATCGGAAACATCAAACACATAACGTAATTTTTGGTTATTGCCCGAATAGTCAAACAACGCAATGCCTTTTGCACCTCGATTGACCCAACGATTCATTTTTTCATTCCAAAAGCCTATTTCTGCACACGCAGTTGCATCAGGTCTTTGTGAATAAATTAAAAGCTGGTCATAGAAGTTATATTTAAAATTATTGGATGCAGTTCTCAAGAATGAGGTCCAGTTATCAAAACTGTTTGTCACTTTACCGACTTCATCATTGAACATAGTAGTGATAATCTGCAATTTACTTGCCATAGCTTATCACCTCATTAATCTTCTTTTTTAGCAAGGAAAGAATATACTGTATTATTTTTAACACATTCCTGTAATTCACAAACGAGAAGAATATCTGTAAAACTAATATCCTTAATGCCTGTAAGGTCACTTGGTGTAATCTTTTTAATTTGTTCTTCAGTGGTGACACCTGCAGATATAAGTTTTTCAATAATTTTAACTTTTTTCTGTGTTATGCTTATTGTTTTTGCCATTTACTTTCTCCTTCCTTTTATAAAAATTTTCATATAATTTTTTCCAACAGATATTACACACATATCCGTTTCGGTATCTGCAATTTTTACATTCTAATTCTTTTTCATTAACCTTCATTTCTGACGATGAAGCTCATCGTGCTTCACCTCGCTCATGCTGTTTATAATGAATAAACTTGCCGTGCTCATTATAATTCTGCGGATTAGCAGAAGGTGTCTGCCACCCGTTAGTTATACCACCGAGCATTGCTTCTTTCTGTGCTTTCGTAATACCCATTTCAGAATTATGTCCGTCTGCAAGTTTTCTGTTTTGTTCAGGTGTATTTCGGTCATCATTAACATCTGTAAAGTCCTGTTCTCCCTTAATGATGATAATAAGCTTTCCCTCCTCAGGATGAATTGCATAACACAGGTTAGGAAGAGAAGAACGAAGAGGAATAACCTTACTTCCGTTTCTCTCCATAATTTCTGCAAATTCACAAATATGATAAAGTCTGTCACCAACCTCTATGTGATAATCATCTACATATCTGCAAACTTTTTCAACCCTTTCCTCGTCAGGAGTAGTAATGCGAATTTTATCACCATCAGGAATTCTGAATATTTCTCTATAATGAGGGGTTATAAATCTGATACCCTTACTTGCCTGAACAAGTTGTGCTTCAAGATAGGACTTTACATAGCAGTAACAATAAAGGTTATATTCACCTTTATTGGGATTAACTCTTAACAGATAAGTGTGTTTATCTGTATCTACTCTTATACCGAAATATTGTTTGTTAGGCTCGATATACTGCTTCGCATTAGTATGGCAATACTTTGAAAGACTCTCTCTGTCACCGAGCATTTTGCTGTACTTTTCATCAATACGGAGTGCATTAATAACATCATCAAATTCCTTTGAAAATTCTTCTGTTTTAAAGAATGAACAAGTATCATTCCAAGTAGAATGAAACTCTTTACCGCTTGAACCGAGGTCAGCACGCAGATAACCTATGCAGCCTGTCTGCTGATACAACTGATTACTCTGCCTGAAAGTGTATTTTTCAAGGTTTGTAGTAATCGGAGTAATATATAAATCTATCATCGTACATCCCTGTCCTTTCTTTTTTCGGTTCGTTCTTTCTGAACTTCATCTAATCTCTGCTTTGCCCATTCAGGTAGTTTCTCTTTTTCAATGATACCGAGAACATCGCTGCGTTCAAATCTTGATTCCTTCCCGCTGTAAAGATTAGTACAAAAACATGCTGACCCTCTTGAATTAGGTTCACAACCAAAACCACCTGAGCATAGCTGCAACTGCATTGTTGCAATCTGATATTCGGGTTTGAACACATCAGCTCTAATTACTACCACCTTATTTTTGATAGAATTTTCAGCTTTGATAACTGTGCATCCATCTGCATATATAGGTGTAGTGTCAACTTCGATTTTTGAGATTTCTTCAATTACACGCTCTGCTTCATTCTTTATTCGCATGGCAAAAATCTTTGCAATTTCTGCAAAATCTTTGCTAACAAGTGCATCGACATATCTTTCAAATATGCCATTATTTTCATAGTTGGCAACTACAAATCTTTCATCGGGTGATGCATTATTATCTCTACCGATTATGACTTCTTTTTTACCTATTTCAAATGCGTGGATTATCTCATAAGTTCCCGCCATTCTTTTTTCGGTCATTCTTTTCATCTCCTCTCATTACTGCATAACCGTGAGCAGTAATGCTGTAATAGTTGGCGTGGTCAAAATGTTCCTTGCCATACTGTTTAGAAATGAGGATGTTTCCTTTTTTGAGTCTTTTAATTGCATTTCTTACTGCCTTTTCACCCAAGAAAGGAAACGCACCTGTTATTGTTTTGATGGTTATTCGTTCCCAAGAAACATCACCACCATAAAGTTCTGTTTTTTCAAGTTTTTCTCTAATATATCCTGCAATAAGGGCGGCATTAATGCCGTACTTTACTGCAATTGTGTCACTGTAATTACATACCATTTTGTCGCTCTCCTAAAAAAGTGAGGGCGACTTTTTTAGCCGCCCTTAAAGTGAATTTTATCTACCTACATACCAATCGTCATAAGCAGAGTCCTTGATTATAATTGTGTTTGATTTATATTCTTTCTTCATCATACCTGATGGTGTCCACATATCGCTGAGTTGTACTCTTACAATATAATCTCCGTCAGGATACCAAAGAGGTGTAAAATGAACATTTCCGTAAGAACCATTAACAGGAAATATCCACTTATCTCCTGAAAGCGTAAGTGTTGTTATTTTCCCATTTTCTTTTGAATATCCATATTCAGGGAAATAGGCATAACCATACTGAGGAAGTGTATATGAATCTGCTGGTGCTGTTGAAAATCCACTTTTTGATGGATTCGTGCCATTGTTAAGTGACATTGTAATACCGTAACCTGAATTCATATACCAGGTGCTACCATTTTTGCTTGCAGTTTGAGTGTTTTTAGGTTCAATCTTTATTGTGTAATACGCAAGACCTGTATAATACTCTTTCTTTACAAATTCACCGTTTGAATAAGTCCATTCCCACCATTCACATGCTGTTCCGTAAGTTGAGGTATTAGCAGGAATTGAGAAGCCTGACGGACCCTTCTTTTCGAATTGTGTATCCGGTGTCTGTACCCGTGTATATGGTGTTGTTGAATAACTTGCTGTTTCTTTGTTGTATGAAACACCATCATCAACTATTTCACCTGTTATTTTTACATCTGCACTGTTGAGTCCTGTTGGCACTTTCCATTTGAAATATAACAAGTTGTGTCTGTTTCCCGGAACTATAGCTTTTGTCTTGGTATAGGTGTATATAAGAGTTGAACCTTTATACACGCAGAATTTTACAGATACTTCTTCAGTAGGAATATAATCATCAGAAAATGAATTTTTAAGCCAAAAGCTTGTAATAACTTCTGTATTTTCTCTATAATCAGCATTCTGTGGAATAGGCTCAAGTGTTAATGGATGATTTACTTTACAACTCAATGTTAAAGCATTATTACTTCCGTTAGATTCGTAATCTGTCTTGTAAATTCCTAAACCTTCAAGGTAAACACCACCCCAAATATTGATATTTCTCTTATTTGGAACAGTAAATCGATATCCTTCAACTGTAATTGAAGACTTCGCTGGTATAGCATAAGCACCGTTTATTTGCGTCTTGTCGCTCTTGAATCCTTCAACATATACTTTTACATCTGTGTTATTTTTGTAAGTGTATCTTACAAGAACACATTGACCTGCCCTGAGATTATTAGGGTCAAGAATTTCATTCGTTGTGTAATCAATCAAGGTAATATCGATTAAAGCAATGTCAGATTTTACAACAGGCAAATCATACCACGTTTCTTCAAAGGTGTGTGTCTTGTCACTTGCCCACCAAGTTTCAAGATTAAAACGAAGCTTATTCTGACTCGTTACGGGAACAGCATATGTGCCAATTGAACTATTGAGTGTTATAGGTGAAGATTTTGAAATACCAATCTTGTTCTTTGCAGCATCATATCCGTCATTTGAGGTGTAAACAGTTGACCATTTTGAACCACTATAATGATACATTGACCCTCTCAAATACTCCGTTGCAACCCACGTGTTATCTGCTGTATATTTATATGCTATTTTGATACGCTGACCGGAATAAAGTTTTCCACCCGACCCTGCACATCCATCATATGCTACAACATTTCCTTCATAGTTATATGCACAAACTTCTGTTCTGTAAACAACAGGCTTTATTGGGATATAAAATGTCTTTACAGTACCACTTTTTAAAACATTACCAGAATCATCAATCCAATCCGTTTTAGCCTGTATTTCAAAGTATTGTTGTCCTGCAGTTATCTTCTTATAATCACCTGTAAACTGTATTGGAAACCATTGTGATGATGAGTTTAAACTACTGAGCGTAACATCTCTTGTATTCCAACTCCCACCAGCATATCTTACATACTGTCGTACTTTTATATTTTCTTCCTCTGCAGGAAAATAAACATTATACCAAACTGTATCACCGATTGTAGGATAGTCCGTCTTATAAACATAATCATCAAAAACATTGCCCATTGTAGTACCAAAAAGTGTTGTTTTATTTCCCTTATTACCACTATATACATAGCACTCTTTTACGTTTAATGAAAGATTATATTCCCATTTTGCATAGAGAGTAACTACTGCACCATCAGTAGTTGCAAGGTCTTTAACATATTGTCCATTTGAATAATTTATGCCTGTTCCGTTTGCTTTGGTGTTCCACCCTGCAAACTTATATGCCGTTTTTGTAAACCCATTTAATATTAAGTTCTTTCCAACACCACAAGTCATAGTCATTGAACTTGTCGAACCACCAGTAGCTCCATTACCATTAAATTTAATGGTGTATGTTATATCCTTTAAAGTGGAATCTTCTGTTTGATTATATGCAATACCAGCACCATAACCTTTTGTTAATAGACCATTAAATGTTTCTTTTTTTGATGAACCAATTTCTGTGGCACTTGACCACAATCCTTGTCCATCAGGAGTAAATAGTTTGTTGGGCCATATACGGTTAGTATAGTTTGCAATAAAACCCCAAGTAGATGATGTACCATTGCTTGTACCACCTGTACTCGTACCACCTAAAACACTACGACCACAATAAGCTATTTCTGAAACTGTCAATGCCTGATATTCACCTGCAAGACAAACATCAAATAACGGTTCAATAATAACCTTGTCGCCATTATTCATATTACTTACACTACCAACACCAAGTTTTGAAAGAACCTTATTGATATTAGTTTCATAACTCTGCCAAGTTTCTACACCGCTTGGATTTGGAAGTGATGTTATAAACTCCATCGCACTTTCTTTATAACAATTTGTTTGATTATACGTTGTGGTCAAACTCTTGTTTTTGTTAACATTTATTTGCTTTTTATTGTATTTAGTAGAAAACTTTGCAGAGGTTGAATATGCATTATTACCGTTAGATGTGTTTCTAAAAACATCAATAACTTTGGTCACTTTCATATTACCCGATGAATCAACTACCGAAAAACGATAGCCAACAACACAAGCAGAATCACTTGTAGAACGAATAACATATCCTGTGGAACTACCATTTACAGCATCTGTACTACCACCTGCTGAATCACCGTCCCAAGAAAGTGCAAGTGCAGAATATGGTATTACTGAAAGTAGTGTACAAAGAACGAGAAGAATTGAAATTACTTTTTTAATATCTATCATCTTCCTTTCTTAAAAAATAAAGGCCCGACCTTGAAAGTCGAGCCATATTAAATTATATATTAGTGTGAATGACAAGTTTTGCCTTTTACTGATTTACCACATTCAGGGCACTTTGTATCAACTGTAAATCTAACACAAGTGTTACCAGAACCCGTACCTACCTTTTTACCACATATCTGACAATATTCACAAGGGTCATTTTTTTCTAAATAATTTTCACACCTTGTAGGGTCATAACAAGCATTTCCCCATTCATCGTAAGTGTAGAAGCTCTTACATGAATGAGAACCACAATAAGGACAACCTTTATTTTCAAGACTTAAGATAAAATTATGTGTTTCTTTACTATCACAATGATGTCCTTTTTTACCACAACTGTACTCTTTCACACTATCATTACCATTATCAATAACTTCAGTATTATTACCCTGCGATATTCCTGAAGGATTTCTCTGTGTTACAGGTTCAGCAGGTTTTACTGTATTCGTCTGTTGATTATTAGGTTTTTGAGTAGTAGGCTTTGATGTTTCAGGGTCCTTAAGTTGGATAACCTCAACACCCTTTTCAGTAGCATCTTCAGTTTCTTTGAGATTATCAATAATATTATCATCAATAATTACATCACTGATAGTCTCTCCAAATTCCGTTATTGGTTCTTGGGAAGGTTTATCTGCATCATTCTCTGCAAATCGTCCTACTGTAATAGCAATAAGAATCAAGATTGCAGCAATTACGACTACGAGAGTCAGAGCAACCTTTTTGTTCTTTAATTTTTTCATTTTTGTTTCCTCCTACAATTTAAAATTTTTCCGTTAGTATAGATGTTACCTCTATTGGGATATTAGCAGATGGAAACTGATTACCAGCAAACCACATTGGTATTGTTATTGTATAATTCACAACAAGTTCCAATTCATTTGCTTCACGGAAACTGAGAACAGGCTCAGTTATGTGATACAGTTCATTACCATCTGCATCATAACTATATAACATCCCATCATTTATTTCCAATGTGCAAAATGAAATAAGTTCAGTACGAAATTCCTCTGTATCCAATATTTCCGTATAGTCATTACCTTGTTTGATACTGTTATATATTTCAGTTGAATTTTGTGTCACAAAACTATCAAGAACTACCTTTGTGTTTTCTCTCATAACATTAACCTTTGTAATGGACGCTGAATATGTGAAGATTATAGAGAAGATTGCAACAAAAATGATTATAAGGACACAAGTAAGAATATACCCTTCTGCCTTTTTTGATTTCAATAATTTCATAAGTCAACACCTACTTCCAATACTTTTCGGAGATACCTGACCTATGACTTGTTACGGTTACTGGTATCCTGAACATACCGAGTCCTTGGATATATGTCTCTACAGAAACATATACATCCATTTGGTCACCAAGTTGAACTCTCTTATAGTGAGCATTAAAGTAGCTTTCTGCGTCAGTATCTACTTGAAAATCAAAAAACTGATTCTGTAAACTTTCAACTCTTTCATCAAACTCATTATCAAAACACCCATTAAAAGTTGCTGTTTCAATAAGCTGACCTGATATTTCATCAAGGTCCTGTTTGAGTGACATAAATTGAAAAATATTAAGAACAACCACAACTACCATCAGAATAGCAAAAATACCAACCACAACATCAATATAACCTTCAGCTTTTTTTGAAGTAATTATCTTTTTCATATTCCACCTCCGTTAAGCAAAAAGAACACCAACAGATGAAACTATCTGAGCAAGAATAACTACGATATATATAAGCATAAAACAAAAGAGAAGACACATAGAAAGTTTCTTTACTTTCTTCGGTATCTTCTCTGCCTCAAGTTTTAATTGCTGTCTTTGAATATCTGCAAACTTCATTGAAAGTGAATTCCAATATACTGTGTTTATATCACCTCTGTCAATGGAAATAAGACCTCGACACACGTCACTCATAAGTGGTGAACCTACTCTTGCTTCAAGTCTTGTGATAGCTACTTCAGTATTACCGGAACGAATATCTGCAGCAGTAATATCAAGTTCATGTTTTAGTTCAGGTCCTGCGTTACGAGCAAATGACTCAATCATTTTAAGAACATCCTTATCGTGCATAAGTGCTTTTTCAATCTTAAACACAAACCTTGGAAGTTCATATTCAATTTTTGCTCTCTTTTTCTTTATTCTAACAGATATTCCTTTTATATTCATTCGGTAAAGAATAAAAGCGAGAAAAAGTATAATCGGCGACAAAATTGGAAATATAAAAAGCACAGGAATAGCAAATACACCAACAATTAAAGATTTTACAATCGCATTTGCCATAAACATTTCAGGTGATATATCCATCTGTGCTGTTCTCAAATCTGATTCCAATTGACCTCTTTTATAATCATTAAGCCTTATTTTTCTTGCAAGAAATGAAGCAAATGAAGAAAGCCAAACATCAATACTGCTCGTTTTCTCTTTCTGTTGTTTTGCGAGGTTATTTACTGCTTTTGATGTTCTCATATATGGGATACGGAAATAGTCTGCAAGCATCAAATAAAAGGCAATACCAAAAAGTATACCCACAATAATTTTAATCATTGTTTTCTACCTCCTTACGCCTTGTATTCCACAGGCTTTGTGAACTTTAACATAAACAAATATGTTACTACTATCACAATACCACATACACCAAGAACAATTTTACCCGGTGTTTCAAATATGAGTGTATGAAACCAATCTTTATTAAGAACATAAAGCAAAGGAATATTACCGACTACAAGACCTACCATTGTGTAATATTCAGTTCTTACAGCTGACATCATTGTATTAAGTTCGTTATTAACAATACGAACATCGGTAAGTTTTGAAACAATAGGTTGTAAGGTATCCTTCATTTCTTGATTGTCCTGACACTGTATAAGAGTATCGACCCATTCACGGAAGATTTCATCATCAACCTTGTTTTTCAGGTTATATAATGCCTGTTTAATACTTGAAGAAACTGCCATAGCATCACCTACAAAAGCCGTAAAACTTTCTTTAAGTGGTGGTTTGATATATGGTAAGTTTTCCTGTACTGCAGATACAATATCACCATCTCTTGAATATGATGTAGTAATAATTGAAAGTGCTGTTTCAAGTTCTTCCTTTGTCTGTTTCTCATAAATAGAAATGATATTACGAACATAAATAAAAGGAATCATTGCAAATGATACTGATAAAGCAGGAATGAGGAATACATTATCAATTAAAACAGCTACAACTGCACCTACAGCAAAAAGAACAAGTGCTGATGAACATACTAATGCAAATTTACCTTCTTTACCACAAGATGCCAACGCAGATTGAAGATACATAAATTTCGCACCCAATCCATTTTTCTTTTTACCTGCTCGTAATGCTCTTGCTCTATCACGAATATTAGGTTTCTTTAAAAGAACTGAATTTATATCTTCTGTAATCTGTTGTGGTGTTAAATTTAAAAAGCAAACAATTGCTATGATAATAAAAATTGATGCAATCATTGGGAGTATCACTTATAATCAGCTCCCTTCTTTAAGAATTTATTGAGTTCCTCCTGTGGTACACCAAACTGCAGGAGTTTCTTTTTCAAACTGTCTGACATTATTTCAGGTTGTTCAAAATATCCTTCTGTTACAACCTTACCATTTACAACCTTGTTTTTAGTAATATGAAATCTAAAAAGAGTATGGTAAACTCTTTCCCCGTTTGACAAAATTTCGCACTCGGAAATATCCATAATCTTTCTTTCATTGTTTTCCAACTTGTGAGTATATACAACTATTGGAAATGCCTGTCCAGCTTGCATAAGTGAAGTTTTAAAATCAATAGGAAAACGTTTCTGACAGAGAAGTGCTATTCGCATATGTGCTGAATCAGCCGCAAACGCATGAACTGTTGATACAACAGTATGCCCTGTAAGACTTGCTTCAACTGCCGAGTAACACTCTACATCTCGCATTTCACCTACACAAACAATGTCAGGATTGAAACGAAGTGATGCTACAACAAGGTCTTCTTGTGTTATATCAAACGCAGGATTATCAGAAGGTCGTGAAAGTGTATGAACAACATTATTAACTACCCTGCCATTCTTTTTTCGGACAAGGGCAAGTTCTCGTGAACCTGTTTCAATGGTGAAAACTCGCTTACCATCAGGAATCGTTGTAAGTAGTGCATTAAGAAGCGTTGTTTTACCTGAACTTGTTGCACCAGCAACAACGGTAGAAACGCCATACCTTAAACACATACATAGAAAATCCACCATCTTTTCTGTTGCATTACCGGAAGATATTATTTGCTTTTTATTAACTCTTGACGGGTGCAAAAGACGTATTGAAACACTGACTCCCACTTCATCATCAACAATAGGTTCTTTAAGTGCAGTAATACGAGTATTGTTTGGCAAATGACCTTGTGACATAGGAGTAGAATTATCAATTATCATACCTGAATGATGGAGAAGTCGTTTTACAATATCAACAGCATGAGATGGTGAATAAAAATGTTCTTTCACCTTTACTGTTCTACCGGATGTATAAGTAATAGCAATATCGTTCCAAGCATTAATATTGATTTCCTCAATATTATCTTTACCGAGATACTTGGTAAGAATTGAATATTCAGCCATTTCAGAATAAAGTTTATTGCTCAATTCAAGTTGTGTCATATTGTCAACAACATAACCACCGTCACGTAAGAATTTATCTATATATGACTTGAGCTGTGGTAATTTTTTACTATCAGATAATGCCGCCGCATAACGGGAAGAGATATGCTCTTGAATCATTGAAAGCAGCGGCACAAAATCAATGTTTTTCTGCATTTATATTTCTCCAATCAATTAAATTATTCTGTTTACAATTTTAGAGAGCACAGCACGATACTTTTTGTCTTTTGCTCTTTCATACAGAAGTCCGTCAAGCTGTTGACTTCTTACTTGCTTACTGAATGGCAATATATATTCAATGTTTTTCACATTAGTTCTTACATCATCAACAGGAGAATAAAGTTCATTCTCATTCACATTGAGAACTCTTATTGCTCGTTCGCCATTAGTTCCGAACAATTCTTCATTAGATGCAAGATAAACCATACTTTTAAGGTCTGGTGAAAGCATCATAATAACCTCGTGTGCATTTCTTAATGCAATTTGTGATATAAGGTCATTTTCTTCATCAGTACAATCAACAAACACATAACCTGCCATATTATTAAGTACATCAAAGAATGCATTAACTTTATCCTCTGTTAATTCTGCAAAATCGTATTTATTCTCCCCTGCTTTGTATCCAAGACAGCCAAAGTTGTTCATTGATTTTACAGTTACCAAGTGATTAAGGATATCTTCTTCATAAATATCCGTTTTATCAAACATAGAACCAAGAGAAAAAATACTGTCAGGCGTATAGTTAGGAAACAAAACACCCAAAGCCGGAACTTTTAAAGATGGTGAAATATATATTACTGCTCCGTTTGATGTAGCACAGTAAAGTTCTTGTGCCAATTTTAATGTGACGGTTGTTTTTCCACTACCGGGAGAACCGATTACAGCAATAATTTTAGCCATTTTTATCAGCCTCACTCACATTATTTTTCGCAATAAAATCATCTTGTGCCTTAAGAAATTTATTTGCTGTCTCATTGTCACCTCTGTAAACAAGTGCGACATGCATTACTGCACTTTCTTCATAGTTAGCCAATACTTTAGCTTGTTCTACTGACACAAGAACTGTAATTGTTGTTGGGAGTTCAAAACTGCCATCTTCGTTTTGTATAACATCATTTTCATCAATACCACCTGACGTAGTTGTAGTGATTACTTTGACATATTTAAGAGAAGATGGAATTTCTGTATTATCATCCTTATCCGTTACACAAATACTTACAATATCACCATTTTCAAGTTTGCCTGAAAGACCACCTGCAAAGGAATTAATTGTAATACTCATTGCGATCTTATCACCTTTGAGTGATGATAAAACATCCTTTGATGTATTTGCATTATCTGTTACTTTGTTTTCTGTTGCAAAATCACCTTTAAAAATATCAGCAGTTGCGTATTTACCAACAACTGTTTCTTTATCTTTTATTACATTGTCTGGCAATGCTGAATTTGAGATTTTAACAACTTCAACATCCGTATCTTTAATTTCTGCACCGTGAGAAACATCTGTTATGAACCTGACAACCTCTGTTTTTTTATCTGAGATATTATTCACCAGGGGTGACACAAGAAATATTACTGCCACAGAAAGAATAATACAGACAATACCTATCGCTGTTCTGTTTTTCATTGTGTGATTCCTCCTTAAATGAAGTACATAGCCATAAATCCAATAGACAAATATGGAACTAATGGAAATGCTTTCCCTTTTGTCTTGGATTTATGGCTAAAATATATGTTGCAAATAATTGCAAGAAAAAGACCGATAACAAGACCAGCCATGCCCTTTTGAAAACCTAAAACAAAAGCACAGGCAGCAGAGATTTTAACATCTGCTCCACCAAGTTTATTTCTACTTGCCATAGCACAGAACAATAACATACCACCGATTACAAATCCACTCAAAAGCATCATTGGAATATTCACAGTATTAGTACCTATAAATCCAGTGACGAAAATCAAAACAGAAACGAAATCTTTTACCTCATGAGTCTGTATATCTGATACCGAAGCATAGAGTAAGATTTGCAAAAAGATAATGCCTTTAACAAGTTCTATTGACCACCCAAAAGCCATTAGCAAACTTGACACAGCAATAATACTTAAGCAATGATATATTGGGATTTTTTTATCTTCTTTCTTATATTCCGGTGTTCTGCTTATAACTAACTGTGAAATCTTATGAATAGCGAAATAAAAAATCAGAATTGATATAGATATAAACAGCACGTTTAATGTTGTCCGAAAATTAATACCAGCTACATCTTTTAATGAAACAAGACGTATCGGTCCTAGTGGTTGTATAAACTTTGTCATATTATCAGTCCTCACAAAAAGGCGAGGCAGTTAAATCTGCCCCACCACAAATATTATTTATCCAGCATAATTAAACATTTCATTCACTCTTTCTTCAACGGCAGGTGCCATTGTGTCATTAAAGAGTGAATATAGAAGTGTAAGGATGAGTGCACCGAGCACTACAGCAATAAGCACCTTAACACCGGTATCCACATAAGCCTCTGCTTTTGTACCATCGAGAACTGAATGTGCTTTTGCACTCAAAGTTGCTTCTTGAACAGCAAAAACGTCCTTAATCTTCTGAACTGCTGATTTTACGAGTGATTTAATCTTTTTCATTATGTATTGTCTCCTCTCTTAACCCGCGTAGTTAAAGAGTCCTTCAACTCTTGTCTTGACTGTTGGCATGATTGTGTCGTTAAAGAGTGAATAGAGAAGTGTAAGAATGAGTGCACCGAGCACTACGGCAATAAGCACTTTTACACCGGTATCCACATACGCCTCTGCTTTTGTACCATCGAGAACTGAATGTGCTTTTACATTCAATATTGCTTCCTGCAGAGCAAAAACGTCCTTAACCTTCTGAACTGCTGATTTTACGAATGATTTAATTTTTTTCATATTGTTTTACCTCCAAATTTAGATTAGTTCTTTTCTGACATTTTTTCGTCATAAGCGTTAAACAAAGTTTCTTCCATTTGCTTTCGCACAGAAGAAGTGATTGGATGACAAACAGGTTTCTTTACTTCTTCACCCTGTTTCATCCATGAAGTCTGAGGCATTGTTATGTATCTGCCTTTTTCATTTTCACAGATACCTACGCCATGAATAACAAAGCCCTCTTCAATAACCACATTAGCATAAGCTTTTGTTGGTCTATCACCTTTAAAAATCTTTTTAATTTCTACCTTAATATTCATTGTTTGTCCTTTCTTTGTACTGTTAAAAAGAATATTTATCTTTAAATTCAGTACAGTAAGTTTTTAATTAAATGGTATTTTTGAGAGAGAAAATATTATCGACTGCCCTTATCTTTTATTCGCTGTAAATAGCGATTGTAATATTCAAGAGCTTTAATAACATAGTCACATTGTTTTTCTTTCGGAACATTATGAGGAATATGGTCTGTTATACGATTGTCCCTGAATGGAGATTTTTCCTTTTGATTGGGTTTTTCTTCATCCATAATTGCATCGATAACATCTTTTGATAATTTGCCTTGTTCGGCAAATTTTCGCATTCGCAATGTTTGTGCATGTGATGGAGTTGCATCAACATATTCAATAGCTTCAAAAATCCATCTCTGTGCATTCTCCGAAAGATATGACAGTTCTACTGCAGGCCGCATTGCAATTTGCTTTTCATCTACGAGTTTGAGCAGTGGTGAAATAAGATTGGTTAGACGAATATATCTATAAATTTGATTTTTGCTATCTCCTGTTTCTTCAGCAAATAAATCAACAGATTTTTTTCCTCTTAACATATTCCCCTCTGGGGAACAAGTTAAGTCATATCGTTCACCTCGTCTATTCATGGCATCAAGTCGCATCTTATATGCAAATGCTTTTTCAGAAGGTAATATTTCTTCTCTTTGCAAATTACTATCAACCATTGCAAGTGTTGCCTCATCTCTTGTAAGTTCTCGAACTCGTGCAGATATTTTCTCTATACCTGCAATTTCAAAAGCTCTTTTTCTTCTATGACCTGAAACCATTTCATACTTTCCATCTTCAATAGGTCTGACTAATATTGGCTGAATTAATCCTCTTGTTTTGATACTCTCAACAAGTTCGTTCATACCATCATCGTCCTTTATCTTATACGGATGATTTGGAAAGTCTTTAATTACAGAAATGGGAATTTCCATAATTACCTCTTTTGCAACATGGGTTTCGTCATATGTATCTGATTTTGATATGTTTTTCTTTTCTTCCACTTTTTTAATATTCCTTTTCGAAAATTATTTTGCGATGTGAACTATTATCCAAAAATCTTTGTAATAATGTGGAATACAGGAATTACAACATTAAATGCTAAACCTTGTCCCACAGTGTACAAAATTGCCATAGGAATTTCCATCCATCTCACTTCCTTTCTTTTTTATTTGGTTAATCATTTTCATAAACATATTGCTTAAATAAATGATAACCATTTCAGTTTGAACTACCTAAGTGTCAGAGCAGCTTACTCTGCCTCACGGGAATTTCACCCCTCTTTCTGTTAGAGCCGTTCTCATTGCCTGCGACGGTTTTATCACGCTCGGACTGTGACTAAACGGGAGTACCATTGTCATTCCGGTCCTCATCGCCTTACTTGTGGCTAACAAATATTTTGTAGTATGTTTTTATCGCTCACTTAAACAAATTTAAGGTCATGGCGCACTCACTACCCAAGCTCTTCCCAGAACTGAAGTACTTAGTTTGTTCTATTCAATTTTTCAGGGTAAAAAAGTTGCATTTTTATAGCGTCTTTTTAAGAGAAATATTTTCTCCCTCAAGGGGAAGGCATTTAAAAGGCCAATTTTTGCAACTTTTTCAAAAAAATTTTTAAAAAAATGTAAAAAAATAAGAACATACCAAATTTGATATGTTCTTATTAAACAATTAAATGCAAAACTTTTTTGATTGTTGTTAAAATATTTATGCAACATATATTGGACAAAATACCGTTTCTATGAGCATTATAACATTGCAAAGCAAAAGAAAAATTAACATATATCTTGTATTGAAATTTTGGAAATATAATGATATAATTATTAAAGTATTATTATAATCTTTATTGCTTTATATGAATACTATGTAGTAGTGGTATTTACTAGGGAGGAAAAATTATGGCAACATTTGTAGGTGCAGAATATATCATTGCTAACGTTTTAATAGCATTGAAAAAGTTAAACAAAAAAGAAGCTATTTCGTTAGATGAGTTAAGTCAAGCAGGTATTTTTATTCAAAAAGAATCAATAAACAACGATATTGATGCAATTTTTCTATCTTCATCTGAGCATGTCGCTTCAGCGATTTTTGATTTTTCTGATTATTTTGAATTTGAACGAGAAACTAATTCAATATATGTTGTAAAAACAAAAAATATTGAGGACCTTGAAAGTAGATTTATCGGATATTTGCCATTTAATGTTTTAAGTTTTTTAGTAAACATTTCAATGGAATTTGCAAAACAAAGTAAATGATTTTGGATAGCAAGGGAGTTGTCATAAAATGAAACAAATCAAAGACCCGCTTTATGGTTATGTTGATATTGATGATTTTTGCTTACCATTAATAGACACAGCAGAGTTTCAGCGATTAAGAAACATTGTACAAACAGGTTATCAAGCTCTCTATCCTTCTGCATTACATAATCGTTTCGTACATTCAATTGGCGTTTACCATTTAGGGAAAAAAGCATTTGATAATTTTCAAAAAAATGTTGTTGAAAGAAGATATCCAGAATATGCTGAAACTCCTTGGACAAAATTAAGAAAAACATTTTTATTAGCCTGTTTATTACACGATGTTGGGCATTCTCCATTTTCCCATACTGGCGAAGAGTATTATAAAAAAAGTACAGATTTTCAAAAAGAATTAACACTCCGTTTTGCTACTTCATACGCATTTCAAGAAGACATAACAAACGAAACTGGAAAACCACATGAAGCAATGAGTGCTATAGTAGGCATTGACTTAATAGATTCTCAAGGTATAAATGACATTGATCGAGAGTTATTTGTGCGTTGTATAATCGGTGTGCAATATAAATTGCAGGACAAATTAATTGAAAATATAATAATAGGAATGCTTAACGGTTCTTTGATAGACGTTGATAAACTTGATTATTTAATTCGAGATTCGTATGTAACTGGATTCAATACTATGGCCTTGGATGTTGACAGACTTTTTGCTGGTTATGTGGTATCTGAATTTACAGATGCATCTTCAGCGACTAAGAGAGTTCCCGCATATAAACGTGGTTCGTTAAGTGTAATTGAAAATGTTACCTTTGCAAACGATTTAGAGAGACATTGGATACAAAACAATCCTACAGTATTGTATGATGTAAAACTAATACAATTAGCTATTGAATGTTATGATAGCTACATGGTGAACAAATATAGTGAAAAATTAGGTTCAGAAAAAAGCATCTTTACAAAAACAGCTATATCCTTACCAGGATATATTGAAAAAGGAATTAATCTTTCATTGCTTTCCGATGATGATATAGTTTGTTTTTTAAAGAATACCTATAGTAAGAACACTATCAGTCAACAATTTTTTAATAGAAGCAAACGTTTGAAGCCGATTTGGAAAAGTGAAATAGAGTTTAGAAATTTAGAAAATGAAATATTAGGAAATGAAGTTGCAAGAATGTTCAAAAATACATTAAAAGCAATTAGCAATAATACCTTTTATATAAATGATGATAAGTTTAAACAAGCACTTAAAGAGAAGCAAGATTTGGAAGATACAATAAATGGTTCTTCCCCAGAAAATGTAAAAAGTGTTGCTAAAACATCCTTAAAAGCACAAGAAACCATCATTAAAGTTTTTGAATTGTTTTCCAATTTTTCAAAACAGTATGAATTACAGAATGATTTTGCTTTTATTTTTGTCGACAAGCATTATGAAAGTAATTATGTTAAATTAATCAATGAAAAAATATATATTGAATTTAATCCTGATAGGGTTATTCAGTTGAAAGATGCATTGTCAGTTAAAGCAATAGATGCAAGTGATGATAAGAAAACAGGATATTATTATATTTATACTTCAAAGCATAATATTGATATTTTAAAGGCAAAAAACAAAGATGTTGCGAGAACTTTGTTTTTATATATTTCACAGAATTGTTAGTTTTTGAGCATATAATTAGTTCATACTATATGGTATTTTTAGAAGCAATATTCACCCTAACCGACAGTTATCTGTCGGTTTTTTTGTTATATTAGAGAACCCCTGGCACAGCCAGGGGTTTTCGAATACAAAAAGGGATATACCACCTATACAGGTGATATATCCCTATAATTCTAGATTAGAACCACAGGCTGACTTTTATGTCCTTCCAGTTAAGAACACGATGTCTTGTGGAAAAACTATACAAATAATTTTTCGCATCATCAATGGTCAAAACGAAGCTGTCAAGCCGTAATTCACTTATTTTGCCATTTCGCTGATTGCTGCCTGTGTCGCAATTCTGCTTGGTTGGCAGTTTACCGCCAACCACAGAAACAGAACTGTTTTTTCTCCTTTTTCCCTCGGTTTTCATGTGCAGAGGGTCATTGGGGTCTCCGTCAAAGCGAAGGTACCAGTCAAAGCCGTCCCTCTTTGCAACAATCTTCACCACAAAAGCCTCAATCACACTTTCGGGGATGTCTTTTTCATCCGCATTTGTGTACTGCTCGAGAGCATATTGAAGCACCGTCAGCTTGTCCCTGTAATCTGTAATTACAGGCTCTTTGTTAAGCTTTAGCTGAAGCTCTTCGATTTCGGCAGAGAGCTTTGCAATCTCTTCTTTAACCTCGGCAGTTTTCTTTGTGTAAGATTCTTTGTCGATTTCACCCTCTGCCCTCATATCAATGAAATTACTGAGCTTCGTTCTGTGCCTTTCAACCTCCTTGCACTTTTTCTCAATGATAGCCTCATAATCCACATCATCCTCTTTATCGTCAATGTGAGCTTCAAGCATTGAGTTGGCAAGAGCCAGCACTTTATCCTTTTCCGAGAGATAATTGCGGAAAATATAATTCGCCATCATCTGCAGCTTCCACTCGGGAATCATAGGCACACGGCAGATACCCTCAAGAGGCAAGCCCTTTTTCTTTCGGCTCTCGTATGACCCGGTACGCACCGAGTCATAGCACTGATAGCCTATAATGGATTTATCTCCCTCTTTTCTCCAGAGCTTCGTATTGAATCTGTGACCGCATTCGCAGATGAGGAGCTTTCCCCATACTGTTGTTCTCGGTCTTTTGCCGGTTGTACTTCTTCTGCCTGTGTTAAGATTTTTCATCTGAGCTGTTTTACTTGCCATAATTAATTGCACCCTTTCAAAGTCTTCTTCAGTAATAATCGGCTCGTGTCTTCCCTTTACCTGTATCAGGTCAATCTCACCGTAATTCTTGATTTTCTTTTGTGTGAGATAGTCGGGAGTATACTCCTTGTGATAGGTTATGATTCCGCAGTAAAAGGTGTTTTTCAGCACGTGGCCTATTACGGTTTCGTACCACCTTGTTTTGCCCATTGCAGTTTTTCTGCCTTGGCGTTCAAGCTCTTCCTTTATCTTGGTAAGGCCGTTGCCCGCAAGATACATATCATATATGAGCCTGACCGTTTCAGCCTGCTCCGGGTCGATAATGAAATCTACCTTTTTCTTATTGTCGGGCAGAAGCTCCTGATGTCTTCTGTAACCTAAAATGTTTCCGTTGCCGTAGAATGTGCCGTTGTTCATTGAGGTCTGCTGACCGCTTTTCACTCGCACCGAGGTTTTACGGCTTTCATCCTGAGCAAGAGTCGCCATAATGGTGAGACGCAATTCACCGTCACCGTCAAAGGTTTTGATGTTGTCGTTGATGAAGAACACCTCAACGCCCTTTGCCTTCAGATCTCTTGTGTACTGCAGAGTGTCAACGGTATTTCTCGCAAATCGTGACACCTCACGGGTGATAATCATATCGAACTTTTTCTGCTTGGCATCACGAATCATTTTCATAAACTGCGGTCTTTTCTCGGCAGAGGTACCCGTGATACCCTCGTCAATATATCTGCCGACGAGCTCCCATTCAGGTCTTGCCTTAAGAATCGGCTCATACCAATCCAACTGATTTTCAAGAGCTGAAATCTGCGCCTCGTGCTCCGTAGAAACTCGGGCATAGATTACAACTCTGCGCTTTCCGAAATCGGAATTTATCATGCACATTCCTCCTTTATCTGGTTGTGGTTTCCTTTTACAAATTCGGTTTCATCAACAATGTCCGCATGCTCGCTTAAGATATTGCGGAACATATACTCGGGAATTTTTCCGTCCCTGAACAACTGCTCAATAAGCTTCAAAGCCGCAAAACAGTAATCAGGATTTTTACTTAAATCATTTATATCAATTTTACTCATATAATTCCTCCTATACAAATGTGTGGATTACCGTGCGTCACGGTCACGGCTTCGCTGTCGCTGAAGATATTTGTAGTAATGCTCACAGGCCTTCAGTACAAAATCTTCAAAGTCTTTATCTTTAACCTTAGGTGCGATTTTCTGTAGCTTTTCAATGGGCACCTTGCACATAGGCTTCTGATTCGGTTTTTCTGAAGCAAGTGTATTTTCCATACTTTCGATAGTGAGTGTACCTTCATTGAAATCCCTGTGCATATGCCACGCCTGAGAATACGACGGTGTGCATTCCTGCTCCTCAATTACACGAAGCAGGTCATACTGCATCTGCTCATCAAGGAACGAAAGCTCAACACCCACTGATAAAGCAATTTTATCTTCGTCCATCATTTCAAGCAGTTCGGGAATGAGATAAGTCAGACGGATATACCTCTGTACCTGTCTGCCGCTTTCAGTTTTGGAAACATCATCTCTTGACTTGTGGCCAACTTGTCCACAAGTTAAATCTGTCCTCTGTCCCTGTCGGCTTATTGCTTCCATTTTCAACTTATAAGCAAAAGCTCGTTCACTCGGCAGGATATGCTCTCTATGAAGATTACTGTCAACGAGCATAACTGCCGCTTCATCACGGCTGACGGCATAAATTAAAGCAGGTACTGTTTCCAGTCCTGCTTTTACCGATGCTCTGAGTCTGCGATGACCTGAGATAATCTCATATTCATCGTCTGTGTTTTCGAGTGGTCTTACAACAATCGGTGAGATGACACCCTTCTGCTGAATACTGTCAATCAGAGTGTTCATCTCTTCATTGTCTAAGACCTTGTACGGGTGTCCCTCAAAGGGACGGATTTTTTCCACCGGAATGTTTACCGGTGATTTTAAGTTATTATTCATTTATTTTCCTCCATGATAATATAATCTTTTACTTTCTTTTCTCTGCCTGCGTTCTTCTTCTGCAAGTCTTAAAAACTTCCTTACAGAAAACTGTTTTGTGTTAAAATATTTATCAAGATATTCGTCTGACGTCATTTCACGCTCGTACACTGTATCTTCTGTGGCATTATCTTCATTGCATTGAATCATCCTACATAATTCTTCCGGATGCATACATATCACCTCTCTTCATAATGTTTTTCTTTATCCCTTTGCCTTTCGGGGAAGTACCATTCACGGATAAGCTGTTTTTCCGTTTCAAGCTTTTCCTCAAGTGCGGGACTGTCTTTTATAATTCTTTTGGCAAGCTTCAGCTTTTCACGAAGTTCACCGATTTCAGCCGTTAAAAAATCCCGACGGGCAACAAGGTTTTCCTTTGCCGTCGGGTCATTGCATCTTCTTATCTGATTGTAGATTTTATTACGCTGACTTTTCAGCTCCTCAATACGAAGCTCTGTCTTTGAAATGAACTTATCAACCTCTTCAAAATCATAAAGCTTTTCATTTATCGCAAGGTCAATCTGGTCCTGCATAAACTCAATCCTCGGAGACGAATATTTCATTTTAGGTGTAAACGGATGCGGGTTGCAGTTGTTCTTCTCGGCTATTGCTCCTGCAAAAAGCAAAGCAAGAAACAAAAGTGAAATAACAGGTGTACCGAGTACGGCACCGCCCACAATCAGTTTTGTAAAATCAGAAACCATTCGGTTGAAATACTCAGGATGTCTGTAACATTCTCTTGATTCTTTAAACTCATAACCTTTGTAATCGAAAACGAATATCTGCCTCTTCAAAAAATCATTAGCATATAAATAATTTCTGAAATTGTTGTTTGCCGCAAATTTATCCTGCGAGTAAATCCGCTCTCTGATTTTTTCATAGGTGTAAATTTCTCCGAGGGTTGTGAGCTTCACTGCGTGCTCATCATTGCGGTAAGCTATCTTTCCGTTATCAAACCAATAACCCTTCTGAGTCATAATTCTGAAAAATTGTTTTTCATTTGCACTTCTTATAATTGCGTAATCAATATCATCACGCATATAATCGTATTTTGTTTTGATACCTTTCTGCATTGCTTTATAAATGTTATAAGGAATGCGTTTGCCTTTCGGCTTTTCGATTACTGATAAACCGTGTTCAATACAGACAGCATCACTTGTTTTTCTGAAAAGCTGATACATAGCTTTGTTTTCGTTCATCTTCCTTCCGTCAGTCATTGAAACGGAATTAATGACTATATGACAGTGAACACAGTTTGCATTAAGGTGAGTTGCGACAATCATTTCATAATCCTTGCCCCACATTTTATTTGCAACCTCCATTGCAACCTGCTGTGCTTCTTCGGGTGAAACTTCACCGGGCTTGAAAGAAATATATGCGTGATAGGCAACAACTCCTCCCATCTTTCCATACATTTCTTTTGTATCAATCATCTGTCGCGCAGCAATATCGGGATCACAGTTGATGCCTTCAACGAGCAGTTTCTGCTCATTTTCGAGATTTGTTTTATCATCATCGGCTGCATAGTGAAGCGCATCAATCAGGTCCGAGTATTTTGACAAGTCGGTTTTATTTTTATTAGCAGCATAAGATACAACCTGATGAATGTTATTTTTTATAGGCCAAATTCTTGTTACAGCCATTCTCTATTCGCTTCCTTACCTGACTTGTAATATTTTGCGATGTCACTTTCAAGTTTTCTGACTTCATTAAGAACATTTTTGCATTCATCAGCATCAATATATCCGATTGAATTAGCCTTTGCTGTAAGCTGATTAAGGTTAGTACCGACTCTTCGAAGCTCAATAATAAATTGTTTGTAGTCAACAGGCGGAGCCTCAACTAACCTTTTACCGAGAATCAATGCACGGATAAGCACGCTTCTGTTTACTCTTAATCTCTTGCAAAGGTTTTCTAATATCTGATTTTCGTCTTTACTGAGATACACATGAAAGTCTATATCTCTTGTTC
The DNA here is from genome assembly GCA_045593555.1 of Candidatus Fimenecus sp. Lineage (GTDB taxonomy): Bacteria > Bacillota > Clostridia > Oscillospirales > Acutalibacteraceae > Fimenecus. The sequence continues at coordinate 54,478 of JAZNWU010000022.1, read as the reverse complement.
TTTTGCTCATAGGAATTCTCCTTTCTTTAATTTTTGTATTTGGTGTGATTGTAAAAACACTCTTTTTTTACGGATTTGAGGATACAAATCCAATGCTTGCTAAACTTCGGACAAAGTAACATTAATCACAACGCAAGCGTTGGTTTGTCCTCGTTTTAATACCGACCGGAAATAAGATTTGCTTCTTATCAGGTGCGTTTCTGATTTTTAAGATTCTTACTGTTCCGCTTTCCGTTTTCGGATTGTGCTTTCTTTTTTTCTTCGGATTGCGGTGGCAGTATCATGAAGGTGATGCTTTTAATTTTCACCGCCGCACGAAGAAAACCGGGTTCTTCATCGTCAATGATATATACTGCACCCGGAACATTTTTGTTCAGCTCAAGAATTGCTTCGTTAAGCTTCTTACTGTAGCTTTCAACCTGAATTTCATCGTCGCCTTTTTCAAACCACAAATGAGTTTCTTTAGCCTTTGACATTTCGCTTCCCTCCTTTCAAAAAATTTTAAGGTACACTTTTTCAGCATTTTTCATCGGAATACCTTCCGTGTTTTTTGAGCGTTTATCGAATAGAAATCTCTTGAACGATGATTTGTTAAAAGAAAATTTTCTATCAGCTAAACGGAAATTCCGATAAAAAAAGACCAACTGAAAAACAGTTAGTCTTAAAGCTCGGTTATTCTTTTCAGTAATGTTTTGTCACCCGGCAGTACAGACTCGAAAAAATATCTGCAGATAATGTGACTCGGTGTTATGAGCTGAGGACAGGTGTGTGTATCTCCGTCATCAAGTAACAGACAGTTTTCTTCATAACAGTTACAACACTGCGTTTTAATCAGTGTTGATACTTTCTCAAATAACTGCGGGTTAAGTTTTAGTTTTTGCATGAGGCTTGTCTCCTTTCTTATAAAATTTGGATATAAAAAGACACCCGTCATAATCTGACAAGTGCTATGTAAAAAATAGTAAAACTGAAAAATGTGACGCAGTATTCATATACCGGAATCTGCATTTGTGGGGGCAGTTATTATATAATCAGGTTATGTTGAAAAACATAGTGTTGGTGTGATATAATTAGTTCGGCAAATAGAAATTTGTAAAGGATTGATAAGGTGCAACATAATATTGAATTTTGGAACGCATTAGATGAATTGGTGAATAATTCAGAAATAATAATTGATAGACCAAAAGGAACTTCGCATCCTAAGTATCCTAATTTCATTTATCGGGTTGATTATGGATATTTGAAAAACACAACCTCTATGGATGGTGCAGGAATAGATGTGTGGGTTGGAAGCGGCGAGAAAAAGCTTGATGCGATAATGTGTATTGTTGATTTAAAGAAGAAAGATTCAGAAATTAAAATACTGATTGGATGCACAGAGGAAGAAAAGAAAATAGTATATGAAACACATAATGAAACACAGTTTATGAAAGGTGTTTTAATACGGCGATAAAATCAATTTGGAGAGGTGCAATATGGCTTCCAGTAAAGAATATCTGAATTTTATTTTAGAACAGTTATCCGGATTAGAAGGCATAACATACAGAGCAATGATGGGAGAATATATCATCTATTATCGCGATAAAATTGTAGGCGGTATATATGACGACAGATTTCTTGTAAAGCCTGTTAATTCGGCAGTTGCACTTATGCCGGATGCAATTTATGAATTGCCTTATGAAGGTGCAAAAGAAATGCTGTTAGTTGATAATGTTGACAGCAAGGATTTTCTTATTGAGCTTTTCAGCGCAATATATGATGAGCTTCCGTTACCCAAGAAAAAGAGATAGACAAATAAGAATTTACAAAGCAAATTGCGAATTCAAAAAGAATGTCTAATCATTCGCTATTTATGGTAAAGACAGGAAAGTAAATGTTTGCTATAATATTCTTGGAGGTGAATCAAATGGATTTAGTACAGATAGGAAAATTTATAGCACAACTTAGAAAAGAACACGAACTTTCTCAGGAAAAGCTAGGCGAAATAATAGGCGTAACGAACAAAACAATATCACGTTGGGAAACAGGAACATATTTACCCTCGGCAGAAATGCTGTTATCTATGAGTAAGCTATTTAATGTTAGTATTAACGAACTTTTGAGTGGAAAGAGACTAACTCAGGAAGAGTATAAAGTAGCAGCAGAAGAAAATCTTAGGCAAGTCGTCAAAGTGAGTAGTTTTACTCTTAAGGAAAAGGTAGCATTTTATAAGAAAAAGTGGTTGAAAGAACATATTGTTGCCATGTGTTGCTGGGGTATAGGAATCATCACAGTTCTCGTGATAGGTATTATTTTAACCTTACCCCTTTTTGTTGCCGCCGCTATATTGTTACTATTGATAGGACATGCTTGGAGAAATAATACAATGATGGCTTATGTTGAACGAAATGCATTTGACGGCACAGAAAGAAACGATTGAAAAAATCCAATTTAACGAATTGAATATTTTAGGGAACAAATTGTGCTTATTTACAGTCAGATTGTTCCCTAAATTTTTATAAATCGAAAAAACCACGTTTCAAGTGACCACATTGGTCTCTTGAAATTTACGAGCATAAAAGTGGTAAAAGGGTCACAACGACCCTTCACCAAAAATCTGACGCAGTATTCGTATACCGGAATTCTACATTTGTGGGGGCAGTTATTATATAATCAGGTTGTGTTGAAAGTTGTGGTGCGGGTGTAATATAATTGTTTGGATAAATGAAATTTTATTAAATAGCCTCTTTCTTAAACAGAACAATGGTGTTATTCATAAAAGTAACAGCGCAACCCATCAAAGTAACACCCTAAAGGGTAGATTTTTAGCTTGAAATATGAAAAAATATGTTTAGAATAAAACGGAGGTGTTTCTATGGAATTTTCTCAAAAGCTAAAAGAACTGCGAAGCAAAAAAGGCGTGTCGCAAGCCAAGGTCGCGGCTGATATACATATTTCACGTTCTGCTGTTGCAAAATGGGAGAACGGTTTGGGATTGCCGAATGACGAGTCACTCAAACTATTAGCTGATTATTTTAGTGTTACAATTGACGAGCTTATTTCAAACAAGAGCAACGAGGAAATCCTTGTGTCAAAGAATAAGACTATCGACCAACAAAAAAAGGTCATCATCGGCTTCGCTGCAGGTTGCGCTATCGGTCTGTTTATATTAGGTTTCATCTTTATCGAGCCGCTGAGAGATAGCTTAACTCAGTTAGGCATCGGTGTTATTTGTGTGCTTTTCGGTATCTTCAATATGTGTGGAAATATCGGCTCAATCCATTGGTATAATCGTCGCAAGGTCACGAAAGAGAATCAGAAAGTGTATTGTATGTTTGTCGGTCTTGGAACACTTATTGTAGGCGCGGCTATAATTGTCGGCGCTGTTATACAAGCATTGGGAAACATAACGGCAAGTGGATGGGTAATAGGTATAGGCGTTTTGATTGGATTAGTTTTTATCCTATACGCGCAATTCAAATATAACAGGGGATTATTTTGACTATCAAATTCCAATTTATCAATTAAATACTTTAGGGAACAAATTGCACTTGTTTACAGTCAGTTTGTTCCCTAAGTTTTTGTAAGTCGAAAAAAATCACGTTTCAAGTGACCACATTGGTCTCTTGAAATTTACGGGCATAAAAGTGGTAAAAGGGTCACAACGACCCTTCACCAAAAATCTGACGCAGTATTCATATGCCGAAATCTGCATTGGTGATGGCAGTTATTAAATATTTCCACACAATTGAAAAGCGTTATAAATATGTGATATAATTGAAAAATGAAGGGAGATATATTTATGATTTACTGCACGGGCGATACACATGGCGATTGGAATAAATTCTCTACAAAAATATTTCCTGAACAAAAGGAAATGTCGCGTGATGATTTTGTAATTATTTGTGGCGATTTCGGTTTGTGGAATGATAACAATGAAGAAAAATATTGGCTGAAATGGTTGAATGACAAACCGTTCACAACACTTTTTGTTGATGGTAACCACGAAAACTATACACGTTTGAACAGTGAGTTTGAAACTGTTGATTTTCACGGCGGTAAAGCACACAAAATTCGTGACAATATTTATCATCTGGTGCGCGGCTATGTTTTTGATATTTGCGATAAAAAGATTTTTGCTTTTGGCGGTGCCAAAAGTCACGATATTACCGACGGCATTCTTGACCCTGCTGACTTTAAAACAGAAAGAGAGTTTAATGAAGAATACAAGCGTTGGTCAAAAGCCAATAAGATGTTTCGTGTAAACAACATTTCTTGGTGGAAAGAAGAAATGCCAACCGAAGAAGAAATGATCTTCGGATTAAATACGCTTGCCGAACACAATTATGAAGTTGACTTTATAATCACTCATTGTGCTCCCCAACAAGTTGTCGCAATGTTTTCCGGTGGTTGTTATAAATCCGATGAGTTAACCGAGTATTTTGATATCGTTAATGAAAAGGTTAAATTCAAAAAATGGTTTTTCGGACATTATCATGACAACAAACAAATAATGTGTGATTTCGTCATGATTTACGAACAAATAATCAGAATTGCTTAAATCAAAATCAAACATTTCAGGGAACAAATTGCACTTGTTTACAGTCAGTTTGTTCCCTAAATTTTTATTACTTGCCGAAAGCGAAAAAATCAGACCGATTGAAAACTCGAAATCTGACCGTTTGGAAAATCAAAGGGTCTTTTTGTCCCTTTGATTTGAGTGTAATACTCAGTTCTCAAATCAAACATCGTTACAGTTGTAGTAACGGGCCATTTTGACCCATTACTGTAACCGTAACACCATAATCATAATTTTTTGCGTTACGGTTATTCCAAATGGCCAAAATGGCCACTTGAGGAAATGTCGTTACAGTTATAGTAAGTGATCTTTTGGGTCACTTACTACTTCCGTAACACGCTCACGATAGGCCTTTTGTCTGCAAGCATTACTGCAGTACACCGCACCTGACCTCTTCGGTGTAAAAGTATTACCGCAACTTTTACATACTGTGTTTTCACGCCTTTCAAGACTCTTTCTCCGTTTTACATACATTGCACCCACATTGCCTTGCTGACAGTGATAACAAAACTTTACACAGTGAACCTGAGTGAAATATACTCGTTCACACCCCTTGCAGATAATCCTCCTGACGGGTGCATATTCATCTCCTCTGCCGGAAATCTGCAGATACCAGATGTATTTCAGATCTTCCTGATACTTATATTCATATTCAGCGTGTGTCATTTTTTCATTCTCCTTTATTGATAGTTTAGTGATTCGGAAAACTACTGTGTTAATCTCTTTAAGTCGCTTGCCGAAAGACGAATAACCTTGTGTTTTCCTCCTCTGATTATTTAATGTAGAAAAAATCAAAAATCATACAGAATCACGAAACAGTAAAAAACGATGTGCGAAACAAGACTCAAAGCCTTATGTATCAAGGCTTTTAAGCACATATATGATTTTTAATACAATAATCGAAACAAAAATTTTTATAGAATTATCTTCAAACCGCATAAAACAAAAAACTACCTCGCAGGATGACTATTCCTTGCGAGGTGGTTTGCAATTATAACGATATTCTCATATTTCTAAAAAGTAAAGTCCGTTTTATTGGACAGTAAAATTTGTATAATGACTATGGACTATGATATAATTTTTGTCAGGAGGTGGTAAAGGATGAATGATAAAGGCTTCTTCTATGCCGATTACAGCATCGACAAAGTAACCGTTGCATCAAAAACTGTTGATGCGGGACAATATGCGGTTGACCTGCTCAATCAGTATTACAAGGATGATACCGCTGCAAGAATATCTGTTTTCAGAGCCGAGAATTGGGAGCTTGAAGATATGCTCTCCAAAGGCTATTTAAATCCCCGACTTTTTGTTGAAGCCGCAACCGTAATCAACAATATATTTACTGCCTTGCCGAAGCTCAAGCCCTTTAACCTGATTGACATTGACAAAGAAAAGGAAAGAATTGCAAAGCTTTTCACTTATGAAAACGCAGAAATATTAATTGAATACTTCCACCGCAAGGGTAAGCTTCAGAACATCAAAGAGGAATATATTATCCTCGGAATCCTGCCGCCCGAATACGATAAGGATTTTTTTACTAAGGCAGAAAAACTGCTGAACGAGGTAAACACAACTCTCGGCTTTTACGATAACCTCGGTGATGATATTACTCTTGCGTTCAATAAGCTCAAAAGGTTTGTGTCAAGACTCGATGAATTGGAGAAATTCAGTAAAGAACATCTATCGCAACTTGCCACCGACATTTTCGGTGAAAAGGTTATTCCCGTCAACACAGAATACACATCGGAAAGCCTTGTCGCCCGAAGGCTGTATTTCAACAGCTTCTACAGCTTTATTGTTACGGACTTGTTTGAGGGAATACAGTACGGACATTATCCAAGGCAATGCGAAATCTGCAAGAAGCACTTTCTTATGCTGACTGCAAGACGGCAGAAGTACTGCAACGGCTATGCACCTTTTAAGTACAAGGGCAAGCGGGTCACCTGCAGAAGATATGCGGCATCTATAAACCTGAAAGAAAGATGCGAAAACGACCCGGCACTCAGAATATACAGAAACCGTTGCGGTTCGATTCGTGTAGATAAAAGCAGAGGTAAAATCACACCTGAGTTTGCAGAGCTGGCAACAAGGCTGGCCGAAGACAGAATGTACCGTGCAGTCGAAGAAACAGAATATGAGCTTACTCAATACCCGAGGGATATGGAAAAGAAGAAGCTGTATGAGGATACGGCAAAATCAATGAAGTAAGGAGGTGTCGCCCGTGAGAGAATGGCAACAGGACCTTGTGATGTACAGAATAATACCTGCTCCGCCTAAAATGGAGCTTCAGGAATATATTGAGCTTTACTGCAAAGAGAAGGATGAAAAATACTTCTTGTGGTTTCTTCACTATTATGAAAATACGCTCAACACAAAGGTTATGGGTTGGGTACAGAACTATGCGATGCCCGGTCATTTTCAGGATATGAAGCAAGCGTTCATTATAGGCATGTGGAAAGCCTTGCAGGAGTATGACCTTTCACGGGATATACCTTTTGTGAAATTCAAGGAAAACACGGCAAAGCGTGAGATTCACGAGTACATCCGCAAAATGAGACGAGGCTTTACGGTACAGAGCTTTGATGAAGATTTAAGGCTTCGCAAAGCAATGCGCCTGTTTTATGAAAACGAAGAGAAAACCGACGATATAACAATGCAGAAAATAGCAGATGAAATCGGTGCAACAAAAGAGAAAGCAGAAGAAATCATCCGTTCCGGCTTACAGAACACACAGTTCATTGAGTTTTACAAGCAGTATGCCGACGAAGACGGTGAAGAAAGCCGAGAAGAGGTTGCTTCTGACAACACCTCCCGTCCTGATGTTCTGTGTGTTAAATTTGAACGAGCAAATCTTGTAATGAATGTATTTGAAGATGCACTAAACTACCGTGAACGTGCCTTGGTATCAGAGCACCTTGCATTTTGCAGAGAATGCTACTCAACCGAGGTCCCCGATTGCGAGAACCCCGACTACAAGGGCAATCCTACCTATAAACCTCGCAAAACTAAAACCTTTGAGGAATTAGCTTTCGACCACAGAGTTTCATCCCCCGCAACAGCAGACTCAAACTACAGAAAAGCACTTAACAAGATGAAGAAAAAGCTGCTTGAAACGGGATATGATTTTTAAGAAAAGGAGCTTAAACAATGCCTGACCTTAATGATTTTTACGCATTCAAAATGACATCTTCCGGTAGTGGTTCAGGTGGAGGCAAAAATAATAACTCAAACAGTGGTAACAGTGGTGGAACGGGATGTTCTACTGTACTGATTGCGTTGGCTGTTATTGGTTGGGTGTTATGGTTGATTGGGAAGTTTTTGTCCTGAAATCCTTGTAATTGTTTACAAGGATTTTAGCTATTTATTGTGCTTTTCGACAAAATTTGATTTTTAAGCGTTACATTTTACTGTTTTCGTCATCTATATATAAGAAGACAAGAAAAATGCTGAAATCTCCATATTTTTGCTGAAATATATTGAGCAAAATCGTTTTTTGTGCTATACTAATTTATTATAGTAAAGTCATACTAACTATTTTAAACGAGGTGTAACATGGCTGCAAGTTATAAGAAATTATTCAAACTATTAATCGACCGTGACATGAAGAAAAAAGAACTCGCTGAAAAAGCAGGCATCAGCATTGCCACCATTACAAAAATGGGCAAAGACGGAGCCGTTGTATCGAGCGATGTTCTTGTTAAGATATGTACAGCTCTTGAGTGTACAATGGATGATATTGTGGAGATTGTTTCAGGTTAAAGATAATTAAATAAAGAGGTATGATTGTATGGCTGAAAAAATAAAAAACATTCCATCTCCGGATATATTAATGAATTCATTGAGATCTATAGGATATTCATTTAAGACAGCGTTGGCTGATATAATCGATAATTCCATATCAGTAGATGCAAAAAATATTTGGATAGATTTTCCCTCGTATAATAGCGACAATTTATATATTACAATTCTCGATGACGCTATTGGTATGGATGACGCTGCGTTGTTTAATGCAATGAAGTATGGCAGTGAGCGTGATGAGTACGGTGAGAAAGATTTAGGTAGATTTGGTGTAGGCTTGAAATCTGCGTCGCTTTCTCAGTGTCGCGTGCTTACTGTTATGTCGAAATTTGATGGAGAAATCCGTGCGTATCGTTGGGATTTGGATGAAATTGTCGATGAATGGGAGTGCCTTAAATTAGATTCTAATGAGATACAGGAATGCCCTAATTATGAAAAACTCAATTCTTTAGCTCAAGGAACAATGGTTGTTTGGCAGAATTTTGATATTGCCGAGCAAAAGTCAAACGGACATGCTTATGAATATCTTTCTGAAAAACTTGACGAAAGTGAAAGTCATCTTTGCCTGATATTCCATCGTTTTATGAATCGCAGCACCGCTCCCGTTTCTTTCTTCATAAACGGCAGACGGTTAAAAGGCTTGGATCCTTTCCTTGAAGGATCTCCTCATCATAAGCGCAACCCTAAGACTGACGAGGGAAAGCCTGTCGAGATAGCTGTTAAATATTATGAAAAGAGCTATGAAAAAGAAGCGATGATAAAGGTGCAGACCTTTATTTTGCCGCATCAAGACGATTTATCAAAAGAGGATATCGAAGCTCTTGGAGGAATGGATGCGTTAAAGGACGATCAAGGTTTTTTCGTTTACAGAAATGACAGATTAATAATATATGGAACTTGGTTTAGATTGTCTTCGCGCAGTGTTAATGCTGAACTTTATAAGTATGGCAGAATTAAGGTGGATATCCCGAACAAGCTTGATTCACTTTGGGATATAGATATAAAAAAACAGAATGCAGTTATTCCGAAACAAATCGTAAATCTGTTGCGTAAATCTGTAATGAAGGTTTGCTCTACATCCAAGGAGAAGACAGGAAGGAGAGTAAAACTCAATGACGGTGAAAACGAAGAACAGATATGGATTAAAACTCCGAGCAGAAACGGAAAAGATATGTTTTCCATTAATCATAACTCACCGTTCGTTCAACAATGTTTAGATAGTTTTGAGGATAGTGAGCGTGCGAGAATATTGAGAATGCTTGATGCTATATCAGCCCATATCCCGTTTGATGATATTTATGTTTCTGTTTGTAACAAGAATCAGGAAACAGAATTAAGCGAAGATAAGGAAGATTCTCTTGTACTTCTTGGTATAGAGCAGTTCAACTCAATTAAAACAATTAGACAATGTACAGCTGAAGTGGCGTTTGAAAAACTGTGTAAATATCCGCCGTTTAATGAAGCTCAGCTGATGGAAAAACTAAGAAGGAGATTGTTCAATGATTGATAAAAAAGAACTTGTTTCTACATATCTGCAGCAGTTCGGATCGCATTATCAAATGAGTCGTTTGTTGAATCCGACACTTAGAATAGATGATGGGTTCATTTCTCGTTTCTTTGAGCAAATCATCGATCAATACGGAGAAGCTTTTGCAATTACGGAAGAGGAAAAGGCAGAAATCGAACGTAAAATTAAGTCGCAGTATTGCATCTTTCAAGATGAAGGCGCTGCTTTGGTCGGTGATTACGAACACGACTTTCTTTGGTATGCCAATTTGCAAGCGCAGGACAATTATGATGAATATTACTGGCCTCGCTACAAGGCACATCTTGAAAATAAAAACTTCAGTCCTGCTGGAATTGATACTTTGGAAAAGAAAACGTTGCCTAAGCTCATGTCATATATCGGCAACCCTAATGAGGATAGTCCGTTCAGTATACGAGGCTTGGTTGTTGGTGATGTTCAGTCAGGAAAAACTTCAAACTATCTCGGTTTGATTACCAAAGCGGCAGATGCCGGATATAAAGTTATTTTTCTTCTGACCGGTACTATCGAGAGTCTTCGTCGCCAAACGCAAAAGAGAGTAGAGGAAGGTTTTATAGGATATGATTCTGTTAACGCCGAAGATGTAGGAGTGGGAAGAGGAAGCCGTACTCCTAAGGCGTTTACAAGCCGTGACAATGATTTTACGGGTAAAAACGATCAGAACACGACGTATAGAATTAATGATAATGAGTCAGAGCCTATGATCTTTGTTATCAAGAAAAATGTATCGGTATTGAAAAAACTATACGCTTCTTTGAAGAATATCAATACAAGCAGTGCTGTTTCTCAAATCACAGCACCGATGATTATGATCGATGATGAGGCGGATAACGCAAGTATCAACACAAACAAAAAGGACGAAGATCCTACAAAAATCAATAATTACATTCGTAAAATATTGCAGCTGTTTGCAAGAAATACCTATGTTGGCTTTACAGCAACTCCTTTCGCAAATGTTTTCATCAGTTACGACACACAAGATGAGATGTTAGCTGATGATTTGTTCCCGCGCCATTTTATATATTCTTTGGAGTCTCCTTCGAATTATTGCGGTGCGCAAAAGTATTTCTTTGAAAGCAATACGAACGTAAGATTTATAAAAGATTATGACGATAAGGTTTTTCCGTTGCGTCACAAAAAGGAGTGGGATGGCGATAAACTGTTCCCTTCGTTTTATCACTCTATAAACGTGTTCCTTTTAGCGAATGCTATCAGAGATATCAGGGAAATAGAGAAGAACACGCATCGTTCTATGTTGATCAATATGTCTCGTTTTACAGATGTCCAATTTGTAATTAAAGAGATAGTTGAAAACTATTTTGCAGAAATGAAGCGCGCTATCAAACAAAACTGCCGTTGTAAAAAAGAAGACTATATGAAAAATCCGCTGATTTCTGCATTATACGAATCTTACGAATTAGAATATGCGGATAATAATTGGTTTGGAAAGACGGCAACATGGGATCAAGTTTTCGAAAGACTGCCCGAGTCAATTAAAGATATTGAAATCTCCGTAGTAAACTCGTCGCGTAATTCTAATAAGCTTGATTATTCCAAGCACGAAAGAGACGGATTGCGCGTTATAGCTATTGGAGGTTTAGCGCTTTCAAGAGGACTGACACTGGAAGGTCTTTGTGTAAGCTATTTTTATAGAAACACGGCTACATTTGATGTCTTAATGCAGATGGGACGTTGGTTTGGATATCGTGATGATTACGGTGATATGTGTAAGATTTATTTGACTGATTTCTCTTACAGGTATTACCGTGAGATCAGTCAGTCTATTGATCAATTAAAGAAAGATATACGAACCATGGGAGCACAAGGTAAGCGACCGGAGGATTATGGTATTCGTGTTCGTAATAATTCTTCTGAAATGGGAATTACGGCTGCTAATAAGATGCGTAACACTAAAGCCAAGGTTGACAGAAAATCATTCTATGGCAGCGTGTTTGAGACACCCTATTTACATCGCTCTCTTGCTGCCATTTCGGAAAATATCGAGCATACAAGCACATTCTTAAGAGAGCTTACTATTGCTCAAAAGGATGTGAGCGCTAAACATCCATATTTCAGGGATATACCAGCGCAAAGAGTGCTTGATTTGCTGCAGGTTTTAAACATTCATGAAGCCAACGAGAATTTTGATACTAACCAGCTTTGCCGTTTTATTGCGAAGCATTTAGAAATGAAGTTTGATGTGTTGGTTATGGGCGGTGCTGCCGAAAATACTCTCATTAAAGGCTTCGAGCCCGTATTCACCGATACTTGTGTAAAAAGAAGATTTGACATTGTTAACAGAGATGAGTATCTCGATCAACAAATTATACGTATGAACGGAGTCAGAGCACATTTGTGGGGCCCTCGTGATACCGCAAATGGTTTGAGCGAAGCTGATCGCAAGCGTGTAGAAAGTCAGTCAAGCGTCAAAGCACAGGATTACATGATTGAAGGAAGAAATGCATTGCTCATTGTTTACTTCATTCAACCGAGCAATGAAGGCGTTGATGTTGATAATTATTTTACAGCAGAAAGCACCATGGAAGAAGAAGTAAAATCACAGGTCAAGCTGCTGTTGGAAATGCGTCAAAATAACATGGAATATCTTGTCGGTTACGGAATAGGCTTCCCGCATAAACAGGGGGTTAGTGGCGATGCTACCAACTATATCGTAAACAAGACTTGCAATTATTACACAAAGCAGCACGAGGAAGATTATCAGACGTACGGAGAGATTTAAATGAACGTTCAGCAGATAGAAGAAAAATTCGCAGCAATACAAGGCAACTCTACATATTTGAGAGTTTCCGAAGACCATCCTTTAGAATTGTATCTTGGTCTTAATGATCAGGGGCAGAAAACACTAAGATTCAATGGAGCATTCACGCCTGTGAAAATTATCGGAAATGCTTTGCTGATTATTAAACAGGTAAGAACAGCAAGCGGTCATAGTATATTGTTTTCATTTAACTCAAAGGAAAACTTCACTCTGTTTTATAAGTTGTGTGAAGATATTATTAACCAAACCGATACTTGTTCTCCGGAGAATGGATATATTGAGATCGTGAACCGCTATAACCTTTGGAAAAAGATGTTTTATGGGAGAAAGGATATTCTTTCGGAAGAAGAAATTCAGGGTTTGATTGCTGAATTGCTGTTCTTGAAAAACAATGTTTTCGACCTTTATGGGACAACTGTAGGTTTAAATTCATGGAGTGGGCCTGAACCTACTCATAAAGATTTTTCGCACGGAAATGACTGGTTTGAAATAAAATCAATTTCAAATAATAAGCCTACTGTTTTTATATCTTCTATCGAGCAACTGGAATCCACCGTAGATGGAAGACTAATTGTCTTCCATATGGAAAAAATGAGTCCCGAATTTAACGGTTATTCTCTTAATCCTCTAGTGGAAGAAATATTGAATTCCTTTAATTTGGAAAGCGACCGTGACTTGTTTTTAGATAAACTTGCCCAGGCAAAATACGCATACAGCGAAATATATGATAACTATGTTTACAATGTCGTAAAAATGGAAAATTATCGGGTTACCGATGACTTTCCCCGTTTTATACATGATGACTTGCCACGCGGTATTGTCAAAGTCAAATATGAAATAGAGTTATCCGTTATAGAAAAATTCAAGGAGGTTTGATATGGAAATTACATATGAAGAGTACAAACAGGAATATCTGGATGACGTACATCTTGAAGCTCAGATAGATGGAACAACATACGACGATTATTTCCTGACAGATTCTTTAGGAAAACTTGTTGCAATGGGTGAATTAATCGATCCACAGCCTCTTTGTGTAAACAAAAAAGGAAGAAATAATCGTATTATGTCTTTTGATGCTTTGGCTTTTGACGAATCCGACAAGTCGGTTGTGCTCATTACAAATGAATTCAAAGATTCTGTTACAGGAACATTAACTCTTACAGATATCAATAAAATTCAAACAAGAATGCTTAATTTTCTGGAAGAGGCTTATGACGGAACATTAGAAAAGTATTTTGATATTTATGATGATGTAATTAAAATAGGTCGCGATATATCCCGAAGAATGCACATTGATTATGTCAATGCTGAGAATGACGAATCAATAGATAAGATCAAATTATTTATTCTCACTAACCAGGATATTAGCAACTCTGTCAAAGAACTGCCGTCTTTTAACTTTCTCAATAAAAAAGTTAGCGTCAGCATCTGGAGTATAAAACGTTTCTTCGAATTGTATCAGTCCGGACGTGAACGCGAACCTATTATCATTAAAACTGAACTATATGGTGTTGATGGCATTCCGTGCATAAAGGCTGATATGGTAGATAATATTGACTATGATGCCTATCTTGCAATTGTTCCTGGTGAATTTCTTCATAAAATTTATTATGATCACGGGCCTCACCTGTTAGAAGGAAATGTACGCGCATTCCTCAGTAACCGTGGAAAAATAAATAAAGGAATCAGAAATACAATCCGCACAGAACCAACTAAATTCTTCACATATAACAACGGAATTGCCTGTACTGCTGCGAGAATAACGCTGTCTCATGATAGTCATAAGATTGTTGAAATTGAAGATTTGCAGATTATCAATGGTGGACAAACCACTGCTTCTTTGACATCAGCTGTTTTGAAAGATAAACTTTCACTTGAAAACATTTTTGTTCCGATGAAAATGACCGTTGTCAAAAATAACGACTACGATACAATGATTCAAAATATTTCAAAGTATGCAAACAGTCAGAATACAGTTACTGACGCTGACTTCTTTTCAAATCATCCGTTTCATCGAACACTTGCAACGCTTTCCACGCACACTCCTGCACCTGCAAAAGTCGGTAGTCTACATGGTACATATTGGTATTATGAGCGTTCTCGCGGTAAATACGAACAAGAACAGTTTAAACTTTATAAAAAGAGTGATATTGAAAATTTCAAGAAAAAATATCCTAAGAACCAGGTTGTAAAGAAGGAAGAACTTGCAAAATATTATACTGCGGCTGAACTCTTAAGACCGGACAAAGTAAGTGCGGGTTCTCAGAAAGTTATGAAGTTCTTCGCTGAAATTATTGATAAAAAATATCAGGCTCAAAGTGAATATTTCAATACAGAATTCTTTAAAAAATGTGTTTGTTATACTATCTTATATCGTACAACAGACAGAATTGTTAACAAAGCAGAGTGGTACAATGTTGGCGGTTATAAACTCAATATTGTTCCTTATACAATTTCAAAAATTATAAGCGCTATTCCAAGTGGATATACATTAGATTTTGATCGGATATGGCGTAAGCAGGAATTATATCCCTCTCTTGTTAAGGAAATCAACCGAGTTGCACAGATAACCAACGAGTTTATTCAGAAATCAAGCGGAGTTATTGTTACAGAGTACTGCAAAAAAGAAGAAACTTGGAATAAGTATAAAACTGTTCCTTGTCATTTCTCTCAGGACTTTATTGATGATTTAATCCCGCTTGCAATTGTTGAAGACAAAATGAAGGCAGAAATCAAATCTGAAAAACTCAGTAAGGATTTGAATATTGAAGGAGAAATTATAAGACTTGGGGGAGAATACTGGAGAACACTAATAGCAGAGGGCCTGAAAAGAAAAATACTATCGCCGATGGAAATAGATCTGCTGAATATAGCAGCATCAAGCGATACTCCACATCCAAAAATTGCATCTCCGAAACAAGCAAAATTGATTTGGAAAATCAGAAAAAAGCTTGAAGACAGCGGCGTACTTGTTTAATTAAAAAAAGAGAGAAAACATATGAATCAAATATGCAACATAGTCGAGCTTTTCAGTGGCATAGGAAGCCAAGCAAAAGCTTTAAAAAATCTTGGATACAAAATAAATACACTTGGTACCTGTGAATGGGATTTACATGCATTCATTGCATATGATGCCATTCACAACTCCACAGCGTTACCTGACAATATTTCTGATATGAAAAAAGAAGATATACTAAATAAACTGGAAGCGTATACACTCAGCAATAACGGAAAAGAAAAAATGGAGCATAAAACGCTTAAAACATACTCTGTTGACACATTGCGCCGTGTGTATGCTGCCATTATCAGATGTAACAATTTTGTTGATGTCAGTTCATTAACAGGAGCTAAGATGCCGGATGGAATTGATATTTTAACATATTCTTTCCCGTGTCAGGATTTGTCGAACGTAGGTGCGTTTCATGGTTATAATAAAGGCATCGATAAAGATTCTGGTAGTCGTTCCAGTCTCTTATGGCAAGTAGGACGAATTCTCAAAGAAATGAAAGAATTGAATAAATCAATGCCAAACTATCTGCTTCTTGAAAATGTACCTACTTTGTTATCCCCAAGACACAAAGATAATTTTAAAACATGGATTAATGAGCTTGAAGAGATTGGGTACAAAAGTTATTATTTTCAATTAAACGCACGTTCCTTTGGCTTGCCTCAGAATCGTCCACGGTTGTTGATGATAAGCGTTTTTGTTGGTAATAATGCGGACACAATCAAAGCAGTGGAAGAATTTTTTGAATTCAAAACAAAAGAATCAATTGTTGAAGAATTCAAAAAATCAGAATACTTCAGAGATATAACAATCAATGAATTATTGAGAACAGATTACACAAAGCAACAGTTGTGGGATGAAGCTGTAGAATGTACTCCAAATGATACAGTTTCGCGACAGACAATTTGGAACGAGAATCCTCAACTCGTTTTAGAGGGCAACATTGTAAATCCTGCCTATGACGTTATCAGAACAATAACAACCAAGCAGGATCGTAATCCCAATTCAGGTAATCTATACTTTGATTGTGGAATTGAAGGAAAGGGAAAATTCAGATATCTCACTCCACGCGAATGTTTCCTATTTATGGGATTCACCGATGAAGATTACGATAATGTTATAAAAAATAATCCCGACGTACATAAGAACAACAAACTTTTTCCAAGAGATAAACTTATCCGAATGGCTGGTAATAGCATCCCGGTAAAACTTCTTGAAGGAATATTCTATCAGATTAAATTGCTTGATGAAAAACTGACCGAAAATGGATATACATGATAAGAAAACCCGGAGCTATAACATGTCCCGGATAAAAAGTAAAAATACAAAACCGGAGGAACTGGTCCGCAAATATCTTTTTTCTCAAGGATTTCGCTACATAAAGAACGACAGACGGTTACCAGGCTCTCCGGATATTGTGTTACCAAAATATAAAACTGTAATTTTTGTAAATGGTTGTTTTTGGCATGGACACAATGGTTGCAAGTACTTTGTATGGCCAAAAAGCAATGAAGATTTCTGGAAAAATAAAATTAAAGCAAACATTGCAAGAGACAAAAAGAAAACCGACGCACTGGAAGCACTTGGTTGGAAGGTTATTGTAGTGTGGGAATGCGAATTAAAAACACAAAATAAAAATGACACTTTACAAAAAATAAAAACGCATATCATAGGTAACAAAGGTGATAATGATGGATAAAACTAAGCTAATGGATATAATTGCATACTATCTTTCAGAATATGATATGGATGCGGTAAACAAATTAGGGTTTAATTCTCGCAGTGAAGCGTTTAAACAAATAGGTCAGATTTTTGGCAAAAATAATAATTACTTAAAACGATTAAGAGATGAGTATGATGTTGTTACATCCAGTTCACGTAACGGACAGTGTAATCGACCACCAAGAGAACGCATAATAAAGACAGCATCACATATGAAACAATTTTCTTTTGATGAAATAACAGATATTGTATCATCAATTATTTCAAACACAACTGAGGTTTTACCAGAAGAAACAGAAAACAATGCTTTTCCCATTTACGATATATCTGATATGAGTGAACTAGAACTTGAAAATATTATTAACTTCAAGGACGAAAATGCTGGAATAAAAATAAAAAGTTCTCAAACACAACAACGTGTATATAATACGGAAATCATTAAGCAATTAAAAAATCTGTATAAAGGAAACTGCCAAATTTGCGCACATAAACCTTTTTCGGAATACACAGAAAATATCTGTGAGGTACATCACATAAAATACTTTGCAATCTCACATAATAACGATTCCAGTAATCTTGTTGTGCTCTGCCCCAATCATCACAGATTGATACATAAACTTAACCCCGTATTTAATACTCAAAATAAATCATTTGTTTTTAATGATGGAACTGAATTAAAAATACTTTTGGACTATCACTTAAGTGAGGAATAACAATGGATAATTATGAAATTAAGTTAGATAGGCGCGTATTAAAACAATTAGGCTCACAATTATATGGAGATACACCCAGTGTAATTTCAGAATTAGTTGCCAACAGTTATGATGCTGATGCAAACAATGTATGGATTACTATAGATACGGCAAATAACAATGTAATCGTTGAAGATGATGGAAAAGGCATGTCCGCGGCTGACATAAATGATTCTTTTCTTAATATTGGTTATGACAAACGATCAGATAGTGGATTCACGGATAAAGGAAGAAAAATAATGGGGCGAAAGGGTATAGGAAAGCTGGCTACATTTTCGCTTACAAATACAGTTAAGGTGTTGTCATTTAAAAACCAGCAAAAAGCTGGGTGTGTTTTAGATTTCAAAAAAATCACTGAAGAAAATTGTGAACCCGTAGCCATTAATTCTGAAGAAATTACATTCTTGCCGGAACATTTATCTCCCAAAGGTACTGGAACGAGATTAGAACTTATAGGTGTCAAGAAAAAAATTACTGTCAGTTACAGATTTATTGTAAGCAAATTAATCCGCACTTTTGATGTCAACGACACTGATTTTGCAATACATATCAGAAAAAATGATGAAAAATATCAAACTCTCACGAGGTCTGAGTTAGACTATTTTTCAATAATGGATACAATAATTACCATAGGAAAAACCTTTGAAAATAAACTTGAAATCGTAAAAAACAACTCAATACCAGAACGTTATAAACTGACCTCTACCTATGAGGAATTTGTAAAATCTCAACCTGCAAAAGGGAAACGTATTTTATCTTCTTTTCCTTACAAACTCGAAGTTGAAGATAAAAATGGAGAGCCGGTTTATATTAATTTCGTAATAAGTGGATGGATTGGTACAGTGTGCAATTTGCCTGATTTGCGTTCTTTAGGAACCCTTGATAAAACTACCGAAGATGACGAAGACAAAATTACGATTAATGACAACAGAATATCATTATATTCTAGAGGGAAGCTTGGCGAGTATGATATACTTTCTAAAATCAAGAATAACCGCAACAGTGAGGCTTATGTTATAGGCGAATTGTATGTAGATATTTTTGAACAAGATGGCATAGCTGATATGGCAATCAGTAACAGACGTGGTTATGAAGAAAACGACCCTCGGTATATTGAAGTTATTAAAATAGCCAAACGTTTATTAGGGTACATTGTAGGACAAAAAGATACTGTAAGCAAAAGAAGAAAAGAGGATGAGCAAGAAGCTGAAAATGAACAGATAAAAAAGAAATTCTGGGAAAACCCGCAAACACGAGAAATACTGAATCGATACCTTAGCGACGAAGAAAAGCAAGCTGTGCAGAATGAAAATTTGCAATTCACGAGAGCAGTAAACGAAAGTAGGAATACAAAGAAAATTTTTATCAGTCATAAAGAGTGTCATAAACTATACGGAGATTTTATTGTAGCTGTTCTTGAAGAATATGGAATTGATGTAAAATCTACTATAATTTTCACTTCGGACAGACGTTTAGGAGTTCCTCAAGGAAAAGATATATATGATTATCTGAAAGATTGTTTCCGTGATGATCTAATGGTAATTTTTCTGTTCAGCAAAGCTTTTTATGATTCAAACATATGTATATCTGAAGCAGGAGCTGCATGGGCAACAAATCAAAATTGCTTAAATGTTATAATTGACATTGGTTTTGGCGATATTGATAAACCAAGCAACAATGCGCTCAGCAGCATTAAGTTTAAAGATATTCATTCTGAAGAACAGATAACAACATTAAAAGAATTTTTTAATACAATAATTACTTCAGGAATAGGTGTTGACTGTGATGAAAACAAATTAACTACATCGCTCAACACAGTCTTATCTCAGCCAAGATTCGCAGATGAAAGCATTGACAATCCCGCCGTATTTTATCCTACACGTAAGTTTTTGCCTTCTATAGTGTGCCCAAAATGTAATAATCAAATGCAATTAAATATTAAAAACGGAAAAGTGAAATATTTTTGCTCTAATGTTTCATGTAAAGAATCCCTGAATGTTAAAATAATATAATGCTATAAACTTGAATCAAAGATATTTCAAAACTTATTTAAGTCAAAAAAGCTTTGTATAATTTATTGAATACAAGGAGTTTTATTATGAGTGAAAACAAAGACCTTATAATAAGAAACAGCACAGCTGAATTTTTGATTTTTGAAAAGCAAGCACATGCTGATTCTATAGAGGTCCGCTATGAGGACGAAACATTATGGATGACACAGAAGATGATGGCATCATTATTCGAAGTTAATGTTCCAGCAATATCAAAGCATCTTCAAAATATATTTAACGAAGGTGAATTGGCTCAGGAATCAACTGTTTCCAAAATGGAAACAGTTCAAAATGAGGGTGGAAGATCCGTTACTCGTATGATTGATTACTATAATCTTGATGCTGTTATTTCTGTTGGTTATCGTATTAATTCTATTCGTGCAACGCAGTTCAGACGGTGGGCAACTCAGATTCTAAAGCAGTTTGCTGTCAGAGGTTATATTATTGACCGTAAGCGTATGGAAAACGGTGCGTTTCTTGGAGAAGATTACTTTGAGCGTTTGCTTGAAGAAATCCGTGAAATCCGCCTGAGTGAGCGTAGGTTTTATCAGAAAGTTACTGATATCTATGCTACCAGTGTGGACTACGACCGAAATTCACCTACAACCAAGCTTTTCTTTGCAACCGTACAGAACAAAATGCATTATGCTATTACAGGCAATACTGCGCCCGAGCTGATTATGGGACGAGCCGACAGCAGAAAAGAACATATGGGACTTACTTCTTGGGAACGTTCTCCCGACGGCAAAATTCTTAAGTCAGATGTTTCTGTTGCTAAAAACTATCTTACAAAGGATGAGCTTGATTCTCTCGGCAGAATTGTCAACTCTTTCCTTGATGCCGCAGAAGACTTTGCAAAACGAAAAATACCTATGACTATGGAAGATTGGGCAAAACGTCTTGATATGTTCCTTGAATTTACCGGTAGAGAAATTCTCACGGATGCAGGTACTGTTTCAAGAATTACAGCTCAGGCTTATGCTGAAAGCGAGTTTGAAAAATACAGAGTAACACAAGACAAGCTTTATCAGAGTGATTTTGATAAGCTCATTGAAGAAACAACAGAGAATAAATGACATGATTAAAGAATTGATTCACGACCCGATATTTCTCAGTCTGAAATCGGAAGTAGCAACAAAAGAAGATTTGCAAGTAGCTGAAGATTTGCTCGATACACTCATCGCCCACAAAGATGGCTGTGTCGGCATGGCTGCAAATATGATAGGCGTACGCAAACGCATTATCGCCGTTGATAATGAAGGTACATATATGGTTATGTTCAACCCTCAGATTATCAAAAAGTTAGATCCATACGAAACAGAAGAAAGTTGTCTTTCTCTGCTCGGAGGTCCCCGTAAATGTAAGCGTTATAAGAGTATAAAAGTACAATGGCAGACAGCTGAAATGCAGACTCGTATCAAGACTTTCACGGGCTTCCCTGCACAGATAATCCAGCACGAGATTGACCATTGTGATGGAGTTTTAATTTAGTATTATTAATTTTCGTATATGAATAATAAAGAAGGAGTTTAAAATGATTGACGCAATTACCTATGAAGATATGCTTGAATGTATTGACAATCAAAATCAACCCGAAGATATTGTTGGTATTTTAATTACTAGACCTGATCTAAATACTGGTAATGAAATAGTAAAATCCTTAAATTATTATCATCACCTGACAAGTCACAATATTAATTTTTATTTACCTGGATACGGCGCATATTGGAATCCTGAAAAATATCCAGATATGAATGCTGTTACTACCATCGATGGAATCAAGTGGTATTTTAGCAACAAAGCATTTGTTGAATTTGTAGAAACTCTTGAATGCGAATCGAGTTGGCAGTACACAGGTGAAAGCGAACTATTATTAATCCCATATCATAACAAAACTCTTGATTTTTCTGAAGTAGGATTATTTCATTTGGATAAAATGTTGACTGATAACACTATTTCATCTATTAGTTCTTTTATAACTCGATTAAATAGACTGTTAAAAAATAACCGTTCAACATTATTGGTTTCATTGCAAGAAGGAACAAAATGTTTAGTAGAAACATTTATTAAAGAAATCATAAATCAACTTCCCACATACATTTCCAAGCCCTTGAAAAGCGGAAGACACTATTTGTGCCAAGATTTTAGTAAATATATTTAAATCCAATTACTCAAATTAAAAGAGGCTTAATTCAATTACCCGCTTTCTCATCTGCTCTGCCACAGTCTTAAATTGCCAAGCACCACCGAAATTATGGGTAACATAGGTAACAACAATATCTGACTGTTGTATCATCCACTTGTTACGCCAAGAAATTGCGAAGCGTTTGGGTACGGTTTCGAGGCCTTCGGGGTAGATGGTGTTTGTCAAGTTGTCATACTTGCTTTTCTCTGTTGGGAGGTAGGCTAAAACTACGCAGTAGGTTATGGGGTAAATTTGAGATAAATCTTCAAGCTGACGGCGTACCATAGTGTCGAAGTTGCCGTTGTTGCCTACATAAAACACATTTACATTTTTATTTTCAATCAAATCTATCAGAGTCGACCGCAGAGTCGGCTCTGTTTCTTTTGGCGTGTCCTTGTGACCAAAGAAGGTACAAACCATAAAATACCACCTTTCAATATGGGATATATCGTAATTATATCATAAGAATTATAAATATGCGATATATCCCACACGATTTATCGCATATTTTATTAAACTTATATTAGCGATATATCGTAAAGGTGGTATAGATATGAATATTAAAGAAGCTGTTGAAAAGAGAATAATTGAGCTTTGCAATGAGAGAAATATTGCGATAAACGCACTTGCAAACATCTCCGGTGTTTCACCCTCGACAATTTACAGTATGCTTAATGAGAAGAGCAAGAATCCCGGTGTTGTGTCAATCAAAAAGATTTGCGACGGTCTTGATATCAGTATCAGAGAATTCTTTGACAGCGATTTATTTGACGATTTGGAACAAGAGATTAAATGAGTTTTGAAGTGGCTGTATCACGAATGAAGTGAGGCAGCCACTTGTTATTTATTTGTATATATGCTATACTGAATTTACAGGCAAAAGCCTGAATAAAATTTTTGGAGAATGCTGTTTGAAAATGAACAACACCTTGGAGATAGTAATGTAAACCGCGAGGTTTGCAAATACTACTCCCCGCAAGCCTCCGGTGATTGAAGGTCAACAATTCTTGGAGGTCTAACAATGAAAAATGACTGCATCATTCGTTTGGAAAAAACAGAAGAACATCGCGAAACCGAAGCTCTCGTCAGGGAAGCGTTCTGGAATGTGTACCGTCCCGGTTGTCTTGAGCATTATGTACTCAATCAGCTGAGGAACGACGAAGCATTTGTGCCCGAGCTTAATTTCGTTATGGAAAAAGACGGCAGACTGATTGGTCAAAATATGTTTATGAGGGCGGCTATCAAAGCCGATGACGGCTCAGATTTGCCCATTATGACTATGGGACCAATTTGCATTTCACCCGAATTACAGGGGCAAGGTTACGGCAAGAGACTGCTCGACTATTCCTTGGAAAAGGCGGCAGAGCTTGGTTGCGGAGCACTTTGCTTTGAGGGAAATATCAATTTCTACGGTAAAAGCGGATTCACATATGCGAGCGAATGCGGTATCCGTTACCACGGTTTGCCCGAAGGTGCGGACGCATCGTTCTTTCTTTGCAAGGAGCTGAAAAAAGGTTATCTTGACGGCATCAGCGGTGAATACACTCCACCAAAGGGATATTTTGTTGATGAGGCAGAAGCCGAAGAATTCGACAAACAGTTCTCGCCGAAAGAAAAGCTCAAGCTCCGCACACAACTGTTTTAACCTGACTGAATAAAAAGAGCCGTCCGAGTAATCGGGCGGCTTGATGTTTATACATATATAAGTTCTTTGCAGACGATTTCGGTGGCTATGTTTTGAATGCTGTTCATTCGTTGTACCCATTCGAGTTGGTTTTGTTCCTTGAGCTGTTCGGTGATGTTTTCGGTTTTTGTCATTTGCTCTACGAGAGTGTTGAACATCTGCTGAGCTTGGGTGTCAATCTCTGCACAGTGTTGGTAGAGATTGCCTTGGGTGAGGAGAGTAGCGAAGAGGACGGGGTTGTGTTTTTGCAGGTAGTCCTTGTGCAGCATACCCCATTTGCCGAGGCGGATGGATGATTCTTCGGGTGGCAGTGCAAGGTTTGGTGTCTGATAATCTCCGACTTGTCTGTATGTAATATTCATTTTGTTCATCCTTTCTTGTTGTCAATAAAAGTGTCGTATGTGAATCTTGCTCCGAGTCTGAAGCCGACGGTGAAGCTGTCTGCATTGCAGAGGCTTGAAAATTTGATGTAGGTTGCTACATAGTCGGTGAAAATCTCCTGCTCCTTGTCAGTGAGGATTGATGTCAGGTGCTCCTCTTTGCCGGCAAGCTCACTAAGGCTCTTTTTGACTTTTGCCGTCAGGTTGGTGGTACACTCCTGCGGCTCAATATTTCCGTAATAAAATTCTTCAATAAAGTCTGACATAGTATCACCCCCTACTTTTCAGATTTGTTGATGATTTTCAGGAGCAGTTCGTCAACATCTTCTGTGGGGATACCGTCCGAGAGAAGCATATTACGGAACTCGTTCAATCCGTTGATTAATAGGTTGCATTCAAAATCCGTGAGCTTCAGTTTGGTTTTCTTATTAAACATAAAAATGACCTCCTTGTTTTTGGTAATACCATTTTACAAGGAGGCCTGTGTTTTGTCGAATGTGTGGAAACATTACAAAGTTGTTATTATCCCAAAGTGCAATTCAATTTAAATGTTTCCTATAGCGATTTGATTTAGAAAGGTAATGTAAAGTCAACAAACTTAACTTGCGAAATTACTTTTTAAATATTCCTCAAATTCTTCTTGTGTATAAGTATGTATCTCTCTAAAATATATCCCTTTATATCGATTTAAGTCATATAAAACAATTTCCTCTTTTCCTTTTTGAAGAAAATATTTTGAGATATTCAAACGAGAAGAAGAATCACGAACTACACCTTTGGTATATTGATTCGGCAACGGATTCTTAGACTCATTATACACAAGTACAAAGTCTAAATATTTTCTTGTGTACGATATTTCTTTTTCGATAATATCACATAGAATCAACAAACTATCTCTAGCTTTATCTTTAATTTCTCGATTGACAACCGTTCCGTTTTTAAATTCTATCAATGCTATACTATCATTAGTTTCGACTAAAGCATCCGCAGATGATACTACCTCTTCTGATAAGCCTAAACTATTAGTATACAATCTTTTAACCAAATCAAAATTTGTAGCAACTAACATCGAATCTGTCACATACTCAATGTTTTCATTGTCACTATCGTCTTTGGACAATTCTTTTAGAGTCATCTTATTATCACATAAGATGTCATAATCATCTATTTTAATCATTATTGTATCTCTCGTTTTCTAAAGTTTGAAGAGGTCTTGCCAACTTCTGATAAATGAGATCGATATTATTCGAAACATCAATAACTTGTGATTCGTCATCAACTTTATTAATTAAATAATATTTACATTTGTCATCCACCGCATGCTTTGCAGAATAAACCTCAATAGCATTAAGAAAATATGGACTGTGAGTATTTAATAAAATATGAAGCCCAAATTCTCGATGAAGTAAAACAATAAGTTCGGCAAATACTAATTGCCATTCAGGATGCAAATGTATTTCAGGTTCATCAAGAATTATAGTTCCATTAAATTCAATAGACCCACTAACCAGTAGCTTTTTTATGATTGCAAAGGTTTTTAAACCTGTAGAAAGATTCCTTACATCTAAAATCTTTTCGGATTTTCCAACTCTATATCCCAATGAATTTCTTTGTCCCCTAATAATATTACCATCACAAACTTCTGAAACTTTACTATAAATAGTTTCGAATTTACTATTTGTTACTATTTCTTCAATAACATTTTTGTTTTTATGATTATAATATAGCTTTTCCTTTAAATGACTTCTATGGTCTAAAGAGCGGGAATAGAATCTAAATATTCTTGAAGATATTTCATCAAGGACGAATGGGTCATCTAAATATATAGCTTCCGTACCCAGGTTCAACATTGAACTAACCTTGCTAATTTTGTTTTCTTCGATGAATATTTCAGTTTTTTCTCCTCTTATTTCAAGAGTAATTGTACTGTTGTCATCATTATAAAGATTGTTTATCTGTTCATTAAATTCATCATCAAATACTCTTTGAACAACAGATTCAAAGATTTGTTCGTCTGAAACAGAAAGAATAGTAATAATTCTATCCAACATTACAGAAACGTCCTCTTCTTCTACCTCGTTCATAAAATCAGCATCATAAGAGATAATGGTTTCTATAATTAAATTTTCTAAATTGTTTTCTTCTGTTTTTAATAATACAATACTTTTTGCTAAATCTGTTATATCAAAGTTTAAATAGCTTATTCTTTTTGAACCCCTTCTATAAAGCATTTCCAACTGATTAACAACACTATTAATTCTTTCTTGTAATATCTTTTTGTCAATACTATAGAAGCTATTGAAAGCAGAAAACAAAGCTTTTCCTATTGTACTCTTGCCGGTATTGTTTTCACCAGCAATAACTGTGATACCATCTATTTCAACATCTGCAGTAGCAACTTTACCAATATTGTTTAATAAAAGTTTCATTACATTCTTATCCTTTCAAAGAATTGTCACACAGCGTAAAAAACAATAACTTTTATATATCATAAATTGTATGTACTTACGCTAATGCATATATATAAACTAATTATACATAAAAAGCAAATAATTTACAATATGATTTATTAAGTATTTTAACCAATTTTCTTTTCACTAATCTCTAAATTTCTTAATTTGTAATTTTTCTACTTTCTGTTCTTGTATACATATATAGCGTTAACACTATAATTATACCCTATCATATTAATATTTTCAACCACTCCTGCGCACAAAAACTCCCTCTGTCATTTCTGACAAAGGGAGTCCGTTTTAAATATAGAGTTTTACTTCAATATCTCGCCAGCCTCTTACACGCTTTGTCGGGGATATGGAATAGACATATTCCTGCGCATCCTCAATCGTCAGAGTGAACTCAGCGAAATTTGTGAAGTAGGTAGGAATTATTGCGTCAGCAACAAGGTTCCCGGGTACCCGTTCCAAATCTTTGATTTGGTTAACGGGTGGGGTTCTTATTTCCTGCCATCGGCAATAGCTGCCTGTGTGGCGACTAAGAAATGTAGGAGATTATTAGTTCTTTTTAACAATCAGTTCTAACAATAAAATGCAAATCCTTGCAGTTATAGTCGTTAACTTTTTGCAAAAGATTGCTTTTAAAGGAATTTATGTTCACATCAAGATGCTCAAATTCATCAAAAGACGCACCACTGTCGCCAATAAAAAATTCTATTTCTTCTGCTGACTTGAGTATTTCGTTTGATATATCTACAAGTACACCCATTCTTTTATCAAAAGGAATATGATTTTGAATTCCATTGAAATAACAATTATCAGGCAAGAGAAAAATCTCACAATTATCAAAGTCTTTATTATCTGAAATACTAAAAAACTGTTTTTCTTCATTAATATATTTTTTCAGAAATGGTTCAATATAATCGAATTCAAAAAAACACGCCAAATTATTTTCTTCCAAAATATTTATAATTATATTTTTACATTCTTTCAAGGATTGCAAATTAATAATTCCGATGCAAAATCTACTCATTTTTTATCACCACTTTATTAAATTATAGCATACTGAATAAACATTTGCAATAAACAACCAATTTAATACAAAAACTCCCCATATTCTTTCGAATACGGGGAGTTGATTGCTAGTTTAATAACTGTTATACAGCTACAACTATTGTAGGAGAAGTCGCAAAACCCTTGATATTACTAAGGTTTCAGCTTAATTCCTTCATCCCTTGATTGCTGCCTGTGGGGCAACAAGTCTAGCGATTAAAAGCCGTCTTAAAACTTTCCTTAACAGTACGTCTTATAGCCTCAGGTCTTAATTTTTTTAGATAAAATTTCCATTATTATATTTAACTTTCAAAAACTTTGTGATATTATATAATCTGTATAGGTTTATAAATCCTTTAAGCATTCATATGAAAGGAACGAGTGATAAATATGAATTTTAAAAAGAGTAATGCATCAATCTGTTTCCCGGGTAAGGAAAGCCTTGACGGTGTTACTGATATGTGTATTGCCGCACATCAGGACGACATCGAAATTATGGCTTATGCTCCGATTTCAGAGTGTTATGAGAGCGGAACACGTAACTTCTGCGGCGTTGTTATGACTGACGGTGCAGGCAGTCCGCGTGCAGGTGAGTACAGCAACTACACAAATGAGCAGATGAAAGAGGTTCGTATCGAGGAGCAGAACGATGCCGCAAGACTCGGTAAGTATACTGCAATCATTCAGCTCGGATATTCATCAGCCGAAATTAAAGACGGCACAAATAAGGATACTGTTGACGAGCTTTATGATATCCTTTGTAAGGTTCAGCCTAAGCGTCTTTACACACACAACCTTGCAGACAAGCACGAAACACACGTTGCCGTTGTTCTTCGTGTTATCGAGGCTGTCCGCCGTATGCCCGAGGATATCCGCCCCGAAGAGGTAATCTCTCTTGAGGTATGGCGTAACCTTGACTGGCTTCCCGACAGTGAAAAGGTATGCCTTGATACATCAAAATATCCGCAGCTTGCTGAGGACCTTATCACTGTTTACCGTTCACAGGTTGTAGGCGGAAAGAGCTATGACAAGGCAGCAATCGGCAGACGCTGTGCGAATGCGACATTCTTCGAGTCCCACAATACCGACGAGGCAACAAGCCAGAGCTTCGGTCTCGATCTTATGCCGCTTATAAAGGGCGATGCAACTCCTACAGAGTACATCGTAAGCTACATTGAAAAATTCAGAAATGAAGTAGAGAATACAATTGCGAGGCTTTCTAAATGATTAATTTTGGTACAGGCGGCTGGAGAGCCGTAATAGGTAATGATTTTATTTACGATAATATTGCACGTGTGGCGGCAGGTGTTGTTGCACTTGCAAAAAAGGAAGGCAAGACAGACAAGCCTATCGTTATCGGTTATGACCGCCGTTTCCTTTCTGAGGGTGCGGCAAAGTGGGTAGCACAGGTAATTGCAGGCGGCGGAATTGACGTATGGTTTATGCCCCGTTCAACTCCTACTCCGTTGGTTATGCATATTGTAAAGGACAGTGAGCTTTACTACGGAATAGAAATCACTGCAAGCCATAACCCTGCGAACTACAACGGCATCAAGCTCATTGTCGAGGAGGGACGCGACGCTCCTCTTGAAACAACACAGGAGCTTGAGAGACTTATCGCAGAGGTTAAGGAAATTAAAGAGATTGATATGGATGAAGGCATTGAAAACGGAAGCATCGTTTATCTTCGCAATCCGTTCAATAAGTTCCTTGACGATATTATTGAGCTTCTTGATATGGAAGCCTTACGTGAACGCGGTCTGCGAGTTCTTTTTGATACAATGCACGGCTCAGGTGCTTATCCGTTGCAGGTAATTTTCCATACAGCACGTTGTACAATCGACACAATGAACCTCAACAAAGATGCGTGGTTCGGCGGTATGATGCCTGCTCCGAGCGAGAATACACTCGGTCTTCTCCGTGACGGAGTTATCCGCGGTAACTATGATTTAGGTATCGCTATGGACGGTGACGGTGACCGTCTCGGCATCATCGACCACAGCGGAAGATACATAAATGCAAACGAAATTCTTTGTCTTCTTTATTACTATCTTGTGAAGTACAAGGGCTGGAAAGGACCTGTTGTCCGCAACCTTGCAACAACACATATGCTTGACAGAATTGCAGAGTCCTTCGGAGAGAAATGCTACGAGGTGCCTGTAGGCTTCAAGTACATTTCTTCAAAAATCGACGAGGTTGATGCAGTTCTCGGCGGTGAATCATCAGGCGGTCTTACGGTAAGAGGTCACATCCACGGTAAGGACTCAGTTTATGCGGCATCACTTATGGCAGAGATGATAAGTGTTGTAGGCAAGTCCCCGTCGGATATGATTGACGAGCTTGCCGAACAGTTCGGAAAGTTTGTTATGGTGGAAGACAACCTTGTTTTTGCACCCGAGCTTAAACCGACAATTGAAGATATTCTTATGGTACAGAAAAAGCTTCCCGAATTTGAGAAGAAGGCAGTCCGTGTCAATTATGAGGACGGATGTAAGGTTTACTTTGAGGATGACAGCTTTGTTATCTGCCGTTTCTCGGGTACAGAACCCTTGCTTCGTATCTTTGCGGAAAGCTCAGATAAGCAGACAGCAACATCATATATCACAGCATTCAGAAACTTTTTGAAAATTTAAGGAGTGTTTATTATGAGAGATTTAACAAAGTATCAGGGCGTCATTCCTGCATTTTATGCTTGTTATGACGACAACGGCGATGTAAGTGCAGAGCGTACAGCCAACTTTGCAAAGCACCTTCTTGAAAAGGGTGTCAAGGGACTTTATGTCTGCGGCTCATCAGGTGAATGTATCTACCAGAGCAAGGAAGAAAGAAAACTCACACTCGAAAGTGTTATGGAAGCTGTAGGCGGCAAGATGACAATCATCGCTCACGTTGCTTGCAATAATACAAGAGATTCAATGGAGCTTGCAGCTCACGCTGAGAGCCTCGGTGTTGATGCTATTGCGGCTATTCCTCCGATTTACTTCCGTCTTCCCGAAGACTCAATTGCTAAGTACTGGAACGATATTTCCTCAGCAGCTCCGAATACAGATTTTGTTATTTACAACATTCCTCAGCTTGCAGGTGTTGCTCTTACAATGCCTCTTTTCAAGAAAATGCTTGAAAATCCCCGTGTAATCGGTGTCAAGAATTCATCAATGCCTGTTCAGGACATCCAGATGTTCAAGATGGAGGGCGGAGACGATTGCATCATCTTCAACGGTCCCGATGAGCAGTTCATTTCGGGCAGAATCATCGGTGCAGGCGGCGGAATCGGCGGTACTTATGCCGTAATGCCTGAGCTCTTCCTCAAGGCTGATGAGCTTATCAAGGAAGGCAGAGTCACAGAAGCTTGTGAAATTCAGCATGCAATCGATAAGATTATCTACGCTATGTGTTCCTGTAAGTGTAATATGTATGCTGCGGCAAAGCAGATTCTCAAGGAAAAGGGTGTAGAGTGCGGCTCAGTACGTGCACCTCTTGCTGAGATTACAGAAGAAGGTATCGGGCTCGCTCATAACGTCAAGATTATGATTGACGAGGCAATTGCCAAGTTTGTCGGCTGAGGTGGATTATGAACAGAGAATATTTGATTGAAACTCAGAAATGGGTAAAGGAAGAGCTTGACCGTTGCGTCAGCTTCTGGCTTGAAAACGGTATGGACGAGGTTAATGGCGGCGTTTACACCTGCCTTGACCGTACAGGTAAGATTTATTCAACAGATAAGAGCGTATGGATGCAGGGCAGATGCGGTTGGATTTTTGCATATCTCTGCAAGGTATACGGTGTAAAGGACGAGTGGCTCAAGGCTTCAAAGTCCTGCCTTGATTTTATGGAAAATTACTGTATCAACAAGGATGCAGGCAGAAGAATGTATTTCACCGTTACAGCTGACGGTAAGCCTCTTCGTCAGAGAAGATATTGCTTCTCCGAGGGCTTTTACTGTATCGCTAATGCTGAATACTACGGTGTAACAGGTGATAAGGAGCATCTTGAAAGAGCAAGACTTGCTTATGACCTTATCTGGTCACTCAACCACGGCGGTGAGGATCCGACAGGTATGGGACCGAAAACAGTTCCCGAAACAAGATCGGGCAGAGCCTTGGCAGATCCGATGATTTTCCTTAACATCACAGCAATTATGCGCCGTGTTGACCCCGAAAATACTGCAAAGTACGACAAGTACAGTGCAGAATGCATCCACGATATTTTTGCTTACCACCACAAGCCCGAGCTTAAGTGCACACTTGAAAGTGTCGGAGTAAACGGTGAATTCTGCTCAGACTATACTGCAGGCAGAGTTGTTAATCCCGGTCACGATATTGAGTGCAGCTGGTTCATTATGGAAGAAGCAAACCGTATCGGTGACAAGGAGCTTTATAAAAAGGCTGAGGAAATCT
Organism: Candidatus Fimenecus sp.; assembly: GCA_045593555.1. Classification (GTDB taxonomy): domain Bacteria; phylum Bacillota; class Clostridia; order Oscillospirales; family Acutalibacteraceae; genus Fimenecus. The sequence continues at coordinate 22,113 of JAZNWU010000022.1, read as the reverse complement.
ACCGCTTTGCAATCGAGGGCGGATGGGATCACGAGTACGGCGGACTTCTCTATTTCCGTGACTGTCTCGGTAATCCTCCCGAAGCTTATGAGCACGATATGAAGCTCTGGTGGCCGCATAACGAAATTCTCATTGCTTCAATCATGGCATACCGTGATACAAAGGATGAGTATTATATGGATTGGTTCAAGAAGACACTTGCTTACTGTCAGGAGGTTTTCTCTGATCCCGAATTCGGCGAGTGGTACGGCTATCTCCGCCGTGACGGAAAGCCGACAGAGCCTGCTTGTAAGGGAAGTACCTTCAAGGGTCCGTTCCACCTTCCGAGAATGCTTATTATGATTGATACAACAATCAACGATATTCTTGCAGAATAATTTATAATCAAAAAGAACAAGAAACAGCTTTCCTGCTTCCTGTTCTTTTAATTTTTATCTGCTTCAGTTGATAAGGCTAAAATTCCAACGAATCCGGATTTGCAGAGATGTTTTGCTCGATTTGAAATAATGCGTTGCCTCCCTTGACTAAAGGGAGGTGGATTTTGCGAAGCAAAAGACGGAGGGATATTGTACACAAAATCCGCGGGCAGATGATATCTGCCCCTGCGATATTGATTGAATTTGAGAGAGTAGGGCACGGTGCTTGCAACGTGCCGTAATTCTGCGCAAATCAACGGCGTGTCGACGAGTGCCACACCTTACATACTTTACCAAAAACAGGAATTATAAATCCGGCGACGCAGTCCCTTCACTATTATCTATTATCTATTATCTATTATCTGCAAAGGTGTAACCTTTGCTCAATAACCCCGAATTTATTGTAGCTTTTTGCAGAATCTGTGTTTTAGCAATAAAACAAAAATAATAACATTAGCATATATTTTTTAACAATTCTATTGTCTTTTTCAGCAATTTATTATATTATTAAAGACACAGTAGACATTAAGTGAGGTAATGTTATGAAAAAGAGTTTGTGGACAAAAATTGTTGCAACAGTAGTTGCACTCGCACTCGTAATGGGTGTTGCCGTTCCTGCATTCGCACAGAATGGCGGCAAGTGTGACGGTGACTGCGGCCAGTGTCCGTCACTTGTTATTCCGGGTATTTTCCAGTCAGAGGTTTTCCTCTATGATGAAAACGGAGAAATCGCTTTAAATGCAGACGGCGAACAGTATGAAGGTCCGTTTTATCTTGAAACAACGGACGAGATTGTTGCTGTTGCTCTTAGCAAGGCACTTATTCCTCTTCTTATGACTCTTGTTTTCCAGCGTGATATCAATAATAATCTTGCAGATGCTTTCGGTGAAGCTATCGGTGAGATTCTTATGAAGAACATCAAGTGCGACGAAAACGGTAAGGTTATAAAGAACATCAAGGCAACAAAGTACAATGCAAGCGTTGCGGAGCTTTCAGCTCATGACCGTGAGCACATCCTTGATAATGTTCCGCTTCAGAGTTACATTGATATTGCAGGTGCAGATCATCTCTATTTCTTCTCATACTTCTCACTCGGCAATATGATCGACACTGTTGAGGAGCTTTATAACTATATTCAGATGATCAAGGAGCAGACAGGTCACGATAAGGTAAATATCGTTCCTATCAGCCAGGGCGGTTCACTCGCTAACCTTCTTCTTCAGATGTACAAGGACAAGGGCAGAGACATCTCTGAGGATATCAACCGTATTGTTTACGTTGTTCCGGCAAAGAACGGCTCAAGCCTTGTAGGCGAAATCATCGAATACGGTCTTCTTGACGATGACGAGGCTCTTTACAACTATATGTTACCGCGTCTTCTCGACGGAGAATGGTCAGGTTACCTTATTAACCTTGCTATCCGTCTCTTCCCGAAAGAGGTTCTCAACAACATTCTTGACAGTGCGGTTGAAGGTCTTATCGGCGGTCTGAGATACAGCACACTCATCTGGGGTCTTTGCCCGAAGGAGAATTATCCTGCAGGTGCTGAGATTTATCTTTCAGATGAAAGCACAAAGGAAATCAGACGTCAGACAGATATCTTCTATGAGGCTCAGTGTAATGCTGACCGGAACATCCTTGATGCAATCGATTCAGGTGTTAAGGTGTTCGACATCTGCGGATACAACTATTCTCTTTATGCGATTGTTGACAGCTGGGACGACGTGAATGCAGATGGTATTATCCAGCTTGAATCAACATCAATGGGTGCTGTAAGCTACGGTGTTGACGTTGAGCTTCCCGAAGGCTATGTAACAGAAAATCCGCATTGTACAAATATGAATCATAACCACATCGACCCCCATAACATCGTCGATGCACGTGCAGGTCTTCTCCCTGACCATACATTCTATTTCTACAACCAGAACCACGAGAGAACAGGTAGCAACGACGTTGTTATGAGACTTGCTGTTGAGCTTCTTACTAATGAGAATTTTACAGACGTATACTCATATCCTGACCGTTTCCCGCAGTTCAACACAGCGAGAAACACAAAGGGAATCATCAACGATGTGAATTATGCAAAGAATAACACTGATTTCGCTTCTCTTGATCCTGTTGTAGCAGCAGAGCTTCAGGCTGCAATTGCAAAGGTTGAGGCTGTGATTGAAAACACAGTTGTTGATACCGAGGCTCTCGAAGAGGCACAGGAAGAATTCTATGCAGCAAGAGCAAAGTCACGCGGTGAGGTTTACCCGGCAGAGGAAGAGGACAAGACAGACGATATTCTCACAAAGGTATTCAAGTTCGCAAGTGATGCTACATACAAGTTCTTCGGTCCACGCGGATGGTTTGATTTACCATAACAGTTACGGCTAAAACCAACGGAATTTAAGAATAAATGTACTAAGACGGTCAGGAAGCTGGCCGTCTTTCTTTATAAAAACATTTTAAACTCTAAAAATTTTCAAAAAACTCTTGACAAATATTGTATAATACGTTATTATACTTGTGGTTAGCAGATGCTAACTGTCTTTTATAACTTGCAGTTAGCGGTGGCTAACTTACATAAATCCGTTTTCAGGAGGGAAAAACAGTGAAAACACTCAAGGATGCAAAAATCGGTCAGACCGTCAAGGTCGTAAAGCTTCACGGTGTAGGAGCCCTCAAACGCAGAATTATGGATATGGGAATCACTAAGGGAGTTGAAATTTATATCCGCAAGGTAGCTCCTCTCGGCGACCCGATTGAGATTAATCTGCGCGGCTACGAGCTTTCTTTAAGAAAAGCTGATGCCGAAATGGTAGAGGTAGAATAAAAAGGGGAGAGGAATCTCCCAAAATTTTTTCGGTTTTAAAGTTAGCTGAGGCTAACCAATGAAAGAGAGGCAATTATATGGCTATTAAAATCGCTCTTGCCGGTAACCCTAACTCCGGTAAGACAACATTATTCAATGCTCTGACAGGCTCAAACCAGTATGTCGGCAACTGGCCGGGCGTTACGGTTGAGAAAAAGGAAGGTGCCTACAGAAAGGATAAGGATATTGTTATCACTGACCTTCCGGGTATCTATTCACTTTCACCGTACACTCTTGAAGAGGTTGTTGCCAGAAACTATCTCGTAGGTGAGCGTCCCGATGCTATTCTCAACATCGTTGACGGAACAAACATTGAGCGTAACCTTTATCTTACAACTCAGATGATTGAGCTTGGTATTCCCGTTGTTATCGCAATCAATATGATGGACCTTGTCCGCAAAAACGGTGACAAGATCAATATCGATATTCTTTCGCAGAAGCTTCACTGTCCCGTTATTGAGATTTCAGCACTCAAGGGTGAGGGCATTCAGGAAGCCGCAGATGCCGCGATTGAAGCTGCAAAGCAGGGCAGAAAAGGTAAGGCACATATAGCTCACATCTTCTCAGGTGCGGTTGAACACGCGATTGCACATATCGAAGAGGCGGCTGTACATAATATGCCCGAAGAACAGCAGAGATGGTATGCTGTAAAAATCTTTGAGCGTGATGAAAAAGTGCTCGAACAGCTCAATATTGATAAAACAACTCTTGAACACATTGAGTTTGACATCAGGGATGTCGAAATGGAAATGGATGACGATGCAGAAAGCATTATCACCAATGACAGATATGTGTATATCGAAAAAATCCTGCAGGGATGCTGTAAGAAAAAGCACGCAGGCAGACTTACGGTATCTGATAAGATTGATAAGATTGTTACAAACAGAATTCTGGCTCTGCCGATTTTTGTTGTAATTATGTGGCTTGTGTACACAATTTCAATCGGTACAATCGGCGACTGGACTGTCGGCTTTATGAACGACACTCTTTTCGGCGAAACAATCGTTCCTGCTGTTACAACAGGACTCGAGTCTATCGGTTGTGCGGCCTGGCTTGTAAGCCTTGTTGCAGACGGTATTGTCGGCGGCGTAGGTGCAGTTCTCGGATTTGTTCCGCAGATGGTCATCTTGTTCCTCCTCCTCTCTTTACTTGAAGACTGTGGATATATGTCCCGAGTTGCCTTTATTATGGACCGCCTTTTCAGAAAGTTCGGTCTTTCAGGTAAGAGCTTCATACCCATGCTCGTCGCCTCGGGATGCGGTGTTCCGGGAGTTATGGCAAGCCGTACAATCGATCAGGACCGTGACCGTAAAATGACAATTATGACCACTTGCTTTATCCCTTGCGGTGCTAAGATGCCTATTGTCGGTCTTATCGCTTCGGCTCTTTTCGGTAACAGTCCGCTTATCGCAACAGCGGCATATTTCATCGGTGTTGCAGCGGTTGTAGTATCAGGCATAATCCTGAAGAAAACAAAGGCTTTTGCCGGTGATGCATCACCGTTTGTTATGGAGCTTCCTGCTTATCATGTACCTCTCGCATCAAATATCCTGCGTACAACATGGGAGCGTGGCTGGTCATTCATCAAACGTGCAGGTACGGTTATCCTTGCCGCAAGTATTGTAATCTGGGTGCTTAACTCACTTTCATTTGAGGGCGGCTTCCATTACATCACAGAAGAGAATGCAGGCAAGTCAATCCTTGAGGTTTTAGGCGGTGCGGTTGCGGTTATCTTTGCTCCCCTCGGCTTCGGTACATGGCAGGCAGCCGTTGCTACAATCCTCGGCCTTGTTGCTAAAGAAGAGGTTGTCGGTGTATTCGGCTCACTTTCATCAATGGCTGACGCTAACCTTGCTTTCGAGCTTGTTGAAGGTGGCGGCTCAGAAGCAACACGTCTTGCTATTATCGGCCAGGAGATTTTCGGCGGAAGCAAGCTTGCAGGCTTCTCATTTATGATATTCAATCTTCTCTGTGCTCCGTGCTTTGCGGCTATGGGTGCAATAAGACGTGAAATGAACAATGCAAAATGGACAATCGGTGCAATCACATATATGTGTGTCTTTGCTTATGCAATTTCACTCATCGTGTTCCAGCTCGGTTCATGGTTTGTCGGCGGCGGTAACATTATCGGTACTGTTGCGGCAAGTGCAGTGCTTGTATTTATGATCTATATGCTTGTAAGAAAGAATAAAAACGAAATCAGAACTAAGATTAAATAAGGAGGTTTCCTTATGAATTTACCTACAATTATCGTTCTTGTAATTGTTGTTGCAGTGTTCGTAGGAATCGTTGCAAAATCAATAATTGACAAGAAAAAAGGCAAATCATCCTGCTCTTGCGGATGCTCAGGCTGTGCAATGAGTGATGTCTGCCATTCAAAGAAATAAAGATTACAGGCTTACGGGTGGTTCCGTAAGCCTGTTTTTTGATGTGTTTTACTGTGCAATTTCTTTAAAATTATTTCTCATTTCATCCGAAGTACCCGTCGTGAGGTAGTAGTCATATTCAAAAGGTGAATAGCTCTCAAAAGCCATAACTCTGATAACTGCGATGTAAGATGTTGTAGCGTCAACGGACGGATCATGGTTTGTTGTATTTTCACGGTTGCATACACCTGTCAGGAAGCTTGTTTCGCCAGGCACATAGATGCCGATTCCGAAGCTGTCATCAAACTCACCGATGAATGCTGCCCAGTTCTCGGAAGAATCGAACTTGGGATAACCTGCATCGGGCCAGAAGATGAGGTCGGGCTCAACTGAGAGTGCATCGTTTGTCCACGGCTTGTCACCGCCGTAGTAGATAAATCTGTTGAAAGGTTCAATGCAGTAGAAGGCAGGGATTTCCTGATCGCGTACCAACGGATCACGTCCTGAAAAATCAAGGAAACGGCACGAAACATGGACGTTGTTATTTTCAATCTTGTATGTAGCCTCCATATATGAGGGAGTAATATGTTCCTTCTCTTTAGCCCAGTCAAGAGGCTGACACTTTATGTAGATAGAAGTATCGTCACAACGCAGGTCAACAATTTTACTGTTGTCGCCAAACTGATTACCGCCCTGAACGGGGTTGTATGCCCAGACGTTACCCATAAAAATTCCGCTTTCATAATCGCCGCCTGTCGAACCGTAATAGGACTGCTGAACAAGTCTGCCGGGATCGAAACGGTTAATGAGATTTACGTTCTTGTTGACAACCTTTGCGTTGTAACGCTCACCTGCGTTGGAGTCAACAAAAACTCTTCCGTCAACTTCAACTGCTTCAACATTGGAATTGAGGTCTTCCACATAACTCAGGGCACCGCCCCAGAGAAGATTTACACCGATTTTGTAAGTGTCATCCTGAATGTAAACATACTCATCGGGAATTTCTCTGTTAAAGAGTGCAAGTCCGTGAATTTTCAGCTGAGCTTTATCGGAGCTCAACGGCTCAAATGTAACAGAATAAATACCGTTAGCCTTTGTGCCTGAGAGCATATTGTTGATAAATGAATAAAAGCTCATATTCTCTCCGGGCTCAAGGAAGAAGTTTTCACTTCTTTTTACAGCACCGCAACGGTAATTGAGAGTACCTTTGATATGAGCATCGGCTGTGTATGTGATACCGTAGTAATTGAACCAGCCGTGTGTGATATCCTTAAAGCTGATTTCTTTCTGACTGTCGAGCAGGAGACTTCCGTCTTCAATCACAACGGAATCCTCAGTGATGATTTCCTCATCCTCACCGTTGAGAAATATACTTGTATTACTGAAACTGCCGTTTTCAATATCGAAGCTGTCATCAACCTTAGCAGGAAGATAGCTGAACGGATATGTAAAGAAACCGAAAATGAACGAAAGCACGATGCTTAATGCCCTTCTTAAAGCGATAAAAAACATACAATCACTCCGTAGAAATATTTTCTATATAGTACCACAGTTGATATTTTAAATCAAATGTATTTTTAAATATTGTAAAATAAGAAAAAATCTGTTATCATATCTGTCAAAGGACGGTGTTTTTATGTTTGGATTTATAACATTTATCAAAGGCTTGGTATCAGCTATACTGACAGTTTTACAGGTTTTCTTCGGTGTGTTCTTCGGAAATTTCACAGCACCGACAAAGCCCTTGTATGAGGATTGCAAGCTTAATATGGCGGTCATATCCGACATTCATATGACAGAGGAAACAGCACGTGCCGATATGCTTCGCTTCGGTCTTCAGGATATGCAGCAGGCAGAGAGTCAGTACGATGCACTCATCTGCACGGGTGACCTTACCGACCACGGTGAGCCTGAAGAGTGGGCAATGCTTGCAAGTGCTTTTGCAGACTACACTCCTGCAAAGACAATTCTTCTTGCTCAGGGCAATCACGATACATGGACAAGTGACGATGATTATGCACTTTCAAGAAAGCTTTTCATTGACTATAACAAAGAAATTGCAGACCGTGAAATTGACGAGGTTTACTACTCAACGAAGATAAACGGCTATACATTCATCGTTCTCGGCAGTGAGGCTGACCACGTTGCTATGACAGTAAGTGACGAGCAGGTTGAATGGCTTGAAGCTGAAATGGAAAAGGCTTCTCAGGACGGACTTCCGATTTTTGTAGTATGCCACTGGCCGATTAACGAGAGCCACGGTCTCCCCGAAACATGGGGCGATGACGAGCCGATGCCCGATGACGGCGGTATCGGTGACAAGTCAGCAGAGGTTGAGGCTATCCTCAAATCTTATGACAACGTATTTATGCTCACGGGCCATGTTCACAGCGGTTTCACAAACGAGAGCCAGGAAGATGTTTTCGGATATCTCAGTGTAGAGTCTGATGGTTCATTCCATTCAGTAAATCTTCCTGCATATATGTATCTGACAATGAGAGGCAGAATTGCAAACGGCACAGGCTTTGCGATCGAGGTTTATGAGGATACTGTAGAAATCCGTGCAAGAAGCTTCTCCGCAGGAGCCTGGTACACTGATTACAACTACACAATCGAGCTTGTATAATAAAATTAAACAGTTGCATTTCACAACGAAATGCAACTGTTTTTTATTGCTGTTCTTCTTTATACTTTTCAGCCTGAAGGTTGAACATATAAGCATACTTTCCGTTGAGTGCCATCAGCTCTTCGTGAGTACCGCTTTCGACAATTTCACCTTTTTCAAGCATATAGATAACGTCAGCCATAACCGTTGTTGAAAGACGGTGCGAGATAAAAATAACCGTCTTGTTTTCAGCCGCTCTTGCCATAGCTTCGTTAAGAGCATACTCGGAAACGGGGTCGAGGTTTGCACTCGGCTCGTCAAGAATTGCAAACGGACAGTCCTTGTAGAAAGCACGTGCAACGGCAACCTTCTGAGCCTCACCGCCTGAGAGTGAAACACCGTTATCGTCAAATTCTCTGAGCAGCACGGAATCTGTTCCGTCGGGCAGTTCTTTGTTGAAGCTGCTTTCCTCAAGTGCCTTGAGAACTCTCTGCTTGTCGGGATTTTCGTGCATTGCCACATTTTCACCGAGTGTTGCACCGAAGAGTGAGAAATCCTGGAAAACTGCGGCATAGTTGCTGTGATAAGAGCGGATATTCCATTCTTTGATATCGGTGCCGCCTACGGTTATCTTGCCTTCTGTGACGTCGTAGAGGCGGAGAATAAGGTTTGTAAGTGTTGTCTTACCTGCACCGTTGTAACCGACGAGTGCTATCTTCTGGTAAGGCTTGATTTCAAGATTGATGTTCTTGAGTGTCGGCTTGTCACAGCCGGGGTAGGTGAAGGATACATTTTCAAGACGGATGCTTTCGGGCTTCTCAAGCTTTCTGTCGAGTCCTCCGTCCTTGATTTTTTCTTCAGCCGACATGAATTTTTTATACTTTTCAACGTAAAGCCCGTTTTCGCGTACGCGAAGTGCAAACCAGCTTGTCATTGCGAATACGCTGTTGCTGACTGAGCTGACACCGTTGAAGGTTGCGGCAAAGCTGCCGAGGCTGATTCCCTTTGTAACAATTGCCTTGTAACCCATATAGAGTGTTACGCCGAAGCAGATGAGCAATGTCATCGGCAGACTTTCCTGATTGAAGTAGAGAATCCACTGCTTTTTAAGGAAAGGAGCAATTGCCGAAATTCTGTCAAAAATATTTTTATTATAGCGTCTTTCAATCATCTCTCCGACAGGGTTGAGTCTGAGCTCCTTGGCGTAGTCCTGAAGATAGAACACACGTGAGAAGTAAAGATTTTTTCTGTCGAGAGGAGTCATTACCTTCTTTTTATCTACGTTGACCTTTGCAATCAGTCTGCCTACGGGCACCATTATGCCTACGCACAGTGCAATGAAAATGAAGCAGACAGGGTCAATGGTAACAATAACCGCGGTGATTGAAATGATAGAAACGGCGTGTGTGAAGAAGTCCTGAGTACTTAAAAGAATACTGTCGACACGGTCACTCATCGTATTCATTGCAAGAACAAAATCGTTGTAGAACTCAGGATTGTCGTAAGACTCAAAATCCATCTTTGCCGCTTTTTCGTAAATCATAGAGTAGAGCTTGTAGTGGAGCTTTTCACTCTGCTTCGGTCGGTAAACTTCATAGAACAAAGTGTTACCGAGGTTACCGATAACAACAATCACGGCAAAAATAAGACACGCAACTGCGATTCGGTAAAGATTGACACCTTCAGTGACAACATCGATTATGTACTTAAGAAGCACGACGTTTGAAAGTAACCACGGAAGGTTTGAAAGCACGTCAAAAAACAGGAGAGAGAAGAGCAGTCCGGGGGAGTTCTTCATGACGAATTTCAGCATAAACATATAGTTTTTAAAGCTGTGTGCCTTCTCCTGATTCTTTTTATTCTTCATCGTCATCACCCTCCTCTCTGTAACCTGATGCCTGCAGGGTGAACATCTTACAGTATTCACCGTCAAGGTTCATCAGCTCTTCGTGAGTACCGCTTTCAATGAGCTTTCCGCCTGCAAATACAAGAATATTGTCACTTCTCGTAGCACTTGAAAGACGGTGGGAGATATAAATAACAGTCTTATCTTTTGTACCTTCCATAAGGCTGTCATACATTTTAGTTTCAGCAACGGGATCAAGGGCAGATGACGGCTCGTCAAGAATTGCAACGTCAAAACTCTTTGCAAACATTCTTGCGATTGTAACCTTCTGACTCTCGCCGCCCGAAAGCAATGCACCCTCATCGTCAAACTCACGGGTGAGGATAGTATTTTCTTTTTCGTCAAGGGTAAGAATCTTGTCGTAAACACCGCTCTGCCTGAGAGCCTTCTGTGCAAGCGGGATGTTATCTTCATCGACCTCACGGATAAGAACATTTTCCGCAACCGTCATCGCAAAGATTCTGTAATCCTGGAAAACACTTGCAAATTTTTCACGGTATTTCAGAAGGTCGTATTCCTTGATGTTGACTCCGTTGTAGAGGATTTCACCCTCACTGACATCGTAAAGTCTCATCATAAGCTTTGAAAGTGTGGTCTTACCCGCACCGTTATGACCGACAACAGCAATGCTCTGTCCCTTATCAATTCTGAAGGAAACATTTCTGATTGAATAGTCCTTATTTTCACCGTAACGGAAAGAAACGTTTTTGAATTCGATGCTTTCGAATTCACCGGGCTCAAGAGTACCGCCCTTGACCTGAGGCTCATAAGCGAGGAATTCACGCAGATTCTGTACCCAGAGGCAGTGCTTCTGCTGCATTGTAAAATAGTGTGCAAGCTGATTGAGCTTGTTACGGCAGTTTGTGATTGCGGATATAAGAACGGAGAAGTCAGCAATCGGCAGATCCTGTCTTACAATAAGTCTGTAGCAACCGTAAGCAAAGCCGCCTGCAATGGGAATAACTTCACCGAAGAAGTCGCTGAGCACTTCGAGAACAACGATTCTCCAGCCGTACTTGTTTATAAGCTTTATGTTGCTGTCAACGGCACTCCTGAAGCGGCGTTTGACAACCTCGAAAATGCTTGTTGTCTTGATTTCTTTTGCAAAATCCTTGAGAAGAACGGTACGCTTTGTATAGTCCTTCTGTCTTTCAAAGGGAGTCATTTCCTTTTCTTTCTGAAATTCAACGCTGTTTCTCATAATCCTGAATGCCATAACGATAACAGGACAGATCATTATCAGAAGAAGCAACGGGTCGAGCTGATAAAGGTAAATCGCAAGGAAAATTATGCTGACAACCGAACCGATTGTCCAGGCAGAGCCCTCGATAATACGCTTATAAGCACCTTTTTCAACAACCCACGTTGCACGGTTGTAGTTGTCGAAGAAGTCGGGGTTTTCATAGCAGGCGAGCTCAACCTGCTGAGCCTTTTCAAAAATCATCCTGTTCAGATAACCCTCATATTTTATTTCGTACTTTTCACGTACGGGATGGAAAACGATATAACTGAAAAGGTCGACAGCGAGCTTTCCGAAAATGATAATGCTTATACGGATTGCGAATTCTCTGAAGGTTCCGTTACCTTCAATAATAGAAAGTGCCGTCTGAAGGAACATAACGTTGAAAACAACGGCATAGTAAACATTTTCCGCAATGTATGCAAGGTAAATAAGTATAGTTGCCAGAGGCGAACTTTTTAAACTGCATTTAAGCATAAAAGCCGTGTTTCTGAATATATGGGCTTTTGCTTTGAAGTCTACGGCTCTCACGTATCAGACCTCCTTTGTGTTGTTTTTATTTATTTAAAAAATCTTATCGTAACCCTTTGCCCAGATTTCAACAAGCTTTCTGTCCCATCTTCTCGGAATTGCGAGGCAGGTTGCCGTTGCAAGGGAGATTCTGTTGCCTGCACCGATCATCTTTTTGAGAAGCTCAGGGTCGGAGCAGGACTGCTTTGCTTTGTTGAGAAGATCGGTTACGTCTGTGAAATCAACGAGGTCAAAAAAGCTGCCGAAGTCTGCGGTCATTGTTACGTTGTAATCGTTAAGAATACCCGAATCGAAGCAATAGTCAAGATCCTCGGGAGTGAACTTGAACATAAGGTTTTTGATGCATTCAAGCGGAGCGAGGCCTGTACCGAGATGCTTGAAGAAAAGCACCTGATATTTCCAGAGCACGTCAACACCGAAGCCCTGAGTCGGGTCGTTGATAACTGTTTCCGCAAGAATACGTGCTGCCTTGAGGGAGTTGGCGATACCTGAACCGATGAGAGGTACTGTCATAAATGCACTGTCACCGATTGCTGCATAGCCGTCAGCAACCATAACTGAGAGGGGATGACGGACGGGAATTTCAACAAACTGACCGCCGCGGATAATCTTTGTGCCGAGACGGGGATTTGTCGGACGGAGATACTCGGCAAATCGCTCGATTTCATCCATACCTACGTCTTCAAATCTGCCGACAAGAAGGTCTGTGTGCTCATCCTCGGATGCTACCCACGCAATACCCTCAACACCTTCGGGACGGATAAGTACCTTGAACTTAGCGGCAACCTCCTCATCACTTGCCTTGTTATAGAAAGCTCTGTAAATAGTAACCTTCTGCTTGCGTGTGATTTCTTTCTGAATCATAAGAGAAGAGGGGAGATTACGGCGCACGGGTGAATTCATACCGCAGGCATCGATGATAAGATCGGCAAAGAAATCACCGTTTGAAGTGCGGATACCTGCAACACGGCTGCCGAGCATAATGGGCTTGAGCACCTCACACTCATAAACGATCTTAACGCCCTTTTCTACAGCGTTGTTGATGAGAAGCTCGTATATATCCTTACGTTCCATTTTGATTTCAAGCTTTTCAAAGGGTACGTGCTGACGGAGCATGGATGTACCGTTGGGAGCAACAAATGTCATATCCTCTTTGTATTCGAATTTATCCTCGTCAGGCATCGGAACCTTTGCAATTTTAAGAGCCTTGGGATCAAAAATATCTGTCCAGTCGTAGCCGAGAGTACCCTCAGCCTTTGCTTCATAAACAGTAACGTCATATCCTGCCTCAGCAAGGATAGCGGCAGCAGCAATACCGCCGTGACCGAGACCAGCAACAATAATTTTCTTATCCATAATAATCCTCCTCAGAACATATAGAGAAATTATATCACCAACGCTCCGCATATTCAATAGTGCTAAACGGAAAAAAATAAGCTTTCTTTTGAAAGTATAACGTGTTTTTTATAAGAATACCAGTCTTGTTTTATGTTGTCGGGTGTGGTATAATATAACCGAAGAAAACACCTGCAATTTCAGGTGTTTTCTGTTTTTTTACGCAAAAAAATAAACGCCCCTGCGGACGTCACAAATCATATAAAATTGAAATAACCCTTAACCGAATGTTTCTTTACACATTTGAGCCGGTTAAGGGTTATTTCTGTTCACTCTTGATATCTAACATCTTTTTATTTACCTCTCTTTCTTGATTTAGAAAGCTCTTTAACAATCCTGAATTCCATTTTAAATGTTTTTACGGTTGCTGATTGAAATATTTCAGGTTCCCATTAGCATTTTAAAATTTTGTTCTGATTATTAAAGTTTGTTCATTTTAATTTCAAATTAGTTGTGATTAAACCTGAAATTCTTTTTTACCACTTTCTTTGAGTTGTCTGTTATGACTACCCGGATTTCAGAATCTGATCAGAAACTGTATTTGATTTTAAAATGAAACTCTGGTTGTTACCTGTTCATTGGTATCACCTGTTCCTTTCTGCGTCTATAATATAACACAGAAAACACGGTTTTTCAATTCGCAATGTTCAATAAACTTAAAACCCTCAAATTATGCAAAACACAGAAATCTTCCGTTACGACGTCAAAAGCATTGACACGCAAGGTTTTTCTGTGTTATTATAAATATGTTGGGCGGCTGAAAACCGCCCGTTTTCTTTGTGTGAATCAACTGTAGCATTTCACAAAAAAGTATGGTAGAATACATACATTAATTTTTGCGAGGTTATTTATGAAAAGAGTAACTGAACTTGACAGAGAAACGCTGAAGTATTATGCCCGTATGGCGGCAGAAAGCTTTGTCAATGACCCTGTCCACGCTTATGCAACGAAAAATGTCGGAAGACGAAAGAAATTTGTCTATCACTTCCTTCTGGAAAGGCTTACTTCTTCCAATAAGTGCGACGTTTTCTATGTTGATGATGAGGCGAGGGCACTTTGCGTCTGGAGAGATGCTCACAACGAGTATACCGTTCTGGATTTTCTCAAATGCCCCAACTGGGTGTTCCTTTGCTATTACATAGATTCAACGGTCAGAACCCTTATGGCATACAGCCACCTTGACTCAAAGGTGTTTGAGAAGAATACACTTATAATCTCTCCCGTTTTTGTTGACCCGAAGCATCAGGGCAAGGGTATTGCGAAAGAGATGATACTCAAAGGCATTGAAGAATTTGTCCCTCAGGGCTACAAGATAGGTCTTGAAACGCAGAATCCCGACAATGTCGGCTTTTATGAAAAGCTCGGATTTAAGGTAATCAAGGAAGAGTTTTATAAGCTCGAAAAAATCCACAACTATTATATGGTCTATGCACCTGAAGATAAGGAGTAAGAATATGAAGAATTACAATCACGCACTTCTTGTAATGGAAAAGCAGGAATATCCTGCAGAAGCAAAAGAAGTAATTATCAGAGCTGAAGAGAAGATTCTCAAGAATGAAAAAGCAAACGCACTCTATGAGTCAATGTATCGTGCTTACTGGCTTAAAAAGAAGAACTTTGACGCTTTCAAGGATAAGGTAACAGCACTTGCGGAGATGATCGGGGAGCACGAGCACACTGTAAAGCTCGTATTGCTTATCAACTGTACAAAGCCGTTGCTCGCACTTTATAAGAAAAAGGGTATCAGCGAGGAGATTTACTGGAACACAATCATCGACCTTAAGGTAAAGATGCTCGAATGTATTGAAAACTACGGTGTTCCCGGTGTATTTGTTGAGGGCTGGTTCAAGCAGTTCTATACTCTTGAGCGTTTCGGTATCGGCAGATTCCAGTATGAGCTTGCAGATTTCTGTGAGGATTTCTATTACGAGCACGGCATTGAGCTTCACGACAGCCAGTTCGTACTCGGTATGCATATTCCGTCACATCTCGGCAGCCTTGATTATGAAGTGAGAATGGATTCATACAAAAAGGCTTACGAATTCTTCAAGGACAGGTTTAACGGTGGTCCGATGGTAGTGTGCTGTGGTTCATGGCTTCTCTATCCCGACAACCTCAATATTCTTCCCGAAAAGTCAAAGGTAAGAGATTTTATTCTCGACTACGAGCCGCTTGATATCACAAGAACATACGACTTCGGCGATGCATGGAGAATTTACGGCGTAGAAAACGAACACAAACGTGTGCACGAGCTCCCGAGAAATACAAGCATGCAGAGAGCTTTTGCTGAGTGGTTTGAGCAGGGTAAGAAGTGCGGACACGCTTACTGCATTCTTATCTTTGACGGTGAGAAGCTTCTCACACGTAATACAAGAGAAGAATTCAGAGAAAAATACGGTTATTGATTTTTGTGCACCTTGGATAACTCCGAGGTGCATTTTTTGTTAACCTATATATTCACTTTTGTGTTAGAATAGAAAATCGGAGGGATGCTTTATGAAAAAAGTATTATGTTTAGTTCTTGCAGTGCTTTGTGTTATGCTGATGCCCTTGCAGGTTGCGGCTACGGGAACGCAAAGTGAATACGTTAATCTTCCCGAGCTTGAAACTCAGTCAACTCAACCGAGAACACGTAAGCAGGTTGAAGGCTTGCGTCTGTATGTTGACGAGGAAAATCCGCTGTTTATGATAAGAAATGCTCCGGTAGGTAATATGCATATTCCTGAGGTTGCGGCTGATTCGGCAATCAAGACGTATTATGCATTACCCGAGGATGTAAGAAACTTTACCGTTATCTATATGGACGAGGGTCCTGCTTATATGACACCTCAGGAACAGCTTGATTATTGGTACGGCTTGCTTGACCTTCTCGAGGTCGCAAATATTCCTGTTGTTCTTCAGTCAGAATGCTTCTGCACAAGCAAGCAGCGTGATCCGTTCACACAGGAACAGCTTTCCGATTTCTTTAAGAAGTACACAGTGCTTATGGGCTTTGTTCAGGTTGAGCTTTCAACAAACGGTGTTACAAATAAAAAGCTTGCTTATGAAGGAGTTACCGACGACCAAGGTGTTCACAAAAACATCCTTGCACGAATGAAGTCCTGCGTTAAGGCTTGTATTGAAAACGGTGGACTCTTTATCTGGCAGGATATGGAATATATCTATTGGCAGAAATCCAATTACGTTAATCATGTTCTCAAGGACAGAGAGCTTTATGATATGTTCAAGAACAACAGCGAAAACATAATTATTATGGATAAGCACAACGGTCACGGCAGACACTTCGCTTCTCAGGCAAATATCTTCGGATGTTGGCTGGACGGTGTCTGCGGCAACTGGGGCGTGAATCTTGAAAACTTCCTCTGGTATGAGGAGGGTTTCATAGATTATGATGATCTCGGTGTAGGTCCTAATGAAGCTGACGCAATTCATACAGCGAAATATCCTCCCGCACTCTACGGTATTGATATGATTGCCGACGCGGTTGCAGGTGCAACGGTTTATGCCATTGAAGGAACCTTCAGCCGAGGCGGACTTTACCAGTATATCGGTACTGACGTTATTATGACGCCGACATTCTACGATGTGCTTTATCCGTTCTATCAGTATGTGCTCAACGGCTCAGTGCCGGATAAGGATCAGGTAAAGGACGAAATCAAGGTCGCATATAAAATGACCAATCCTATTGCAAATGCACTTATGGGTAACGATGCACACGTTCTTCAGGGACTCTACTGTGACAAGTTCACATTCTTCCAGGAGAAGTTTACGAACATTTATCTTGACTGTACAAAGGACTGGGTTCCGTCAACAGGCAGGTATTACGTGATGCCGATACTTCCGATTTATTCGGATGCAAAGGAAGTTTTACCGGATGCATTCATTCTTAACGACTTCAATTATTTCTTCCGTTTCCTGTTTATAAACCCGATTAAAGTAAATTTCTTCAATAAGTATTATGAGAAGATCTACACAGGTGATGGAGTGCTGTTTGACATCAATGACCACATTTATGCTTTCAACAGCAACGAGAACAAAACAATTGATGCAATGCAGACGGTCAATTACACATTGCCCGAAACACAGAAGAATATTGATCTTAAGCTTGAGGCACACACCTATGCTATAATCACCGAGGATGATGACAGAATCAATATTGATATGTGTAATCTCAGACTTGATACTGACGATGTTTGCAACGGACGTGAATCTGAGTACGAGTTTATGTGCAAATATGCTTTCGGTGAGAAGAGAAGTGACCCGAAGAACTTCCGTGAAACAACTATCGAGCTTAAGGGATTCAGTGAAAAGCCGACAGTGTCCGCAGCAGGTACAAACGGTGCAAAGCTCAGCGAAACCTGGAA
Source organism: Candidatus Fimenecus sp. (assembly GCA_045593555.1). GTDB lineage: Bacteria > Bacillota > Clostridia > Oscillospirales > Acutalibacteraceae > Fimenecus. The sequence continues at coordinate 4,433 of JAZNWU010000022.1, read as the reverse complement.
TGCAGAAACCGCAACCCTTACTCTTAAGGTTATCTCAAACGGCAGAGTGCAGATTACGGTTGAATAATCAGAATAAACAAAGAAAACCGAGAGTCAACGACTCTCGGCTTTTTCTTAACCCCAATTGAACGGACGTAGCATAAAGTCAACGTCTTCTTTGTTTTCGGGAATTGTTGCGAATGATGAAACTCTGTTGATTCCGTGAGACTTGAATGCATCGTAAAGCTCTTCATTTGCTTTGAGCCTGAACGGATTCAGGAAGAAATACTTTCCGAGGAACTGATTTGCTTTGAAGTATTCCCAGCTGAGGTTTGCAACCTCTACGTTGAACCTCTGTTCGTCTGTGATGTCAGCATTCAGTGCTTTCTTCCAGAGTCTGTCGAGCTTGGAGATTGTGTGAATCGGATAATAACCTGACTGGTAGTGCCAGTCAAAATCATAAGCGTGAGCTGTTGCGGCAATCTGTGCTGTCTGAATATCGAGGATTTCCTTGATATAAGGAGCGGCATCTTCACCGTAATAAGCCTTGAGGAAGTCAATCATATGATATTCAACGTCACAGTCAACATCCCACTGAACCTTTGTAAGCAGGTAGTTGCGAAGCTCGTTGAAGGCTGCCCAATGTCCGTCACCGCAGTTGTAGATGTAGCCTGTAATGCCGATATCGTGCATATACTTCATTGTTGACTGCATTGTGCCGAGGTTTGAGAAGAACTGTGCAACGTTCAGGAAGTTGATTGTGTAATCGTAGATATAGGTTGTATCGGCAACCTTGGTCCAGTTTTCGAAATCCTTTGCAATCCGCGGCTCATATTCACCATAAGCTGTAAGGAGAGTTTCCTGCTGGATGTCATAGTGACCGCACTCTGTCAGCGGATGGCTTCTGCAGGCTGTGTGAAGACCGCAGAGAACGGGAGCGACATTGTCATTACATCTGAGTGTAAGGTCTGTCGGCGGTCTTTCTGTTTCAAGGTAGGCGAAGAAGGTGAACATAAAGTCGGGATAATCTTCGTCAAGTGCATCCGCAAGCTTGTTTGTAAAGATCAGTGTCGGAGCACAGATACTGCCGTGCTTTTCGTAAAGAGCGGTACAGTTTTCACAGCGGCAATAGTTCTGATTATCCTTCTGTCCGATGTGAACATATTTTGCACCCATTTTGTTGTTCTCAATGGCTGTGCGGACACTTTCAATTGTTATGTCAAGCACGTCGGGATGTGTCAGACAGACGTGATCTGTTGAACGTGTTCCGTCCTCGAGAAGAGCGAAATATTCGGGATGCTCAGCAAAGAGTGAATCGGGAACAAGTGAGGGGAGTGAAGCGTCCCATACAACGTATGTCAGTGCACCTCCGTATGCTGTTGCAGGCTGCCAGAACGATACGTTCATCTTTGTTCTTGCACGGTGAGCATCATTTGTACCTGCACAGTCATTGCGTCGTACTGCGAATGACGGCTCAACCGTTCTGTCGATATTGGCATCGATTATAATGTCTTCGTTTTCGGGAACAACCTCAAGTGTCGGAGTAAACCAACGGACACCGAGATATTCCTCAAGGAATGTGTAGACACCGTAGAGTGTGCCTCTGCTGTCCGCACCTGCGATAACAAGATACTTGCCGTCGGAGTAAAGTCGGAATCCGTCAGCCTTGATGCCTGAACGGTCAATTTCCACTACATCCTTTTCGGCTTCGGTTTCACCAACAAGAATAGCCTTGTCGTTTTCTCCGAGTTCGGATTCTGTTACGATGTCGAGTACGGCACCGCTGATTTTCTCAATATAAGTCTGAAGCTCAAGTGCCGCAGTACCTATGCATTCATCCGTTTTGTCTGCTGTTGCGATAACATAATCCGAAGCTCCGTCGTTGACCAGAACCATTTCATTTACAACAGCGGGAGGGGTATACGGTGTGCCGCCGTAGTTAATGTTTTGATCAACGGGAATTATGCCGATTGACAGCAGGAGAGTTTCGAAAACGCAGAATATAGCTTTGATATATGCTAACATTTAGTTTCCTCCTTAAGCCTTTGAGGTCATTGTGAAGACAAGTTCTCCTCCGTTCATAAGCTGATCGTGAGTGACGTAGCATCCGTCAAGACGGGTACCGTTGAGAGTTATGCTTTCAACATATACGTTCTTTTTGCCTTGGTTCTCTGCCTTGATGCTGAGTGTCTTGCCGTTTCCTAGTTTAACTTCGGCACTGTCGATGTTCGGAGAGCCGAGCCAGTATTTATCGGTACCTGCAAGGGGATAGAAGCCCATTGCGGAGAATACGTACCAGGAGCTGAGTGTACCGCCGTCATCGTTACCGTCAAGTCCGTTGACGTCGTCGCTGAAGCGGTTGTCGAGAGTCCAGCGTACCCACTTCTGTGTAAGGTCAGGTCTGCCTGCATCAGCGAAGAGGTACGGTGTGTGTATATCGTGCTGATTGCCGATCCAGAAGCCGTGACCGGGATCAATTGCCGCACGGCTGAGTGAAGCGTCTTTCATAAAGTCGTTGAGCTCACTGACGAAATATTCCTTTGAGCCGAAAAGCTCAATCATTCCGTCAATGTCGTGAAGAGCGTTCCAACGCCACTGTCTTGCACTGCCTTCGCAGTAACAAGCAGCAAATTTTTTAATCATAACTGCATCGTAGAAAGAAGTGATGTACGGGCTGAAATTCCATACGAAGGTACCGTCAGCGTTTCGTGCCTGGAAGTATTTTGTCTCAGGATTGAAAACGTTTTTGTAGTACATCGACTTTTCATAATATCTCTGAGCGTCTTCCGTATAGCCGAGAGCATCAGCCAGAACTGCTATTGCATTGTCTTCCCACGCATATTCAAGAGTAAAGCTTACAGATTCTTCACCGTTTGCAAGGTCATCGGGGATATATCCGTATTCGTTATACAGTTCGACGAAATTACGACCTGACCTGTGAACAGCGTTTTCGGAAGAGTTTTTCATATATGAATAAAGTGTCTCAACGTCAAAATCTCTGAAGCCCTTCAGATAGCTTTCCGTTATGACGATATTCGCTGGATCACCGTGCATTGAAGAAGCATAGCCTGCTCCCATAGGCCATCTCGGAATAACTCCGCCCGTCTTTGTCATTTCAACAAGGCTTTCAAGACAGTCGTTCTGCACATCGTGAGCGATGAGTGTATAAAGCGAATGTGCATCACGGCAGGTGTCCCAGAGAGACATATCCGTTCTGTACGTATATCCGTCAGCAACGTGAACCTGCTTATCAAATCCGAGATATTCGCCGTTAACGTCTGTGAAGTCAGTCGGCATAATCATACTGTGATAAAGTGCGGTGTAGAAAACTGTCATAATCTCGTCGTCACTGCTGTTCATTCTGATTGAAGAAAGTCTTTCTTCCCAATCTCTTACAGCATTGTCACGAACGTCATCAAAAGTAAGACCGTCAGTTTCTGCCTTGAGGTTGAGTTTTGCATTTTCAACACTCACAAAACTGACTGCGAGCTTAAGCTCAATGCTTTCGTTATTGAGTTTTCCGAAGTTAAGGTCAATGCCGAGATTTGTCGGGTCGCCTGAAATTTCGTAAGACTTGATTTCTTTATCGGCTGTTGCCGCAAAGTAAACGGGGAGACCTTCAAATCTGTCTGAAAAAGCGGCGTGAATTTCAGCTCCGCCCGTGATAAGACCTGTCTGCTCGTCAACGTTCACAAAGCCCTTTTCGGCACCGTAGTTACCTGAGGCTCTGCTGGTAACGTCAAGGTAGAGTCGGCTGTCCTTTGAATTGTTGAATGTATAACGGTGAACACCTGTATGGGTATCTGCCGTAAGCTCAACAAGACAGTTCATCGTCTGAAGATAAACAGCATAATATCCGGGAGCCGCAGCTTCGTTTAAATGAGAATAGGGGATAACTCCGACATCCTTTTTACCCGTAACGGGGGTTACACGGAAGATGCCGTAATCCTCTGCACCTGTACCCGAAAGTCGGGAATGGCTGAAGCCTTTTATATGTCTGTGCTCGTAGTAATAACCCGAGGTGTTTGTCTTGACGATGTATGCACCGCCGACAAAGGATGTATCGGGACCGAGTCTTACAGCACCGAAGGGCACTGTTGCCGCAGGGCTGAGCATACCGCAGGCCCACGGAGTACCGCCCGTGCCGATAAACGGATCAACGTACTGAGTGTAGTCACCTGTAACTGCCTCAGGCATATCAACAACACGGAAAAGAATGCCGTTGAAAAGTCCTGCAAATGCGGTTTCAAAAATAACGATTGCCGAAACAATGATTCTTATAATAGGCCACAACATAAAAAGCCCTCCTGTAATTTATACTTTAATTACCACTAAAAGATGTGGTTTTGAAAGAAATCTTTTCGCCTGAACTGCGTTAAAAATCCTTGAAATACGGCAGTATATCTGCAGATTTTTGCCTTGTTCAGACAAAAATCTTCCTTTTCAAAACTGCT
>JAZNWU010000021.1:0-4315 GCA_045593555.1 Candidatus Fimenecus sp. | reverse complement strand
CCTTCCCCTTGAGGGGAAGGTGTCACCGTAGATGACGGATGAGGTGGAAAGGTGAAATGTTATATTTATTAACGGTTGCTATCGCAATCTACACCTCATCAGTCTGCTTCGCAGACAGCTTCTCCTCAAGGAGAAGCCTCCCCGATAAATTATAATTTATCTTTATATTTCATATTGTTTTTTTTATGAAATCGTTGTATAATTGTCCCAAAAGGGAGGCTTTATTATGAAAAAACTTATTTCGCTTATTCTTTGTATGACACTTTGTATCAGTCCAATTTTAACTGTTACTGCTTTTGCAACAGATATTGACAATGACTATACAATCATCTCACCTTATGAAGATGTAATCTGGGAAGGTGACGATGCTTGGGGTGCATACAAAGGCTCACTTCATTCTCATTCAACTTACAGTGATGCAAGTGTTGACCTTGCAACAATGGTTAAAGAATATTACAATCGTGATTATGATTTTCTTGCTAATTCTGACCACGGTGTAACAGGTGTTGAATGGAACAGAGCACCTAAAAAGGTTTTGCTTTATTCATATCAGAAACTTTTAGGTTATCCTGTGGCTCATCTTACTGATGAAGAATACGAAGCAATTACAACAGGTACTTATCCTACTGCTGACGGTGTAATCAGAAACAAAAAAATGACTTGTGTTGTTGGTGCTAACGAGCTCAACAATATGACTCTTACAAAAAGCCATGTAAATGCATTTTTCCTTCCTGAAGATGTAGGCAACGGATATGGCGGCTGGGAAAACGGATATGAAGATGCAGTGAAATTCACACAGAAACACGGTGGTCTTTCGATAATTAATCACCCTGGTGACTGGCTTGAAAGTCGTAGTGATATTTCTACAGTAAGCAAGGAAAAAAACATCAAATATTTTGGTGATATTATTCTTAAATATGATTCTTGTCTTGGTATAGAGGTTTTCAACGAAACAAATAGCGTTACACCATATGACAGAATTTTGTGGGATAATCTTCTTATGTACACTCTTCCTTATGGTAAGAATGTAATTGGTTTCAGCAATACAGATGCTCATACAGTAGAAAATATCGACAGTTCTTTCAATATTTATATGATGGAAGAAAACAATGTGGAAAACATCAAGAAAACAATGCAAACCGGTGCATCTTTTATGGTAACAAGAGAACTTCCTTGTGGTAATGATATTATCGGACCTGCAGAAGGCTTTGATATGAAAAATACCGATGTTCCATATCCTGTTTTCACAAAGGTTGCAGTTGACGGACACAAAGTTACTGTAACTGCTGACAATGCACACACAGTTCAATTTATTGCAAACGGTGAAGTGATTTATAAGGGTGCAATCGGAACAAACAGCGTGACTCTTGACCTTGATACAATTGAAGGTGCAGAGGACTTCCAGTATGTAAGAGCAGAAGTTTTCGGTGACGGTGGTCTTTGCCTTACTCAGGCACTCGTGATTGATGATGAGCCAACACAGGAATATGAAGAGGATAAAGGAATTCTTCCATTTATTAAAAAAGTGATTTTTACTCTCAAGAGTTCAAGACTCTGGGTAATCATCGTTGAACTTTACAGAATCATATTCTAAAATTTATAATTCGTAATTCGTAATTACGCATCACGAATTCAGCATTACGCATTAAAAAAGACGGTCTTTCGACCGTCCTTTTTTTGTATCTTATTCTTCGTCAACTTTTGCTTCTGCAATAACCTTTTCAACGATATTCTGTGGAGCCTGTTCATAACGAGTGAACTCGAATGAGAATGAACCGCGACCTGCAGTTACTGAACGGAGAACTGTTGTAAAGTCGCCCATTTCAGCCATTGGAACTTCAGCTGTAAGTTCCTGCATCTTTGGTTCGTCAGCAGGTCCCATGCCAAGAACTCTACCACGACGCTTTGTGATGTCGCCCATAATATCACCAAGATTATCGTCAGGCATATAAGCTACAAGAGTACCAACAGGCTCAAGGATTGTTGGGTCAGCCTTTGGAATACCAGCCTTGTAAGCTAAAGAAGCCGCCATCTTGAATGCCATTTCTGATGAGTCAACAGGATGGTAAGAACCATCATAAAGAGTAGCCTTAACACCAACCATTGGATAACCTGCAAGGACACCCTTAAGAACGCAATCACGAAGTCCCTTTTCAACTGCAGGGAAGAAGTTCTTTGGAACTGCACCACCGAAAACTTCTTCTGCGAATACGAGTTCGTCACTATCGCAAGGTTCAAAACGGATATGTACATCACCGAACTGACCGTGACCACCTGACTGCTTCTTATGTTTACCCTGTGCTTCAGCAGATTTACGGATTGTTTCTCTGTAAGCTACCTTTGGAACACTTAAATCAACTTCAACACCGAATTTATTCTTAAGTTTTGAAACGATAACATCAAGATGCTGTTCGCCAAGACCTGAAAGAACTTGTTCTTTAGTTTCCTTATTGATTGTGAATGAGATTGATGGGTCTTCTTCCATAAGTCTGAAGAGTCCCTGTGCAACCTTTTCTTCTTCGCCCTTTTTACGAACATTAACTGCCATTGAAAGACAAGGATTCGGACAGTTCACACCATCAAGGATTACGATATTTTTAGGGTCACAGAGTGTGTCGCCTGTCTTAACACCTGCAAGTTTTGTAACAACGCCGATATCACCTGCGATAATTTCCTTGGCATCTTCCTGCTTGCCACCCTTAACAGTAACGATTTTACCCATCTTTTCTGTTTCGCCTGTACGAACATTGTAAGCCTGAGTATCACCTGAAAGTTTACCTGAAACTACCTTGAAGAATGACATTTTACCTACGAATGGGTCAGCAACTGTTTTGAAGCAGATTGCTGCAAGAGGTCCGTTAATGTCACAAGGAAGAACAACATCTTCACCTGCTTCATTTTTTGCAGTTTCACCTGCATAACCAAATGCGCCTGGAACTGACCAAGCAAGGTTATAAAGAAGCTGGTCAACACCTGCACCTGTAAGACCTGCAACTGCATAAACAGGATAAATTGAACCGTCGAAAATACCTGTGCAAAGACCCTTAAGGATTTCGTCAGGAGTAAATGTTTCACCTTCGAAGAATTTTTCCATAAGTTCATCGTCAGTAGTAGCAACAGCTTCCATAAATGCTGATGTCATTTCTTCGATAACAGGGTCATTTGGCATTGGAACTTTAGTTGCCTTACCATTTTCGTCATATTCATAAGCCATACCTGTCATAAGGTTAACGTATGACTTTGTAATGTTACCTTCCATATAAGGAATGATTGTAGGACAAAGTTTGTTACCGTATACTTCTTTAAGAGCTTCAAAAGTCTTGTAGAAGCTTCTGTGGTCAGAGTCAGTTTTTGTAATAGCAAAGAACTTTGCAAGGCCTCTCTTTTCAGCAGCCTTGAATGCTTTTTCAGTACCAACGTCAACGCCTGAACCTGCACTTGTAACGATAAGAACAGCTTCTGCTGCACGAACTGCTTCAGCTGCACCGTTCTCAAAGTCGAAAAGACCGGGAGCGTCTATAATATTTAACTTTGTGTTATCCCATTCAATAGCAGCCATTGCTGAAGAAACAGATGACTTTCTGCGCTTTTCTTCAGTATCAAAGTCGAGAACAGTATTACCGTCTGCAACCTTACCGAGTCTGTCAGTAGCACCTGCTAAATAAAGCATTGCTTCACAAAGAGTAGTTTTTCCTTTTCCGCCGTGACCAAGCACAGCAATATTTCTGATGTTGTTTGAGGTGTAAGCCTTCATAAGCCTTCCCTACCTTTCGTATAGTATGCGTTAAGTTGGCGAGCATAATCCGAAATAGTTTTTTGAATGCATATTTTCGCCAACCTATTGTTAAAATACTCGTAAATCCATTAGGATTTACTCCGTTTTGTGCCTCAGCTTGACAAAAATCTGCTATTCAAAAAATCTTTGACCTTAAAACGAAGAATTTTTATTGGATTTTTGGTTACTGAGGACGATGGAAGGCTGACGCCTTTCGAGGACGAAGTACTAAAAAGACTTAAAAATTATCGCTTTAAGGCTTTTTCGGATTATGCTCGCCAACTTATGTGAAAAATAAATAGAATTTTCCAACACATTAAAAGAATTATAGCATAATTGAACAAACAATGCAACTATGTTTTGATAAGTTTTTTAATATATTTTGTTTCAGTAAAATCGTTTGAAGTTTAATATATAAATTATAATTTATCGAGGAGAATAAATTGGTATGTCATTCTGAGCGAAGCGAAGAATCTCTAACAAAGTAGCCTATCAACCAACAGAGATTCTTCGTCGTTACACTCCTCAGAATGACACAAA
>JAZNWU010000020.1:0-10548 GCA_045593555.1 Candidatus Fimenecus sp. | reverse complement strand
GTCTGCGAAGCAGACTGATGAGGTGTAGGTTGCTTCAGCAATCGTTAATAATCATAATAAAACTACTTTTCCACCTCATCCGTCACCTGCGGTGACACCTTCCCCTCAAGGGGAAGGCAATATCCCGATAAATTATAATTTGCACTATAGAGAATAACCCATCATTTTTGAACGATGGGTTATTTTTATGACAAAATATACGACAATGCCATTATGAGTGCTTCGTCAGCACCCTCACTTTTAAGTAGAATTATAAGTCCTAAAATCAAGGCTTTATCAGGCTCGTCAAACAGATTCTGAATACTGTTTTGTTTTTGACTCTTTTCCTGTTTTAAAGGCTTTTCTTTATCTTGCATTCTTTCCTGCTCAGCTTTAAAAAGCTCGTTAAAATTAGGATAAACTGTGTTTTCCGGAAAATTAGGAGGCATATTGGTAACCTTTGCACTTACAGATTGTGCATGACCTCTATAATCTGTTCTTTTCTGTTCTGATTCCAAATCTTTTTGGGCAGTTTTCGTGATTTCATCAGAAGTACGCTTCATCTCACGAACTCTTTCCATAGCTTTCTGTTGCATATTCTGTATTTCCGAATATGAATATCCAATCATAATTAAAACAAACCTTTCAGTAAAGGTAATACTTCCATAAGTTGTAAGAATTTAACTGCTTCGTCTGCTTTGTGTTTTCTCTCATCACTTAACATTGGTTTCAAGTCCTGTATCAATCGTGTCCGGTAATCTTCCTTATTGAACTGACCCATAAGTCCCATAATTTTTTTCATCATATCAGCATCAAATGGTAAATTTGACATCATATCTTGTTTTTTGGGTGTTTCTTTCGGCTGTGAATCACCTTTATCCATCAAGGAATCTGCGATACCCTTAATTTTTGCCATATCTTCATCACTTATTGAAGAAAGTAAGCTTTCAATATCAACCATTTTTATCCTCCGTAAATCGTTTTAACAATTCTTGTGCTTTTGGTGATGACAATAATTTTTCCAAAGCACTCTTGTCACTTAAAACTTCTTTAAGTTTTTTACTTTGATTTTCATTCAGATTCTTCATAAGGTATTCTTTTGTTTCTTCATTTGATTTTTTAGATTTAATGCTATCAATTATCTCATCAAAATTCTTATTACTCATTGAAACCACCACCATATTAATATATAATAATATTATGAAATTAAGGAGGTTGATATGCTTGAGAATACTTGTTTTGTCCGATTCTCATGGAGATTATTTTTCTATGAAAAAAGCAATTGAATCTCAACCAACAGCAGAGGCTGTTGTGTATTTAGGTGACGGTCATATAGATTTTGAGCGTTGCAAACCACTTTTAAACGATAAAAGAATTTATTGCGTAAGAGGAAATAATGATTTTCATTGTGATTATCCGAAAAATGCAATCATTGAAGAAGGTGGTTTGAAAATCTATCTTACTCATGGTCATTATGAATATGTAAAAAGTGGCCTTGGTGGTCTTTTATCAATTTCAAAAAGGAATAATTGTAAATTAGCTCTTTATGGACATACTCACAATCAACAAGAAGATAATTATGATGGAATTAAAATGTTCAATCCAGGGTCAATACGAAATGATGAATACGGAGTAATTGACATTGTTAATAACGGTTTTATTTGCATTGGAATTAAATTAAAATAGTAAAAGCATATAAACAACAAAAAACACCTTGGATTTTTCCAAGGTGTTAATTTATTGGTCTATAAAAGCCTTACCGCATTAGTCAGCAATGAGTTCGATGATGCACATTTCAGCAGCATCGCCTCTTCTTGGGCCAGTCTTGATAACACGAGTGTAGCCACCGTTTTTATCTGCATACTTTGGGGCTACTTCTTCAATCAATTTCTTTGCAACAGACTCTTTTGTGATGTAAGAGTAAACCTGTCTCTTTGAGTGAAGACTGCTATCTTTAGCGATTGTAATCATTTTTTCAGCCATAGCCTTAACTTCTTTGGCTCTTGTTACAGTTGTTTCAATCTGACCGTTCTCGATAAGATATGTTACCATACCTCTGAGCATAGCCTTGCGGTGATCGCTTGTTCTGCCGAGTTTTCTTGTTCCTGGCATTCAAAATCACTCCTTTATTATTCGTCGTCCTTACGCAATGTGAAGTTCAATGAGTCAAGCTTTGCGATAACCTCTTCAAGAGATTTTCTACCGAGGTTTCTGACTCTCATCATGTCTTCTTCAGTTCTGTTTGTCAAATCTTCAACAGTATTGATGCCTGCACGCTTGAGGCAGTTGAAAGAACGAACTGAAAGGTCAAGTTCTTCAATAGTCATTTCAAGAATCTTACCCTTGCTGTCGTCATTCTTGACAATCATTGTCTCTGTTTCTCTTGCTTCATCAGAAAGGTCAACAAAGAGGTCTAAGTGGTCTGTAAGGATTTTTGCGCCGAGAGAAACGGCCTCCTGCGCTGAAATTGTTCCGTCTGTCCAAGCTTCAAGTGAAAGCTTGTCGTAGTCAGTAATCTGACCTACACGAGTGTTTTCAACTGTGTAGTTTACTTTTAAGACGGGTGTATAAATTGAATCTATTGCGATTACGCCGATGATTGGCTGCATAAGCTGCTTGTTTCTTTCTGCTGAAACGTAACCTCTGCCCTTATCGCATGTGAGTTCCATTTTAAGAACTCCACCCTCTTCAAGAGTTGCGATTAAGTGGTCAGGATTAAGAATTTCAACGTCAGAATCAACCTGAATATCGCCGGCAGTAACTTCACATTTGCCACTTGCATCGATATAAATTGTTTTTGGTCCATCGCCATTAATCTTAAGGATAACACCTTTTAAGTTAAGAACGATTTCAGTTACATCCTCTTTCACACCGTCAATGGTTGAGAATTCATGAAGAACACCGTCAATTTTTACCGAAGTAATTGCATAACCTGGAAGTGATGACAAAAGAACACGACGAAGGCTGTTGCCGAGTGTTGTGCCGTAGCCTCTCTCTAAAGGTTCAACTACGAACTTGCCATAAGTTCCATCAGCAGTCAAATCAAGTGCTTCAATGCTGGGCTTCTCAATTCCTATCATTCAAAACCCTCCTATTCGAGTACAGAAAAATTATTTCCGCTATTATTTTTATAAATTCAAGCCTATTATTTAGAATAGAACTCGACGATAAGATGCTCTTCAACAGGAACAGCGATTTCTTCTCTGTCAGGAAGTTTAGCAACCTTAGCTGAAAGATTTTCTGCATCCTTATCAAGCCATGCTGGAACAGGACGAGATGCGTTAGCTTCAAGAACTTCTTTAATCTTAACGCTGTCGCGGCTTGTGTCCTTAACTGATACAACATCGCCTACTTTAAGAAGGTATGAAGGAACATCAACCTTCTTTCCGTTTACACGGAAGTGAGCGTGAATTACGAGCTGTCTTGCTTCTGCACGAGATGAAGCCCATCCGAGAAGATAAACAACGTTATCAAGACGGCTTTCGCAAATTCTTAAAAGGTTTTCACCTGCTACACCTTGACGCTTTTCAGCCATCAAGAAATATTTGTGGAATTGTCCTTCCTGAATACCGTAGTAACGCTTAGCAGTCTGTTTTGCACGAAGCTGCAAGCCGTATTCAGAAACTTTTTTACGGTTCTGGCCGTGCTGACCAGGAGCGTATGAACGACGCTCAATAGCGCACTTACCAGTATAGCAACGGTCGCCTTTGAGGAAAAGTTTCTTTCCTTCACGACGGCAGAGCTTACAAACCGCACCGGTATATCTTGCCATAATCTGTTACCTCCAAATTTCTGTTATACACGTCTTCTTTTAGGTGGACGGCAGCCGTTGTGAGGAATTGGAGTTACGTCTTTAATCATTGTAACTTCAAGACCTACTGTCTGCAATGCACGGATTGCAGCTTCACGTCCTGATCCTGGGCCTTTAACGTATACTTCTACGGTTTTCATACCGTGGTCAATCGCAACCTTAGCTGCAGTTTCAGCAGCTGTCTGAGCAGCGAAAGGAGTTGATTTTCTTGAGCCTCTGAAGCCCATTTCACCTGCGCTTGCCCATGATACTGCGTTACCCTGAGTGTCAGTGATAGTAACGATAGTATTATTGAAGGTGGACTGAATATGAACTGCGCCTTTTTCAATGTTTTTCTTTTCACGACGTCTGCGAGTTGCAGCGCCCTTCTTAACCTGAGCTTTTGCCATTCTAAAGTCCCTCCTTCTTACTTCTTCTTGTTAGCAATTGTCTTCTTTGGTCCCTTACGTGTACGAGCGTTTGTCTTTGAACGCTGGCCTCTTACTGGGAGACCTTTACGGTGACGAACACCTCTGTAGCAACCAATTTCAACAAGTCTTTTAATATCAAATGCTGTTTCTCTTCTGAGGTCACCTTCAACTGTTACGTTGTGTTCGATGTACTCACGAAGCTTTGAAACGTCTTCTTCGGTTAAATCCTTAACACGTGTGTCTGGATTGATACCTGTTGCAGCAACAATGTCGCTGGCTGTTTTTCTGCCTATACCATAGATGTATGTGAGACCGATTTCGATTCTCTTCTCTCTTGGTAAGTCAACACCTGAAATACGAGCCATTTACAGTTGCACCTCCATTTTCAAAAATGCGGCTGTTATAAGCCATTTATGGTTTTTACGTATCGTTCCTTAGTACTTTAGAAACGATTGAGCGAAAGCTCTAAGACAAATTCAAGCTGCTCTGCAGTTGCAGCCCATTGCGATTTATCTTAGCCCTGACGCTGCTTGTGCTTAGGGTTTTCACAGATAACCATTACTTTACCCTTACGCTTAATTACTTTGCACTTTTCGCAAATTTTCTTGACAGAAGGTCTAACTTTCATTTAAAATACCTCCTCATAAAATGCTGTCAAATTTTTTCTTACTTTGAACGCCAAGTGATTCTTCCGTTGTTAAGGTCATATGGTGAAAGCTCAACAGTAACCTTATCACCCTGAAGAATTCTGATGTAGTTCATACGAAGCTTGCCCGAAATACGAGCGTGAACCTTGTGCCCATTCTCAAGTTCTACAATAAAGTTTGTATTTGGGAGAACTTCAACAACTGTTCCTTCAACTTCAATCATATCTTGTTTTGCCATAAGTTTAAACCTCTCTTGATAATGCTTTTCTCAATGCCCTGTCCGTTGAGAACATATTGTCGGCTAAATGTTTATCTGTTTTTACGATGTGCTTGGGATTCTTTCGCTTCGGATTGTCAAGCGGTCTCTCCTTGCCATCACAGACATAAACATATTTTCCGTCAAATTCTGCCACACACATAAGCCTGTCTTTTTCACGGCCAGCTGTACAAATGACCAAATCCCCTTTACAAAACTCCATAAGTCACCTCATTAAAGTTTTGTAAGAATAATAGGTTCGCCCTTTGTAATCGCAATTGTGTGTTCAAAGTGAGCGGACAGTTTGCCGTCAAGCGTTTTGACGGTCCAACCGTCAGGCAAACATTTTATTGCTTTTGAACCTGCGTTTATCATAGGCTCAATCGCAATTGTCATTCCCGGTAAAAGTCTTTGACCTCTTCCGGCTGTTCCGTAATTCGGAACTGACGGGTCTTCATGAAGATGAGTTCCTACGCCATGCCCAGTGTATTCACGGACAACTGAGAAACCTCGTTCCTCACAGTAGGACTGAATTGCGTATGCTATATCGCCGATTCTGTTGCCTGCGACAGCCTGTTCGATTCCTAAATAAAGACTCTCACGAGTTGTGTCGCACAGCCGCTTCGCTTCATCGGAAATCACTCCGCAAGCGAAAGTAGCAGCATTATCACCGTTATAGCCATTCACTTTAGCCCCTAAGTCGATACTGACAATATCGCCTTCTTTCAGCACTCTCTTTTTTGATGGAATGCCGTGAATGACCTCGTCATTTATGGAAATACATGCTGTTGCCGGAAATCCGTTATAATTCAAAAAGTTTGGTTCTGCACCTTGCTTCTTTATATAACGGTAAGCAATCTGGTCAATCTCATAGGTTGTTATACCAGGCTTGACCGATTCTCCCGCCAACTGTAATGCTTCTGCGGAAATTTGACAAGCTTTACGCATCATATCAATTTCCTTTGCAGTTCTAAGCACTATCATGTTAATCCTCCAATGCTTTAAAGACAAGAGCAGTTGTATCTTTAACTTCTTCCTGTCCTTCTACTATTACAAGCTTACCTGTCTTTGAATAGTAGTCTTTAAGTGGTTCTGTCTGTTCGTGATAAACTGAAAGTCTGTCAAGAACTGTTTCAGGACTGTCGTCCTTTCTCTGAACAAGCTCATCACCACATACGTCGCAGATGCCATCTTTTGCAGGCTTTTTATATTCGAGATGATAAGTTGCACCACACTTCAAGCAAACTCTTCTGCCTGAAAGACGAGCTGTAATCTTTTCATCAGGAACTTCAATATCAACAACTTTGTCAATAATGATGCCCATATTATCGAGAGCTTCTGCCTGAGGTATTGTTCTTGGGAAACCATCGAGAATGAACCCGTTTGCACAGTCACTCTCTGCAAGTCTTTCCTTGATAATACCAATAACAACATCATCCGGAACTAATTTTCCGGCATCGATATAGGACTTAGCTTTAAGTCCCATATCTGTACCGTTTTTAAGAGCTTCTCTGATGATATTACCTGTTGACACAGCAGGAATATTGTATTTTTCACAAATTTTCTCTGCCTGTGTGCCTTTTCCTGCGCCTGGAGCGCCGAGAAGGATTAAGTTCATATCATTTACCTCCCAAATTAATCAAGGAAGCCTTTGTAGTGACGCATCATCATCTGGCTTTCAAGCTGCTTCTGAGTTTCAAGAGCAACACCAACCATAATGATAATTGATGTACCACCAACTGCAAGGTTCATACCGTTTTCTGTGAAAAGGCCTGCAACCTGTGAGTAAATGATTGGGAACATAGCAACGACGCTGAGAAGAAGTGCGCCGATGAGTGTCATTCTGCTAAGAATGTTCTGAATGTAAGTTGAAGTTGGTTTACCAGGACGGATACCTGGGATTGAACCACTATTCTTACGAAGATTTTCTGCCATTTCTATTGGATTGTACTGAATTGATGCATAGAAATAAGCAAAGAAAATGATGAAGATGAAGTAAAGTGTTCCATAGAATGGATGTGTCTGACCAAGCCAAACTTCACTGAGCTTCTGCCAGAATGAACCTTCTTCACCTGGTGCAAACATAGCAATTGTTGGGAGAATTGAAAGAATTGAGCTTGCGAAGATAACTGGGAGAACACCGCACATATTAACCTTGATTGGCATATGTGTGCTCTGACCGCCGTACATCTTACGACCAACAACACGCTTTGCGTACTGAATTGGAATCTTTCTTTCGCCATTATCCATCCAAACGATGAAGAAAATCATACCAACAAGTGCAATTGCTGCGATTGGAACAAGAACGAAGTAAACGCCACCCTTGTCCATATACTGATAAAGGTTTACGATTGTAGTTGGCATACGAGCTACGATACCTGCGAAGAGAATCATAGAGATGCCGTTACCAATACCTTTTTCGTTAATTAACTCGCCAAGCCACATTACAAGAGCTGTACCAGCAGTATAGCAAAGGATAACAACTACTGCCTGGAATACTGCTGCGAAACCTGTAAATGCCTTACCGTTTGCATCTGTCATCAACATATCCTGTGAACGGATGAAGAAGAAGTATGCAATACTCTGCATAAGGCCAAGTCCGATAGCTGAATAACGAGTGATTCTGTTCATCTTCTTTCTGCCTTCTTCACCTTCTTTAGAAAGATTCTGAAGATAAGGAATTGCAACAGCAAGAAGCTGAATAATAATTGATGCGTTGATATATGGTGTAATTGAGAGAGCAAACAATGTACCATAGTTAAATGCATTACCTGTCATCATTGAAAGGTATGTCATAAATGTACCTGCCGCCTCTTCACCGAAAAGTCCGTCACCACGCATTGCGATGTCAACGAATGGTACAGGAAGTGCTGAACCAATTCTGTAAATCAAAATGATAAGTCCTGTGAAAAGGAGTTTTTTACGAAGGTCAACAATCTTCCAAGCGTTAGCAAATGTACGGAACATTTATATCACCTCAGCCTTTCCGCCTGCTGCCTCAATCTTCTGCTTTGCAGCATCAGAATAAGCGTTAACCTGGACAGTAAGCTTTTTGCTGAGTTCGCCATTACCTAAAACTTTTACTCCATCAAGAGCTTTCTTTACAAGGCCTGCATTAACGAGTGCCTCGATAGTTACTGTTGCGCCATCCTCAAATGCATTGAGTGCTGAAACGTTAACAGTTGCGATTTCCTTAGCGAAGATGTTATTGAAACCACGCTTTGGAAGTCTTCTCTGCAAAGGCATCTGGCCACCTTCGAAGCCGATTCTCATACCTCTGCCTGCACGGGCTTTTTGACCCTTGTGACCCTTACCAGCTGTTTTACCCTGACCTGAAGCAGCACCACGACCGATACGCTTAACGTCTTTCTTTGAACCAGCTGCTGGTGAAAGTTCGTGCAATTTCATTTACCTGCACCTCCTTAAGCCTTTGTAACCTCTACAAGATGTGAAATCTTCTTAATCTTACCCTGTGTCTGAGGATTATCAGGCTGTTCTGATACATCCCCAATTTTGCGGAGACCAAGTGCATAAGCGGTGGCGATTTGGTCTTTTTTGCTTCCGATAAGACTCTTTACGAGTTTAACCTGAATTTTTTCCATATTGTCCACCTTCCTTATTCAAGAATCTCTTTAACTGACTTGCCACGGATAGCTGCAACTTCTTCTGCGTTACGGAGCTTTGAAAGACCGTCGATTGTTGCTCTAACTACGTTGCAAGGATTGTTTGAACGAAGTGCCTTTGAACGGATGTCCTTGATACCTACTGTTTCAACAACAGCACGAACAGGACCACCAGCGATAACACCAGTACCAGGTGCAGCAGGTTTCATAAGAACTACACCTGCACCAAATTTACCTGTGATTTCATGTGGGATTGTTGTGCCTTTAAGAGCAACCTTGATAAGGTTCTTCTTAGCAGCTTCAATACCCTTACGGATAGCGTCTGGAACTTCGCCTGATTTACCAAGACCAAAGCCAACGATACCGTTACCGTCACCTACAACTACCAAAGCGGAGAATTTCATTACACGGCCGCCCTTAACTGTTTTAGAAACACGGTTGATAGCAACTACTTTTTCCTGAAGTTCAAGTGTTGATGCGTCAATAATAGCCATTTTTATTTTCTCCTTTCCTTAGAAGTTGAGGCCGCCCTCACGGGCACCTTCTGCGAGAGCAGCTACTCTACCTGTGTAAACGTAACCGCCTCTGTCGAATACAACATCTGTGATGTTCTTTTCTTTTGCTCTTTCTGCAAGGAGCTTGCCAACTTCCTTAGCAGCATCCTTGTTTCCGCCGTAGTTTGTGAAGTCCTTCTCTGTTGTTGAAGCACTAACAAGTGTAACACCTGCAACGTCATCAATCAACTGAGCATAGATGTGCTGGAGAGAACGGAACACATTAAGGCGAGGACACTCTGCAGTGCCTGAAATCTTAGCGCGGACTCTCTTATGTCTCTTGAGTCTTGCAGCTTTTGTATCTGGTCTATTAACCATAACTTAACTCTCCTCCTATTATTTACCGCCCTTACCGGCTTTACCTTCTTTACGACGAATGTGTTCGTCAACGTACTTAATACCCTTGCCCTTATATGGTTCTGGTGGTCTCTTTTCGCGAACTTCTGCTGCGAACTGACCAACCATCTGCTTGTCAGGACCTGAGATTACGATTTTATTTGGGTTTGGAGTTTCAACTGTGATTCCTTCCGGAGCAGGCATAATAACCTGATGTGAGAAACCAATGTTGAGAACAAGGTCCTTACCCTGAACTGATACACGGTAACCAACGCCGTTAACTTCGAGTTCCTTTGTGTAACCCTTCTCAACGCCTTCAACCATGTTAGCGATGAGTGTACGTGTAAGACCGTGAAGTGATTTGTTGAGGTTTGAGTCGTCAGGACGAGAAACAGTAACAACTGCACCGTCAAGCTCAACCTTCATATTGCTGTGCACTGTTCTTGTAAGAGTACCCTTAGGGCCTTTAACGGTAACAGTGCTGCCATCTACCTTAACTTCTACCCCTGCAGGAACTGCAATTGGGTTCTTGCCAATACGTGACATTTACTGTACCTCCCTTACCAAACGAATGCGAGAACTTCGCCACCTACATTGAGTTTGCGAGCTTCTTTATCTGTCATAACACCCTTAGATGTTGAAAGGATTGCAATACCAAGACCTTTCATTACCTTTGGCATGTCTTCACAGTTTGTGTAAATACGTAAACCAGGCTTAGAAACTCTTCTGATACCTGTAATTACGCTTGACTTGTTAGGACCGTACTTGAGAGCGATTTCGATAACGCCCTGCTTGCCGTCTTCCTCTACTGTAAATCCTTTGATGTAACCTTCATCAACAAGAATTTGAGCAATCGCTTTCTTCATGTTTGATGCAGGCACTTTCACTGTATCATGCTTTGCGGAATTCGCATTACGGATTCTGGTGAGCAT
>JAZNWU010000019.1:0-12289 GCA_045593555.1 Candidatus Fimenecus sp. | reverse complement strand
TGATAATTAACGGTTGCTAAAGCAACCTACACCTCATCAGTCTGCTTTGCAGACAGCTTATTACTCGCCTGTCGGCTCAGACAGTGCTTCTGCTTCGCAGAGGTGTCCACCGGACACCCGCACCCTCAAGGAGAAGCCTCAACTACAAACTCCAATTTGTAGAACAGAAATCCTGAAATACACAAAAATATAAGGAGAGTATTACACTCTCCTTTGTTGTTATATTTCTTTCCCGTTTTTATCAAACAATGGTAATCTTTCAAGGAAAATGATGTCATCACGATTTGCAGCGTTACCTTCAGCTAAAATAAACATTTTTCCACAAACGATACCGCCTGCATCATTAACGAGCTTTTCAACTGCTGCTAATGACTGACCAAGGGAGACAACATCATCAACAATAAGAATCTTTTTACCTTTCATAAGTTCGGCATCTGCCAAATCAAGATAGAGTTTTTGTTCACCTTCAGTTGTAATTGAGTTTACAGTTGACTCAAAAACTCCTGTCATATAAAGCTTTGGCTTTTTACGAGCCACAAAATACTTCTGGTTTCCCTGAAGTCTTGCCATTTCGTGAGCCAATGGAATACCTTTAGCCTCTGCTGTGATTATGTAATCATAGTCGGGGGCTTTTTTTAATAATTCTTCTGCACAAGCCGTTGTAAGCTCAGGGTCACCGAAAATAACAAAACCTGCTATCATAAGTTCGTCGTTAAGTGGACACATTGGTAAATTTCTCTCAAGTCCTGCGATATTCATTGTGTAAAACATATTTCCCATTTCCTTTCACAAAACATAAAACGGTGGACATCCCATCCACCGTTCCATTTTTTCATTTAGTTAGCCAAAGCTCTGCTGAGCCAGATTTCTGCAATATCAAGAGCAGCATAAAGGCCTTTTTTCTCACTTGATTTAACAATTCTCTCACGAGGGCTTACATCAGGATCAGTGTTGAGTAACTGGATTGAAACCTTTGAAGCAACATCAACATCATTAACAGGCTTTGTTGCAAGAATCTGCATCATAATAACATACTTCTCATTTGGAAAGCCGTAATAAAGAGTGTTGCCGTTTCTGACTAATGGTTTGCCTTTAAAAGTGAGGAATTTATTATCTTTTGCCATAACAAACACCTACTTATTTCTTTGAGTTTTTAAGATAATCCTTAACAAGGTCCTGCAAAAGCTCATCTCTGTCAAGACGACGGATAAGGCTTCTTGCATTGTTGTGAGTAGTGATATATGTCGGGTCTTCGGAAAGAATGTATCCCACAATCTGATTGATAGGATTATATCCTTTTTCCACCAAAGCATCATAAACTGCCACAAGCACCTGACGAGTAGTTTCCTCACGCTCATCCTTTAAGGAAAACTGTATAGTCTTGTTAGGGTCGAGCATCCTGCCACCTCCAAATATCTAATCCATATTATTATATACTGTTTGAAAGCAAAAAACAATAGCAAATTCAAAAATAAATGCAAAATGCAAAGTACAAAGCGCAAAATTATATTATAATCAGCGTCGCAGACCCAACATTTTGCATTGTGCATTTTGCACTTTGCATTAAATAAGCACCCCGAAGGGTGCTTTTTAATTATGATTTTAATGCTATTCCGTCTTTTGCCAATACATCAATAATGCTGTTTGCAACATCCATAACTTCTTCTCTTGTGAGAGTTTTTTCAGGATGAGAGAAAGTAATTCTTGTTGTGATTGATTTTCCGTTTTCGTCACGGTAAGTGTCAGTAACTTCAACCTTTGTGATAAGCGGACACTGAACATCCTTAATTGCCTTGCCGATTGGTGCAAAAGTTTCACTTACGAATGAAAGGTCAACTTCGATTGCAGGGAATTTTGAAGGCTCTGCATAGTGAATACCTGCGTCTGCGATTTCAGAGAATGCAGGAACATCAATTTCAGCAAATACGACAGATGCTTTCTTGTCGATTTTCTTACTTACTGTTGGGTGAACAACACCGATTTTACCGAGAACAACACCGTCACAAGAAATTTCATTAAGATTTCTTGGATGCTCATAAGAAAGAGTCGCATTCATCGGAGTGAATTCAAGTGGCTTATGCTTGATGTTGTCAGCAATAACTGAAAGCATTGTTGAAAGTTCAATGTAAAGTGTTTCAAGTGACTTTGTCTTACTGAAAAGTGTAACACAGAGCTTCTTGTGTTCGTCACACATCCCGTCAGCTTTGAGTCCGTCAACAGTTCTGCCAACCTCGAAAATACCGAAATCAGGTGCATAGTTTGTGTTTACCTTAACCTGACAAAGCTGTGTTGGAATAATTGACTTGCGGATTGTTTCAATATTAGGATTTGTAGCATTCTGAAGCTTGATATTGTCTTCAATTTCAATTCCTAATGCCTTGTATTCATCATAATACTGCCATACATAAGAATGAACCTCGTGGAGTGAATAACGATGAACGAGAATGTCCTTGATTCTGTCCTCAACAGTCTTTTCAGTTGCTGCACGAACAGGGTAGAGTGGAGCTTCTGCAGTATGAACATCAAAGTTGTCGTATCCGTAAATTCTTGTAATTTCTTCAACAATGTCAGCCTTGATAGTAACGTCCTTTGTTGCTCTCCATGATGGTACTTCTACTGTGAAATTATCACCATCGTTAGTAGCCTTGAAGCCAAGAGAATTAAGTGTATTTACGATTGTATCATTTGCGATTTCAATACCTGTGTACTTGTCGATAAATGCCTTATCGAAATCAAGAGTAACCTGTGGATATTTGTAAGCATATTCGTCTGTAAGTGCTGAAACAACTTTCGCATAAGGGTCAATTTCTTGAAGAAGATTTACAAATCTGCCGATAGCAGGAACTGTCATTTCAGGGTCAAGACACTTTTCATATCTCATTGATGCGTCAGTTCTGTGTGCAAGTCTTACAGTTGACTTACGGATAGATGCAGCATTGAATGTTGCTGATTCAAGAGTAAGAGTAGTAGTATCTTCTACGATTTCTGAGTCAAGACCACCCATAATACCTGCAATAGCAACAGGAGTGTTGTCGTTGCAAATCATAAGTGTGTTTTCGTCAATATTTCTGTCAATTCCGTCAAGAGTCTGGAATACGAAAGGCTCATTGAATCTCTTGATTCTGATTTTTTCAACTTTACGGGAGTCGAAAGCGTGCATTGGCTGGCCCATTTCAAGCATCAAGTAGTTTGTAAGGTCAGCAAGCAAGTTAATGCCTCTCATTCCACAGTAGTAAA
Source organism: Candidatus Fimenecus sp. (assembly GCA_045593555.1). Lineage (GTDB taxonomy): Bacteria > Bacillota > Clostridia > Oscillospirales > Acutalibacteraceae > Fimenecus. Next base: position 9,052 of record JAZNWU010000019.1, on the reverse strand, counting down.
GACGAATTCTCATGTTAACAGGGCTGACATTCTTTGTGATGTTCTCAACCTGTAAGCAGGAATAACGCTGACAAAGTGGGTCTTCAATCTTAAGGTCAACCTTTGGAAGATTTTCATATTGTGACAAGTCAACCTGTGGAATTGGTTTTAATGGACGACCTGCAAGAGAAGCAAATTCACGTGCAATTCCGTAATGTCCCCAAAGGTCAGGACGGTTTGTAAGAGATTTATTGTCAACCTCAAAAACGATATCGTCAATTTCGTAAATATCCTTAAGGTCAGTACCGTTCTTAACATCGTCTGTGATATCCATAATACCTGAATTGTCGTCACTGATGCCGATTTCCTTTTCAGAACAGCACATACCGTTTGACATAAATCCTGCAAGTGGTCTTGGTGCGATTTCGATTTCGCCTAACTTTGCACCAACCTTTGCAAAAGCAGTTTTCATACCAACTCTTACATTTGGTGCACCACAAACAACATCAACAAGTTCTTCTTCACCAATATCAACCTTGAGAAGGTGGAGCTTTTCTGATTTAGGGTGATTTTCAACTGATTTGATTTCAGCAACAACGATGCCTGAAAAATCGCTACCCTTTAAGAAAATTTCGTTTTCAACCTCAGCAGTTGAGAGTGAAAATCTACGGATTAAGTCCATTTTGTCAAGACCTGTAAGGTCAACGAAATCACTAATCCAGTTCATTGATAAAAACATAATCTGCTCCTCCTTCCTCAATTATCATCGTCTGTGAACTGTGAAAGACTCTTAAGGCTACCACTGTTCAAATCACGAATATCTTTAACACCGTATTTCATCATTGCAAGTCGTGTAAGTCCGAGACCGAATGCGAAACCTGTGTATTCTTCAGGGTCAATTTCACCGTCTTTAAGAACTTCAGGGTGAATCATACCGCATGGGCAGAGTTCAAGCCAACCACTGTGCTTGCATGATGGACAACCTTCACCACCACAGATAAGACAACTGATGTCAAGTTCAAACCCAGGTTCAACGAATGGGAAGAAACCGGGACGAAGTCTTACTTTAATGTCTTTCTGGAAAACTTCTGAAAGCATAGTTTTCATAAAGTAAATAAGGTTTGAAATTGAAATATCCTTGTCAACCATAACACCTTCCATCTGGAAGAATGTGTTTTCGTGACAAGCATCAGTAGCTTCATTTCTGAAACAGCGACCAGGGAAAATTGCCTTGATTGGCACACCGTCGTTTACAAGTGCATCTTTATACTTCTTATAAATAGCATTCTGTGCTGCAGAAGTCTGTGACTTAAGTAACTGACCATTTTCGAGGTAATATGTGTCCTGCATATCACGAGCAGGGTGGTCCTTTGGAATGTTAAGTGACTCGAAACATTCGTAGTCAGTAACAACTTCCGAGTAATCTTCAACAGTGAAGCCCATTGATTTGAATATTGTTTCGCATTGACGCTGAACAAGAGTAATCGGATGATATGAACCTCTTGTCAGGTTTGCAGGAACTGAAATATCAAAAACAGGTGTGCTTTCGATTTCCTTCTTAAGTTCAAGTTCCTTGAGTTCTGCACTCTTTTCTGCGATTTTCTGCTCAACATAAGCTCTTACTTCGTTCACAACCTGACCCATAACAGGTCTTTCTTCAGCTGACAATGAACCCATCATTTTAAGCATTGATGTAAGCTCACCTTTTTTGCCGAGAATCTGTACTCTGAAATTTTCGAGTTGGGCTTGTTCTGTAAAAGTAGCCAACTCTGCATCCGCTTTTTGACGGATAGCTTCAAGTTTTTCTCTCATAATCTCAATCCTTTTCTAAAAATAATCGGAAATAGGGAATAAAAAAGCCCCATACGAATTAACGTATGGGACGAATAAAATCCGCGGTACCACCCAATTTTTTGCAAAAAGCAAACACTTCCGTGTTCAATAACGAGAACAAACCGTCATTACCTACTGTTATTTCAATAATGCCACTCCAAAGGGAACTTCAATTAAGCTTTAGTCTTATGTGCTTTCAGCCAAGGCACATTTCTCTGTCAAGGTTACTTACTTAATCTACTTTCTTTTTCATTGTGTTTTCAATATCTTATGTATTATAGCAAAAGCACAAATTTAAGTCAAGTACAATTTTGAGAGCGTAGTGCAAATTATAATTTATCGAGGAGAATAAATTGGTATGTCATTCTGAGCGAAGCGAAGAATCTCTCGCATTTCATCAGTCACCCTGAGTGAAACGAAGGGTCTATTAAAATAGGACAGAGATTCTTCGTCACTTCGTTCCTCAGAATGACACAGACATTCAAACATCCCGACAAACTCCAATTTGTTTATTATTTTTCCCTTTTTATTTTCCACTTTTCACTCTGCATTTTACACTAAAAAAGCTCCCCGAAGGGAGCCTTTTAAAAATTATGCTCTTTTCTTTTTCTTTGTAAGTACTGATACAACAAGTACAACTGAAAGCAACATAAAACCTGCAATATAGAGAGCATTGTTTTCTTCAGCAGATGTATTTGGAATTTCAGGGTTATCTGTAATCACATCACCTGTTGTTTCATCATCAACTACAGGTGCATCTGTTGTAGGTTCGTCTGTTACAGGCTTATCAGTTGTTGGCTCGTCTGTTGTTGGTTCGTCAACCACAGGCTCGTCAGTAAGGTCTTTCTGAATTGCGAACTGGTCAACTCTTGTTTCGTTGTCACCATCAACTTCATATGAATCGAAATAGAGTGTGTCGCCATCAACCTGAATGTATGAATATGATGGAAGTTCAAGGTAAAGAACTGTTCCACTAATAGGCATAACCTTGCTGATTTCTGAATCATCTTTTGGCTCATAGTGTTTAACACCGATTGTGCCATTGATTGAATAGATTGTTCCGTCAGGATTAATCTTTGCTGTATAGTCAAGACCGTTATATGTGATTTCTTCTGTTTCTGTTTCAACAACAGCATTGTTGTTGAGAACATCTGAACGCATATAAACATGGTCATGACCCTGGAATACCATATCAATACCAAGCTCAGGCATAAGTCCCATAAGCTGTTCACGGATTGCCATTACATCGTCGTCATCAAAGTGTGAACCATTTGAATATGGTGCTTTGTGTATTGCAACGAATTTCCAGTCTGCATCTGAAGCGTTCATATCTGCCTTGAGCCATTCAATCTGCTCTGCTGAAAGTCCTTCGTCTTCACCAAGGTTGTTTGAGTTGAGAACTGCAAAGTGAGCATTGTTGTAATCAAATGAATAGTAAATACCTGTTATTGTATCCTGTTCAGGAACATTAGGGAAGTTGAAGTAATAGTCAAGTGCATAGTCGCCTTTTTCTTCGTGGTTACCTGCTGCACCCATCATTACTGTATTCATAAATACATCAGTTGAGTTGAACATTCTCTGCCACTGGATAAAGCTTCTGCCGTCGTCAACAAAATCACCTGTGTTGAGGATAAAGTCAGCATCGTGATTCTGGAATGCCATTTCTACTGCAGGAGCAAATACTTCGTTATACTGTCTTTCAGTTGTTGACTGTGGGTCAGTCATATGGAAGAAGCTGAATGAATCAGAGTTATCAGCTGTGTCAATAACACCTGCTTCACCCCACCAACCTTTTTCTGCATCACCTAAACGGTAGCTGTACTTTGTATTTGGCTCAAGTCCAGAAATGTAAACATAATGACGGTTTACATATTCTTTGTGGTAGATAATTCCGATAAAGCCTAAATCAATAGCAGGCCATTCACGTAATGTTTCAACATCACATTCAGTCTTGATTTCTGCATCTACTGTTGTACCCTTTGAGAAATCAGGATTTTCTGAATATGGAACAATCTGAACATCAGTTTCTGTGATGCTGTATTTTGTGTAGTAGTTAATGTATCTTTCAGTTGAAACATCTTCGCCGAATGTAACTGAAACATGTGAAGGAAGTCTTAAGTTTTTCTGGCTGAGAGGAACTTCAACAGGTCCGTCATAAACGATTTTGCCTTCGTGGTCAAGCATATAACCGGGATTTTCGTCATGAGTGAAATCCTTCATAATTCTGTAGAATTCCTGGTCGATAATGTCATACTGACTTTCTGTAAGGTATTCATCAAGGAAACCGTAAACAACATCTTTAAGTGTGTCACCGTCAAGAACACCGAGAGAAAGAATGATTGAAACAACATCACTAAGACTGAGTGAAAGTGGTTCTTCAAGGCCTATGTAACTATTGAGATAATCAACAGCAGCCTTGACATAGTCGCCACCAAAACCATTGATACCAAGAGAAATCGGGTCAATCTTAATATCCTTAAGAATTGTATTTAAAAGAAGGTCGTCAAGAACGATTTCAAGAAGTGAATCAACAATAATTTCTGCATTTTCGCCATTGTAGAAACGTTCAAGTGCACTCTGTAAGAACTTGTCTGATTTAGGGTCTTCGTTGTTAGCACAGTGGTTAGCAAGAACTGTTGAAGCAAGGTCACCGAGAGTACCCTTATCACCTTCAGCACCGAAACCGAGTGTATCTTTAAATGCTGTTGATGGTTCGTCTGAAACTTCAATAGCAAGAAGCTTGTCGAGAATTGGGTCAACCTTCTGGAGAGTAACATCTACATCTGAAAGGTAAGCATCTTCAACCTGATTACAGAGTGAGAGAAGTAATGCCTTTATTGCAGTTGCAGAAACATCTCCAAGGATTTTGTTGCCGATAAGGTCTGTCATAAGCTCATTGAAGTCAAGCAGATTTGTAAGATACTTGTAAAGACCGCCTGCATCCTTAACATCCTTACCGAAACCGTAAAGAAGCTGATATTCAAGAAGATTTGTTACAAAGTTCTTGATGTTGTCGCCACCGAAGTTGTAAGCCCATGTCTGATATTTAAATGGCTTTTCCTGTGCAACACCGTCAATGTAAACAGGAATATCCTCGTCAACATCGTGTGTGTGATATGTACATTCAATTCTGCCTGTTGCATAAGTGTCAAGAGTAACAGTTCTGAACTGGTTAGGGTAGCTGAGAATTGAAGATGTGATGATATCAGTCATTGTTTCGCCACTGTCAGTAATGTGAGTTGCCACATCCTGCATATGTGTATGACCTGAAATTACATAGTACATACCTGCTTCTGCAAGTGAGTCAGCAATCTTTTCCCAACTGTAAAGCACGAACTGGTCAAGAACGTCAACATGTCCTTCAAAGTGAGGAATGATGTTTGTATGTACCATACCGATTACTGTTTTACCATCTTTAACAGCTTTTTCTGTTTCTGCTACTGCCCATGCAAGATGCTCGTCAGACATCTGGCCTGCAGTTTCCTGCTCATTTTCGCCTGTAGCTGTGTTGTCAGCAGAATACATCTGTGTATCAAGAGCAATAAGACGATAATCGTCATTAATATCAGTAGCATATGAAAGTGAGCCTTCTGAATTTTCAGCCTTCTCTTTATAACGGCTGTAATAACCGAATTCAGCTGAATAACCGAAATCCTTATAAAGCTCTTCAAATTCTTCAGGTGAAGTGTCAAGGTCTTCACGAAGGTCAGGATTCTTTTTAGATGTTACAAGATTTTCACCGTCATACATCATTGAACGATTGTTGTTCAAGTCGTGGTTACCGTTGATAACGAATACAGGAACGCCTGTTTCTTCTTCAAACTGGTGAAGCTTATCTGTAAGCTCTTTGTGAGCAGAATATTCAGCATTTCTTGTTAAGTCACCAGGGAGCAAGAGGAAATCAATTTCACCATTTTTAGCTTTTTTAGCAAGGTTTGCCAAAGCAGCATCTGTAAGAGCAGGTGAAAGTCCGCTTGTTGAGTTGTTGAGAAGCATCATTTCGTTAAATTCTGCCTTGTCCTCTGCAGTTTCGCCCATAGCAGTTTCAGCGAAATAGTGAATATCACTCAGGATACCGAAATTAACAGTATCTGCTGTTACAGCGATTGCAGAGAATGGAATTCCTACAGCCACAATAACAAGTGAGAGAATCACGCAAAGGACTTTCTTAAAAGTCATTTTTGTTTTCATTTTCATTCGACCTCCATAAATATTTTACAAAATAAAAACATTCATATAATTTTATCACAATAAAAAAGAAAATGCTACCCTTTTAGGTAACATTTTCATAATTATTTTGTAATTCTTTTTTAACAGGTCACAAGATATTGTGCAATTTAAAACAATCTGTTCATTAATTATTCTTTACATCTGAAACAATCTGTCCGTCCTGAATTCTTATTACTCGTTGTGCTTCATTTGCAATGTCATTATCGTGAGTAATAAGGATAACTGTTCTGCCTTCTTCGTGCAATTCGTGAAGAATTTTCATAACCTCAACACCTGAATGGCTGTCAAGGTTACCTGTCGGCTCGTCAGCAAGGATAATCGGTGGTCGTGCTGCAACTGCTCGTGCAATGGCGACTCTTTGTTGCTGACCACCTGACATCTGTTTTGGCAAATGGTCAAGTCTGTGAGAAAGACCAACACGATTAAGCGCTTCAATTGCAAGCTTGTTTCTTTCTTCCTTTTTCATACCACGATAAACAAGTGGAAGTTCAACATTTTCAACTGCAGTAAGGCTTGTTATCAGGTTGAATCCTTGGAAAATAAATCCGATTTGCTTGTTCCTGATTTCTGAAAGTTCATCATCCTCAAGTCCGTCAACATCCTGACCGTCAAGAAGATATTGACCACTTGTAGGCACATCAAGAAGTCCCAACATATTCATAAGTGTAGATTTACCCGAACCTGACTGACCGATAATAGCCACAAATTCACCGTGTTCGATTGTAAGATTAACACCGTCAATGGCACGGACTTCATTTTCACCGGGATTATAGATTTTATACATATCACGAATTTCAATAAGGCTCATATTATCACCACCAAAATACTTATATTATTGTACTCTTTTGAAAAATTCAAGTCAATGAATAAATTGTAAATAAAATGCAAAATAGAATGACAAAGTATAATTTGTCATTCCTTATCCATTAAATCCTTAACCACTTCTCCTGCAATAATGAGTCCTGCTGTACTTGGCACAAAGCTTATGCTTGCAGGTGTTCTTTCGCCGTCATTTTTAGGAATTTCCGTTGAATAAAGCACCTTTAATTTCCTGACACCTCTGTTTTTCAACTCTCTTCTCATAACTCTGCACAGAGGACAGGTATCCGTTTTGTAAATATCAGTGATTCTGAATGCAGTCGGGTCAAGTTTGTTACCCGTACCCATTGAAGCTATAATAGGTATATTCATTTCCTGTGATTTTACTGCCAAATCAATCTTTGCTGTCACGTTGTCAATGGCATCCACAATATAATCATATTGTGAAAGGTTGAATTCATCACTGTTTTCAGGCAAATACATCTTAATAATGGCTGTAACATCACACAGGGGGTTGATGTCAAGTATTCTTTCTTTTGCCACATCTGCCTTGTTTCTGCCAACAGTTGAATGAAGTGCATATAACTGACGGTTAATGTTCGTAATGTCAACTGTATCCTTGTCAACAACTGTCATTTTACCAACACCACAACGAGCCAATGATTCGGCAACATATGAACCTACGCCACCAAGTCCGAAGATAATAATATTCGCATTTTTAAGCTTTTCAAGATTTTCAGTACCAATTAATCTTTCAGTTCTTGCAAATTCCATAAAATCACTCAATTCTGCATTTTGCATTTTGAATTCTGAATTAATTTTACCATATTGAAAATTTTTCAGCAATAGTGTATAATACTTTTTTGGAAATTTATATTAAGGATGATACAAAAATGAAACTTGGTATTGTTGGTTTGCCAAATGTTGGCAAAAGTACACTTTTTAATGCGATTACAAATGCAGGTGCACAATCTGCAAACTACGCTTTCTGTACAATCGAGCCAAATGTAGGCGTTGTTGCAGTTCCTGATTACAGAATTGACAAACTTGCAGAGATGTATAATCCTGCTAAAATCACTCCTGCAACAATTGAATTTGTTGATATTGCAGGTCTTGTAAAAGGTGCTTCAAAAGGTGAGGGACTCGGAAACAAATTCCTTTCTCATATCCGTGAGGTTGATGCGATTATCCACGTTGTCCGTTGCTTTGATAACGACGATATTATCCATGTTGAAGGAAGTATTGACCCACAGCGTGACATTGAAACAATAAATCTTGAACTTATCCTTTCTGACGTTGAAATTCTTGACAGAAGAATTATCAAGAGTGAAAAAGACCTTAAGGGTGACAAGTCACTTCAGAAAGAAGTTGATTTTCTTAAAAGACTTCGTGGCGAACTCGAAAACGGTATCAATGCCAGAGCTGTTGAAATGGATGATGAAGAAAGAGAAATTCTCTCAACTGTGGCACTTCTCTCATCAAAGCCTGTTATCTATGCTTGCAATATGAGTGAAGAGGATTTCGCAAATAACATCAGCGACAATGCCCGTTACAATGCAGTTCGTAAACTCGCAGAAGCAGAAGGTGCTGAAACATTACCTATCTGTGCAGAACTTGAAGCACAGATTGCAGAACTCGACAAGGAAGAAAAAGAAATGTTCCTTTCTGATTTGGGTATAGAACAAGGTGGTCTTGACTTGCTCATTCAGCGTTCATATGATTTATTAGGACTTATCTCATATCTTACAGCAGGTCAGCCTGAAGTAAGAGCATGGACAATCAAAAAAGGCACAAAAGCTCCACAGGCAGCAGGTAAAATCCATACTGACTTTGAGCGTGGCTTTATCCGTGCAGAGGTTATCCACTTTGACGACCTTATGGCAAACGGCACAATGCAGGCTGCAAAAGAAAAAGGTTTAGTCCGTTCCGAAGGCAAAGAGTATGTCATGAAAGACGGAGATATTGTGTTATTCAGATTTAATGTATAATAAACACATATGGTGAGCGGGGTCTTAACTCCGCTTTTTTGTTTCAGTATACAAATCGGAGTTTATCGGGATGTTGCCTTCCCCTTGAGGGGAAGGTGCCGAGGAACGAGGCGGATGAGGTGGAAAGGTGAAATATTATATTTATTAACGGTTGCTATCGCAACCTACACCTCATCAGTCTGCTTCGCAGACAGCTTCTCCTC
>JAZNWU010000018.1:0-139052 GCA_045593555.1 Candidatus Fimenecus sp. | reverse complement strand
TCTGAGCTCCTTGAGCTTATCTTTTAGTTCCATCGGTATTACCTCCTGTTGTGATTTCCAATTGCAATTCTATCATATCAAAGGCAGAAAGGCAAGTGACAGCGGTGTGACAGTTGGTTTTGCGGGTGAGGAAGACAGGAGGTTCGCCTGCGGCGAAAATTCCGCGCTCCTGCGCCTGGCAAGCAAGCTTGCCGATCTTAGGAGCCGGAATGCGAACCTGCAGTTGTGCAAGCACAACCAGTTTCGAAAGCGCCATCTCGACCAATAGAAAAAGCACCCCTTGCGGGTGCTTTTTCTATTGGTCGAGATGACAGGATTCGAACCTGCGGCTTCCACGTCCCGAACGTGGCGCTCTACCAAACTGAGCCACATCTCGATAATTTTGTTAAATTTTCTTGGAACAATTAGTGGCGTTATATCAAATCGCACCACTACGTGGCTTACGGTTAAAACATAGTCGTTCTGCTCGTTGCCACTTCGCATAACTCCTTGTTTTGCCCCATTTCGCACTCCCTTTTTCTGCCACAGGCAGCGGTCGTGCTCAATACTACCAAACTGAGCCACATCTCGATAAGTGTAATGTTTAACGCTCAAATATTATAATATGTTTTATTTTATAAATCAAGTAAATTTACTAAAAACACCCGAAAAATTCTTTTCGGGTGTTTTTACTGTTATTTATCTTATTCCGTAATTTTCGATTACATAGTCCATATCTTTGTCGCCACGACCTGAAAGGTTGATAAGGATTGAACCGTGTTCCATTTGCTGTGCAAGTTTCATGCCGAATGCAACGGCGTGTGAGCTTTCGATAGCAGGAATAATACCTTCCATACGGGAAAGCTTGAAGAATGCATCAATTGCTTCTTCGTCATCAATTACGTCGTATTTAACTCTGCCGATTTCTTGTAAGAAAGCGTGTTCAGGACCTGATGATGGGTAGTCAAGACCACTTGCAACTGAATAAACTGGAGCAGGCTCGCCGTTTTCATCTTTAAGCATAATGCTGTTAAATCCGTGCATTACACCTTCAGTACCGTATTTAAGACTTGCCGCGTGGTCACCCATTTTTGGACCACGGCCAAGTGGTTCAATACCGTAAATGTCAACAGGGTCATTAAGGAATCCTGCAAAAAGACCTGCCGCGTTACTGCCACCGCCAACACAAGCAACAATAGCATTGGGGAGATGACCGGTCATTTCAATAAACTGTTCTCTTGCCTCAATGCCAACAACACTCTGGAAATCTCGTACCATCATTGGGAACGGGTGAGGACCTAAAACTGAACCGATGCAATAAATACAATCTTTATATTCCTTGCTGTATGCGTCAAATGCTGCGTCTACTGCCTCTTTAAGAGTCTGTAAACCGTGAGTAACTTCAACAACATTTGCACCTAAAATCTTCATTCTTGCAACGTTTGGAGCTTGCTTTTTAATGTCAACCGAGCCCATATAAATGTCACATTCGAGACCAAAATATGCTGCTGCAGTTGCAAGGGCTACGCCGTGCTGACCTGCACCGGTTTCAGCAATAATCTTTTTCTTGCCCATATATTTTGCAAGAAGTGCTTCACCCATACAGTGATTAAGCTTATGAGCACCTGAGTGGTTTAAGTCTTCACGCTTTGCATAAAGCTGAACTTTTCCGCCAAGAGCATCTGAAAGTCGTTCAAGATGTGTAACGGGAGTAGGTCTGCCTTGGAATTCCTTACGGATTCTGCGAAGTTCTGCAATAAACTTTCTTGACTGACAAATTGAGAAATATGCTTCGGTAATCTCCTGCATAGCGTTCTTTAATTTGTCGTCAATATAAACTCCACCGTATTTGCCGAAATAACCGTTTTTGTCAGGGTAGTTGTTAAAATAAGTATCAAAATCAACATTGTTTAAAATCATAATTATATCTCCTAAAATTAGTATGCTTTGTCTTTTGTTAAACTTTACTTATGCCATCGTTTTGTTAATAAAATCATAAAATCCACCTACAAAAAATAAAAGCCTATCCCAACATTATGGGACAGACTAAAAAATCTGCGGTACCACCCAAATTCGCAGTAAAACTACGCACTCACTGTGTACGAACATACACTCAGCACTGTAACGGTTGCCCTCCGTCGCACCTACATATCGGATTGCCCTCAAAAGTCCATTCATTGAAATTCTTATTACCGTATTCCCACCGCCAACGGCTCTCTTTGAATAAGTAAAAATCAACTACTACTCTTTATCATCGGTTTTTTGGTTAAATATTAACTTACAAGAATTTTATCACTCAATAATACAAATGTCAACAATTATTTTTCTGTTTTAATATGGTATTTATTACTAAAATATGTTATACTACTTATAACTATAATTTTGGAGTTGCGTTATGAAAATTTTAGCAATTGACGGTAACAGTATATTAAATCGTGCATTTTACGGAATCCGTGCATTATCAACGAAAGACGGCAGATTTACAAATGGTATTTACGGATTTCTTACAATACTTATGAAACTTCGTGATGAGGTAAAACCTGATGGTGTTGCAATCGCATTTGACCTTAAAGCACCAACGTTCCGTCATAAAATGTATGATGGCTACAAAGCAAATCGTCATGGTATGCCACCTGAACTCGCTCAGCAATTACCTGTACTTAAAGAACTTCTTGTTGCTTTGGGCTATAATATTATATCTTTAGAGGGCTATGAGGCAGATGATATTCTCGGTACAGTAGCCGAAATGTGTAAAAACGGTGACGAATGTTATATCGCTACAGGCGACCGCGACTCATTCCAACTTGTACGCGAAAATGTTACAGTTTTACTCCCTCATACAAAGATGGGCACGACTACAACTGAAATCTACACTCCTGAAAGAATTAAGGAAGAATACGGTGTTACTCCATTGCAAATGATTGATATTAAAGCACTTCAAGGCGACTCTTCTGACTGCATCCCCGGTGTTGCAGGTGTAGGTCAGAAAACGGCAGGGGATTTAATTCAAAAATTTGGTTCAATCAAGAATATTTATGAGAATATTGATACTCTTGAAATCAAAGAAAATCTTAAAAATAAACTCCAAAATGACAAAGAAAAGGCATTTTTAAGCTATACTCTCGGCACGATTATCAATAATGTGCCAATAGAGTGCGGTTTGAGTGATTTAGTTCCGCAAAATGCAGATGAACAGAAAGCAAGGGCAATGCTTGCTGACCTTGAAATGTTCAAAATTATTGAAAAACTTAATTTTTCAGCACCAACAGTAGCAGAAAAGAAAGAAGAAAAAATCAAGGAACTGGAATTTACTGCAGATTTTGATATAAATGAACTTTTAACCAAAATTAAAGCAGAAAAAAGTGCGTATTTTACAGTTGATTACAAAGATTTGGACAACCCTCAATTCTGTTTTCTTTGTGATAATACAGTTTATCACCTTGAACCAATGCACTTTGGCTATTTTGAATTTGTAAAAGAAGTTTTAGAAGACGAAAATATCAAAAAATATACTGATAATTCTAAACTGTTGTATCGTTTTGCATTCCTTAATAAAATTGAAATCAAGGGAATGAAACTTGACACATCTCTTGCGGGGTATATTCTCAATCCGTCTGCAAATGGCTATAATCCTTTGCGACTTTGCGAGGAATACAAAGCACCAATTCCAAAGGTGAAATCCGATTTACCTCTTGCAACTGAATGTGCAGTAATGAAATCTGTAAGTACTCGACTTACAACTGAAATTGAAGCGAATGAACAAGAATACTTGCTTTATAATGTCGAAATGCCACTTGCAGAAGTGTTGGCATCAATGGAATATTTAGGTTTCATGGTTGACCGTAAGGGTATTGCGGATTTTACACAGAAAATCAGCGGAGAACTTCATCAAATTCAAAGTGAAATTTATGAACTTGCTGGTGAAGAGTTTAACATAAATTCACCAAAACAGTTGGGCGTAATTTTGTTTGAGAAGTTAGGACTTCCCGCAAAGAAAAAAACAAAGAGCGGTTACTCAACGAATGCAGATGTGCTTGAAAGTCTGCAAAATGAAAATCCAATTATAGATAAAATTCTTTGGTACAGAACTCTTTCAAAACTCTATTCAACATATTGTGAGGGGCTTTTAAAGGTAATAGGTGAAGATGGTAGAATTCATTCTTCATTTATTCAAACAGAAACACGAACAGGACGCATTTCATCAACTGAACCAAATTTGCAGAATATTCCTGTTCGCAAGGAAATCGGTCGCGAAATGCGAAGATTTTTCGTTGCAAAAGATGGTTGCCTTTTAGCTGATGCCGACTATTCTCAAATTGAACTTCGCGTACTCAGTCATATTGCAGACGATGAAGAAATGCTTAAAGCATTTAATGACGAGGTCGATATTCATACGGTTACTGCATCACAAGTATTCAATATGCCGTTAGAACTTGTTACACCTTTAATGCGTAGCCGTGCAAAAGCGGTAAATTTCGGTATTGTTTACGGAATCGGTGCTTTTTCACTTGCAAAAGATATTGGAGTAACCCGCAAAGAAGCAGATGACTATATCAAGGGCTATCTTCGTCACTATGCAGGTGTTGATAAGTATATGGAAACAGTTGCGAAAGATGCTAAAGAAAAAGGGTATGTTTCAACGCTTTGGGGCAGAAGAAGATATTTGCCTGAACTTAATTCCTCAAATGGAATGTTGCGTGCATTCGGCGAGCGAGTAGCGAGAAATATGCCTATTCAGGGTACGGCTGCTGATATTATCAAAATCGCTATGGTACGTGTTTATAATCGTCTTAAAGACGAAAAAATGGATTCAAAACTCATTTTACAAGTACACGACGAATTGATTGTAGAAGCACCTGAAAACGAAATCGAAAAAGCATCAAAAATTCTAGGCGAAGAAATGGAAAACGCTTGTCAGATGAAAGTGCGTTTGCGTGCAGATGTAAACACAGGTAAAACTTGGTATGATGCTAAGGACTAATTTAAATAAAATTGCCCACAGCACTGTGAACAATTTTATTTCAAATTATATAAGGAAAAGATTTTAGACAATGAAAAAAATAATGTTTGTTTGCAGTGGTAACACTTGCAGAAGTCCTTTAGCAGAAGGACTTTTCAAAAAATATCTTAATGACAACAAAATAACTGATATTGAAGTAGGTAGTGCCGGTGTTGGTGCATTCCCTGGTGATGCTGTAAGCATCAACTCAATTCTTGTTGCAGGGAGCCGTGGAGTTGATATTTCTGACCACAGAGCAAGAAATATTAACCCCGAACACTTGCTTACAACGGATTTGTTTTTCTGTATGAGTGAGTCACACAAATCAGTTTTGTCCCACCATTGTGATGAAGAAAAAATCGTAGTTTTGAATATTGCGGACCCATTCGGCAGACCTATTGAAGTTTACGAAGAATGTGCCAAGCAACTTGAAAATCAGTTCCCTAAAATTCTTGAAAGAATACAGAACACAACATTTATTCGTGAAATGACTGAAAGCGATATTTGTGAAATCGCAGAACTTGAAAAAGAGTGCTTTTCAGAGCCTTGGAGTGAAGAGTCGTTAAAAGATGAACTCACTAACGAAACTGCAAGATTTTACGTGCTTCGTGACAATAAAAAATTGCTTGGCTATATTGGTGCTAACAATATTTGTGGTGAAGTTTATATCACAAATGTGGCGGTGAATGAAAACGCACGCGGTAAAGGTTACGGCAAAATGCTTGTAAAACATCTTCTTAAACAAAGCGAACTTGAAAAAGCACTTTTCGTAACTCTTGAAGTTCGTGAAAGTAACGAAAATGCAATAAAACTATATGAAAAATGTGAATTTAAGAAAATTGGCGAAAGAAAGAATTTTTATTCCAAGCCAACTGAAAATGGTTTGATTTATACTTATTATTTAGAAGGTTAAGTTTATGAAAATTTTAGCAATTGAAAGTTCATGTGATGAAACTGCAGCTGCAGTTGTGGAAGACGGTAGGAATGTGCTGTCAAACGTAGTTTCAACTCAAATTGAAAAACATAAAGTATTCGGTGGCGTTGTGCCTGAAATCGCATCAAGATTACATACTGAAAATATTTCTTGGGTTGTGGAAAAGGCGTTGAGTGATGCTAGTATTACCCTTGATGATATTGATGCTATTGCCGTAACTTATGCACCGGGGCTTATTGGTGCGTTGCTCGTTGGCGTAAATTATGCAAAAGGATTAGCCCTTGCAAGTGGCAAACCATTAGTGCCTGTGCATCATCTTCGTTCACATATTGCGGCAAACTATATTACTCATAAAAATTTAAAGCCACCTTTTATGTGCCTTGTAGTGTCGGGCGGTAATACTTTGCTTTGTAAAGTGAATGACTACACCGATTTTGAAGTTGTAGGTCGCACTCGTGATGACGCGGCAGGTGAGGCTATGGACAAAGCGGCACGAACTTTAGGACTTCCGTATCCCGGTGGCGTAAATCTTGATAAAATTGCAAAAAATGGGGACAATACAAAATACAAGTTCCCAAAACCTCGTGTTGACGGTAGTCCTTTGGACTTCAGCTTTTCGGGACTTAAAACAAGCGTTATAAATCTTGTGCACAACGCAGCACAAAAAGGTGAAGAAATAAATCCTGCCGATGTTGGTGCATCTTTTATTAATGCAGTTGTAAATTGTCTTGCAGATAACACCGTTAAGGCTATGGAGATGCACAATGAAAAAACACTTGTTTTGGCAGGTGGTGTTTCAGCAAATTCAGTACTTCGCGGTCGTATGGAAACCCTTGCAAAAGAGCATAATTGGAATTTGTATTTGCCTGATTTGTCCCTTTGCGGAGATAACGGTGCAATGGTTGGTGCTCAAGGTTATTTTGAATATCTTGACGGCAAAACTGCAGGTATGGATTTAAACGGCAAGGCAACTGCCGATATTACCGAAAAGTACACAGTAATTTAACAGAATATCAACATTTTAACTATTGAAAAATTTTGGTAAATATTATATAATTAATTAAAATAGGTAAATTTGGACTTATTTTGTTATTAAAATGAATTTATATAAAGGAGCGAACATTAATTATGGCACTCACAAAGAACAAGTCAATTCTTGAGTGGATTGACAAACAGGTTGAACTTGTAAAGCCTGACAAAATCGTTTGGATTGACGGTTCAGAAGAACAGACAGAAGCTCTTCGTGCAGAGGCTTGTGCAACTGGCGAAATGGTAAAGCTTAATCAGGACCTTCTTCCTGACTGCTACTACCACAGAACAGCAGTTAACGACGTTGCTCGTGTTGAAGACAGAACTCTTATCTGCTCAAAGAAAGAAGAAGATGCAGGCCCAACAAATCACTGGATGGACCCTGAAAAAGCATACGCAATGCTTTATGATATTGCAAAAGACAGCTACAAGGGTAGAACAATGTATGTAATCCCTTATTCAATGGGACCTGTTGGTTCACCACTTGCAAAGGTTGGTATTGAGCTTACAGACTCAATTTACGTTGTTCTTAATATGCTTATTATGACACGTGTTGGCACAAAGGTTATGGAAGCATTCGGTGACGAAAGCAACGACTGGGTTCGTGGTCTTCACTGTAAATGCGATATCGACCCTGAAAAAAGATGGATTTGCCAGTTCCCTGAAGATAACACAATTATTTCAGTTAACTCAGGTTACGGCGGAAACGTTCTTCTTGGTAAAAAATGCTTTGCTCTTCGTATTGCTTCATATCAGGGTAAAAACGAAGGCTGGCAGGCTGAGCATATGCTCATTCTTGGTATCGAAAATCCAAAGGGCGAAGTTAAGTACATCTGTGCTGCTTTCCCATCAGCTTGCGGTAAAACAAACCTTGCTATGCTTATTCCACCTGAAGGATACCTTGCAAAAGGCTACAAAGTATGGTGCGTAGGTGACGATATTTCTTGGATTAGAAAAGGTCCTGACGGAAGACTTTATGCTATCAACCCTGAAAACGGTTTCTTCGGCGTTGCACCTGGTACAAACGTTAAGTCAAACCCAAATGCTCTTGCATCAACAAAGAAGGGTACAATCTTCACAAATGTTGCTCGTAATATGGATGACAACACAGTTTGGTGGGAAGGTCTTGACAAGAATCCTCCTGTAAACGCAGTTGAATGGACAGGTATCGAAACAAATGGTGTTGAATGGAAAGCAGAAGGCAAAAACCTTGCTCATCCAAACAGCCGTTTCACAGCTCCAGCAGTAAACTGCCCATGCATCAGTTCTGAATTCGAAAACCCAGCAGGTGTTCCAATTTCAGCATTCGTATTCGGTGGCCGTCGTGCAAAACTTGCTCCACTTGTATATCAGTCACGCGATTGGAATCACGGTGTATTCGTTGGTTCAATTATGGCTTCTGACACAACAGCAGCTGCAGCAGGTGCAGTAGGTGTTGTTCGTCGTGACCCAATGGCTATGCTTCCATTCTGTGGTTACAATATGGGTGACTACTGGCAGCACTGGATTGACATTGGTAAGACTCTTGATGCTGATAAGGCTCCAAAAATCTTCAATGTTAACTGGTTCAGAAAAGACGACGAAGGCAACTTTATGTGGCCTGGTTTCGGTGATAACCTTCGTGTTCTCGAATGGATTATCAAACGTTGCGAAGGCGAAGTAGATGCTCAGGAAACAGCAATCGGTTACTTGCCTTATGCTAAGGACATCAACCTTGAAGGTCTTGAAGGTGAAGTTACAGTTGAATCACTTGAAAGCATTCTTGACGTTGATAAGTCACTTTGGGCAGCTGAAGCAGACGGAATCGCAGAATTCTATGCTAAGTTTGGTGACAAGCTTCCTGAAACACTTAAGGAAGAACTTGAAACACTCAAGGCAAACCTTAAATAATCAAATAAAGCAGTTGAGGCAGGGTGTAAAAACCCTGCCTTTATTTTTACCTTTTTCGTGTTGTTATTTATATTTGATTATGATAAAATAATAATGTTGAGGTGATACTATGGAACTTAAGTTCAATAATGGTAAATTCAGAATTATGCAGATTGCCGATGTTCAGGATACACAGAGAACATCCGATGCAACTGTTCGCTTTATCCGTGAGGCTCTTAAAAAGTCCCAACCTGACCTTGTTGTATTCACAGGTGACCAGGTTAAAGGTTATGGTTTCAATCTTATGGGTGGTGACAATAAGAAAAAGGTTACAGAGTGTATTAACAAACTTCTGACACCACTTGATGAAACAGGAATTCCTTTTACTTTTGTTTTCGGTAATCATGATGACCAGGCTTTCTCGATTTCTAAAAAAGAACAGTTAGAGATATATAGTTCACACGAAAATTGTGTAGCATATAATGCTGATGATGAAATTGACGGTTATTGTAATCACAATCTCGAAATCAAAGGTGAAGACGGTAAGACAAAACTTAATGTTTATCTCATGGATAGTCTTACAGCAACTCTTGACGGTACTTGTGACCATGTTCATGAAAATCAGCTTGAATGGTATAAGAATACAAGAGAAAAACTAAAAGAAGAAAATGGTGATTATGTTCCATCAGTTGTGTTCCAACACATTCCGGTAAATGAGATTTATGAGCTTTTAATGGAAGTGCCTAAAGGAACGCCAAACAGTGCACAGGGATATCGTCAATGGGAAGGAAAATTCTTTACTGTAAACCCTGAAAGAGTTCAGGTTGATGACCGTACATTCATAGGTGAAACACCAAGTGTCCCTAACGAAAATGGTGGTCAGTTTGATGCTATGAATGAAAAAGGCGATGTATTCTTAATGCTTTTTGGTCACGACCATAATAATTCTTTTATAGGCGAATATAAAGGTATGAAAATGGGATACACTCAGGGTTGTGGATTCAATGTTTACGGTCCCGGAAAGAAAAGGGGAGTACGACTTATTGATTTTACTGAAGAAAATCCTGCTGATTTCGTTTCAACAACTCTTACGGTCGAAGACCTTGAGGAATTTGATACAGGTAATAAAGTTAAGTACGGCTTTTATACCTATGCGCCAACAAGCGTTGACTCTGTAAAAGATATTGCAAAGAAAAAAGTTCTTCCTGTTGCTGCAACTGCAACTGCTGTTTATGCAATATATAAAATAATTAAAAAGAAAAAGTAAAAAAGACATAAAAAATAAGCCTTGCAAAGGGAAAACCAATGCAAGGCTTATAAATTTTAATTAGTGGTTAACCAAGATTGTTTACAAGGATGTTAGCAATATGGTCGTTTTCTCTCTTAAGAGTCCAATTGATAAAGAATGAATCAATGTCAATTGATTTAGCAGCTTCATCGATAACATTTGCAACTGTTTCTTCGATTTCTGTACCTGAAAGAGCTGTTATAATTGCTGTTTCCCATTTTGTACCTGTTGACTTAACATAGTACATAATGTGATAACCGTATTCAGTTTCAACAATACCTGTGTCACCTGGCTTACGGCTTGCATCAATTGACCAATTTGTGAATGCTTCAACATACTTGCCGTCATTCATAACGCCTTCGTAAAGACCACCTGTTTCCTTTGAACCTGTATCTTCTGTCTTTTCTTTTGCAAGTTTAGCGAAGTTGTCTTCTGTTGGGTTCTTGAGGTATTCGTCAAGAATTGCCTGAGCCTTAGCCTTTGTTTCTTTCTTTGTTTCTTCAGTAATAGTTGAAACTGTGTTGCCGTCTTCATCTTTTCCTGATGTAGCAGAACCGTCAGTGTTCTTGTCAGGGAACTGAATGAGAATATGTCTTATGTCATTTGAATAACTTGACGTATCTTTAGTAGGGAGAGTCTTCATCATTACAACATAGAACTCACCGTTACCACCGTCAACAACTGCTGTTTCATTTGCTTTTCTTGCATCATCATATACCCATTTTGAAAGTTCTTCACTGTATGATGCAGTGATTTCAGCATATGTTTTGTTATCAACAAGAGTTACTGCATCAGCATCTTTTTTACTCTCGTTATCCTTTGAAAGGATATCAACTTTAGCAGCCTCTATAAATGACTCTTCATCAGTTACTTTCTTAAGGAATGCTTCAGCATCAGCCTTTGCTTTTGCTTCTGCCTCTTCATGTTCCTTTTCGTGTTCTTCGCCTTCTTCATGAGAATGGTTACTACCTAAATCAGCTGCAAATGCATAAACTCTGAGGTCAACGATATCATACTTATCTCTGTTAGCAGCGTATTCTTCTTTGATGACTTCATCAGTAACTGCATTCTTTGCATCTTCAGTAACTTTTTCATAGTACTTTTCAGCAAGATAAGAGCTAGTTGTAATATCTCTAATCATCTTTTCTGTAACGCCATAACCGAGCTGTAAACGAAGCCATCTGTTAACCGAATAGTCGTTCTGCTTAGCAGTTTCACGAATCTGGTCAAACTGTTCATCAATTTCTTTATTTTCTTCTTCCGTAAGTTCAAGACCGATTTCTTTAGCTTTTTCAGCACCGTATTTGATATAAACAAGCTGACTAACAGCTGAATATGTAAATACATCTTCCCAAGTAGGATTTTCGATATCGCCTAATTCTTCTAATTCAATACCTGCATACTGAACATGCTCTTCAGTGTATGCCTGTTTGTCAGGAGTTTTAGTGTAATCAAAGCCTGTTGAAATGCCGTACTGTTCATACTGCATAGAATTGCTGTATGACTGTGTCCATGTCTGGAAATAGAAATAGTTGATTTCAGCAAGTGAGATTTTGCTCTTAATACCATCAATAGAAATCTTAACTGCTTTCTGTGGTACATCAAAGAAATTGAGTACGCCTGCAACAGCACCGAAAGCAATAACAACTGCAAGAACAATTGAAATTACCTTTTTAGCAGTCTTTGTTGCCTTTATACTTTTAGGACTTTTTTTTGCACTTTTAGCAGCAGCCTTAGCGAGCCTTTCTTTACGTTCCTCACGATAAAGCTCTGCCTGAGTTTTGTTGTTGTTTTCCATGGGAAAAACCACCTTTTCGAACATTTTTGCTTTTTAAATGAAAAAAGTATGCAATACTCAACATACTTTTTCACATTAACAGATATATTCTATACTATTTTAAAGAAATATACAAGAGTAAAATTAAATTTTAACAATTTGTACAAAAAAACACTGTTATTTTTGGCAGGGACAGTCTTGCTAATATGATAAAAATAAATCCTGTATGTAGTTAATTCTCTTATATTCTTTTTAATTAAATTGAGAACTATTTCAACAGCCTTGAAACATCTGTGCTGTATTTCACAGAAATTGTCTTTCGTGGTTATATAATTCAGTAACTTTTTTCTGTTTTTTATTGTAAAAGCAGAAAAAATGCTATATAATTAATAATGATTATGTATGCACTATTTTATGCATAGGACAACAAGGAGATAGAATTATGAAAATTATGGCTTTTGACGTTGGTGGTACTGCCATCAAGTTCGGTTTGGTTGATGAAAACTTTGAAGTTCTCTTTTCAGAGGAACTTCCAACAAACACATATAAGGATACTGACAACATGGTTTTGAGAGCTATGGAAGCAAAGCTCAAGGAGTATGAAGGACAGTATGATGCTATCGGTATTTCTACTGCAGGTCAGGTGAATTTTGAAACAAGTGAAATCAATGACGGTGTTGGTAATATCCCTAACTATAACCATACAAATCTCCGTAACGCTTTTGAGCCACAGTTCAATGTTCCTGTTGCAGTTGACAATGATGTAAACTGTGCTGCTATCGGTGAAGCTCATTTTGGTGCTGCTCGTGATGAAAGTGATTTCCTTTGCCTGACATATGGTACAGGCGTTGGTGGATGTATTTATATCAATGGTGATGTTTACCGTGGTTCAAAATATGCAGGTGGCGAGTTTGGTCATATGGCTACTCATAAAGATGGTAGATTATGTACTTGTGGTCGTATCGGCTGTTATGAGGCATATTCTGCTTGTCGTGTTTTCACTACATCAGTTTCAGAGCGTATGGGTAGACCGATGAACGGTAGAGAGATTTTTGAACCTGAAAACCTTAAAAATCCAATTATTATGGAAGAAATTGATAATTGGGAAGATGAAATCGCATTGGGACTTCGTAACCTTTGCTACATCTTCAACCCAAGCCTTATTGTTCTTGGCGGTGGCATTATGTCAGAGGATATGCTCATCAAAGATATCCGTGAAAAAGTTGATGCCCAGCTTGAAGATAACTATAAGCATGTAAGAATTGAAAAAGCACAGCTTCGCAATAAAGCAGGTATGCTTGGTGCTGCTTGGCTTGCAAGTGAACGATATAAGAACTGGAAAAAAGACTGATTATGTTTTTTAAGAAAAAATTATTTCCCACAAAAGTAGATTATTACAAAATTCCTCAGGTAGATTTAAGTGTAAAACCGAAAGATTTACCTGAAGAACTGGAATATCTTTTTGAATACTCAATAATTGATGACAAAAGTGCATATTTAGGTCATCCTGATTCCGTGCTTCTCAATAATGGAGATATTCTTACTTTTTATCCAAAAGGACACGGTAAGGGTGCGATTTTATCAAAAATCAGCGACAATGGTGGCGTTTCTTATGATAAGGAAATCGAAAATCCACCTGTATCCTGGGAAAAGTCACTTGAAACGCCAACAGTTTATCGTTTGCAGTTTAAAAATGGTGATGAAAAACTGATTCTCGTTTCTGCGAATTCAAAATGGCCCGGTATGTCAACACCGGGTGGTTTTAACAGTTCAATCTCTCTTGATGAGGGTAAAACATGGACGGAATTCAAACGAGTCTGGGATAATGATAGCGAAAAACCACTTATTCCTATCGTTGCTATGGCTTCACTTACCCGACTTAAGGAAAATGGTGAATTTGTTGATAAGTGGATGGGTATTTTCCACGACCACGACTTTATAAATTATAAGACTATTTTGACATTTAACGAAAATGGTGACTATAGTTGGTCAAAGCCTGAACCTTATCTTGCAGAGTATCGAGAGTATGAAACCTATTCAGGCATCTGTGAAGTTGAATGTGTCCGTTCAGATGGTGGTACAGGTGACGAGCTTTGTCTTATTGCTCGTTGTAATAAGAAGAAAAATACAAGCCTTTTGATTTTCTCTCAGGATGAAGGAAAAACCTGGTCAAAGCCTGTGGAAGCACCCGTAAGCCTTAACGGTGAGCGTCATAAGGCAGAATATACTGATGATGGCAGACTTTTCATCACTTTCCGTTCCATTGAGCGAAATAAAAAAATGGTAAGAAAGATGCGTCATGACGGAGGTAAGAAAACCTGGTATTCCGAAGGGTGGGTTGCCTGGGTCGGTACTTATGACGACCTGAAAAATGGTACAGAAGGTCAGTACAGAATCAAGATTGCTCATACATATCTTGACCATCAGCAAGAGCCATCACTTAGTGCAAATGCAGACACAGGTTACTGTGGAAATGTAGTCCTTAAGGATGGTACAATTGTCACTTCATCTTATGGTATTTTCTCACCGGAAGAAAAGGAAAAAGGTAAATATGATACAGATAAGGGTAAGCAGAAAAGAAAGACCTTTATCGTTTCAAAACGCATTAAACTCAGTGATGTTGAAAAGCTCATATAGAATAAATCAAAATATATTACTGATTAATGGTTTTTCGTTTCGGATTAAATGATGTAATTCGTCGATAGCCAAATCAGCTTGTTGTTCAAGCCTTTCCATGTTGCCTTGTCTGGCATAAACGGGAAGGCTTTTTATTAATTCTTCAAGTTTATCTGTTTCCTCGTGTCGGATGAAACTTTCAATGGTATCGTGCACTTCTTCCCACATTTTTACTGCATCCTCAGACATCAGAACAGTTTTTTCAGTATTTTTTTCTTGTGCCACATTACATATGTCTGACAAATGGCTCTCAAGTTCTTTACAGGCTTTCTCCACAAGAAAATAACCTGTAAATGAAATAGCAAATGTAAAAACAATTACAGAAATGGCAATTATTATTCTTTTCATTGGTTGTCCTTTCTGATTATAGTGTGATTTCCTGTGGCATCAACAGTCATTAACAAAATATCCTGTATCTGCAGATTCTCTTTTCGTGTAATTTTTTCTATTTTCTTTTTATTTGTGTTACAGATACTGAAATCTTGTGTTACGAATTTTCCGTCAATAATCACAGGACATTTATATCCCTGAGGTTCTGGCTTGAGATTTAAATCATCACGGGTTACTGTATCATGTTCAGGTTTTAAAAGCACACTTAACTGTCCGTTTGTTTCCACAATGGCATACTGAACTTGTGAAATATCAAAAACATCCTTTTGACGGAGTGATTCAAGCAAATCGTCAACTGTAAAACGAAGTTCTTGGAGAAGTTTTTGATTTAAAACACCATCATTGATAATTACCACAGGATTACCTTGCATAAAGGAACGGAATTTAATGCTTTTCATATTAAAAACAGACGTTAAAATCTCAAAACCTACAAGCAGGCATATGGGAATAATCGTATTCACAAGTGGTATATCAGTATCCTGAATCGGAATTGAAATAATCTGTGAAATAAGCAGAGTCACAACAAGGTCAGATGGTTGCAATTCGCCAATCTGCCTTTTTCCCATAATACGGATGCTGACAATAGCAAAAATATAAAGAATTACAGTTCTTATTAAAGTTACAAACATAAAATCACCATTCATATCATTTACCTTTATTTACAGAATATTACTTCGCTTTAAGGTAAAGATAAAAATGGTGATTTTTTATGGATTGGTTCAAGAAAAAAGTTGATGAAATAACAGAAAATGTCGAGAACAACGACAACAAAAATTATATAGATACAGATTTGCAGAAAAATATAATGTATTTCAAGTCACAATTCGGTGATGCCTTTGATGTGAAATACAGAAAATACAATACCCAAGGTAAAGAAATTTACTTTATTATGGTTGACGGTATGTGTGACAGTCTGCTTGCAACCGAACAAGTAATTTTGCCAATTATTGAAGCAGATTTTTCGGATGAAAAAGGCGACAAGCTCATCCATTCTGCTGCTGACAGAGTTTCTGCAAGTATAGACAAATCAATAACAAATGACCTTGATGAGGCTATCCGTGAAGCAATTTACGGAAGTATTATTATGCTGACACAGGACTCTCACTTTGCAGTTATGTTTGGTGTTCAGGGATTTCCTAAACGAGCAGTTCTTGAGCCTAACACAGAAATGCAGGAACGAGGCTCACGAGAGGCTTTTGTTGAAAGTTTCAAGGATAATGTGACTATGATTCGTCGTCGTGTGCGAAATCCTGTTTTTAAAACACAGATAGTTGAAGTTGGCATCACCTCAAAGACTCGTGCCTGTGTTTGCTATATGTCGGACAGAGTTGACAAGAAAATGCTTGAAAATGTTGTTGACAGACTTAAAAATGCGACAGTTGATACAGTTCTCGGTTCAGCCTACATGCAGAGTTTTCTTGATACAAAACATCCGTCAATATTCAGTGGTGTGGGATTTACGGAAAGACCTGATGTGCTGACAGCAAAAATCAGCGAAGGCAAAATCTGTATTATAGTTGACGGAACACCGAATGCTCTTATTGTGCCTTATCTTTTTATAGAGCATTTTCATTCAATGGACGATTATCTTAAAAGACCATATTATGCAACATTTATCCGTATTCTTAAACTTGTATCTTTCCTTTTTAGCGTATTTTTACCGGGACTTTATGTTGCTGTCTGTACTTTTCATCAGGAAATCATACCTGAAACAATGATTTTTGGTATAACAGGACAGGAAAGCAGGACACCATTACCAATAATGCTTGAGGCACTATTAATTCACCTTATATATGAAATAGTCCGTGAAGGTGGACTTCGTATGCCAAAAAGTGTAGGTCACGCCATTTCTATTGTAGGTGCACTCGTAATCGGTGAATCAGCAGTTACAGCAGGGATTCTCTCTGCACCAATGCTTATAGTGGTAGGACTTACTGCAGTAAGCTCGTTTGTAGTGTCAACTCTTTACGAGCCTGTGGCACTACTTCGATTTGCATTTATTATCGTTGGTGGTCTTACGGGGTTTTACGGAATAATGTTGTGTTTTGCAGCAGTTTTAATAAATGCTTCTGCAATAAACCCTTATGGTGTACCTTTCACATCACCATTGTCACCGACAAAATCAGGAGCGTGGCGTGATATGGTTCTTCGAAGTGATTGGAAGATTATGGGTAAGAAAAGAATGCAGGTAAATAAAATGGAGAAATAGAATGGAAACATCAAAAGGAAAAATCAGTGCATTTCAGTTTTTTGTAATGCTATTTTTGTCACGAACACTAACAACTGTAACATACCTTTCGTCATATACAGAAAGCATCAGGCTTTCGGATATGCTTATACAACCTATATTCAGGATAATAATCGGTACTGCGATTATGTTACCTTTATATTTCCTTTACAGACGACACAAAGGAAAAAATATCCTTGAAATAGTAAATGATAAATCCAAATTCCTTGGCAAATTTGTGGCTGCAATTTTTGTATTGTACTTTTTCTATTTCTCAGTTGTGACAATTGCAAGGCTTGACCTTTTTGCAGGAACAATCGTATTTCCCGAAACAGATGTGGAATACATGCTGATTTTTGCAGTTATCCTCTGTTGCTACGGAGCTTATCTCGGACTTGAAGCCTTAGGTAGAAGTTCTGTAATCTCTGCAGTTTTAGTAGTTCCTGCATTGATTTTTATAATGCTTACTCTTGTTAAAAAAGTAGATTTATTGAATTTGACACCAATTTTTTATAACGGAGTAATGCCTGTTGTAAAGGTATCAGTTGACGCTGTGGGACAGACAGTTGAATACGGAATAATTGCACTTATGATGCCAAGAGTAACAGGAAAATACAGAAAAGGATATTATATCTGGCTTTTCTCACAGGTATCTTTAATGGCAGTTATGTTCTTTTTTGCGACTACTGTTATGGGTAATTTCGCATCAACTCAACTTTTTCCGTTTCACACAATGGCTTCTCTTGCAGAGTTTTCAATGTTTACACGACTTGATGCTATTTTTACAGGCGTATGGATTATGTGTGCATTTATCAAAGCAGGTTTGCTCATATATTTACAAGCAGAAATTCTCACAACTTATTTCGGTAAATTCAAGAGAATACATTATCTCGTTGCAATAGGGATAATGACTATAATTGCAAATCTTCTTATCTCACAGCAGGTTGAATGGTTCATGATAATTGATAACAGCATAATAAAAATTATAATTACAGGAGTTTCAGTTTTGATTATTCCATTGCTTGTGTTTTTTATTTGCAGAAAGGAGAATAACAGATGCGAAAAGCAGGCATAGTCTTATTAGCCTTTCTTTTAGCCTTTTACACCTTTAATTCACAGGAAATCTACAAAAAAGATATACGAAACAGACTTGTAATTCAGGGGATAGGGATTGATGTTGAAAAGGACGGAAAATATTCTGTCACAATTCAGGCAATTGACACAAATGCCCAGTCTGCAACATCTTCTGACAGTGCATCTCAACCACCACTTAAGACTTACCAAATGAAAGGTGACACAATTTATACAACATTAAAAAGCGTTACTGAAACAGAGGGTAAAATACCACTTTATTCACAGAACAGAATTATCATTTTAGGTAAAAGCATAACAGAAGAAAATATGGCAGATGTAATTGACTTTTTTGTCCGTGATGTGGAAAACAGTTCATCTGTATATATTGCTGCTGCCGAAAAAACTGCAAGTGAGATTTTACAGGCGAAAAATGGTGAGGAATATATAAGTGCAGGAAGTATCGAAATGAGCATAAGCTCCTATGAATATGATGCAAGGATTTTCAATATGCAGTTATATGATTTGATTAACCGATATAACTCAAGTACAAAGGACTTTGCAATGCCTCTGCTTTCACTTAAAGAAAAAGATGGTGAAAAAAGTGTTGAGATTTCAGGAACAGCACTTTTTAACAGTACAAAATACCGTGAGAAAATCTCAAAAGACCAGACGGTATTTCTCAATGTTCTTTATGACAGCGTAAATAATACTGCATTGGCTTATAATTTTGAAGATAATAAAAAAGTGTCACTGAATATTGTTGACTCAAAAACCGAGAGAAAAGTGACATTGAAAGAAGGTAAACCTGTTTTTAAAATCAAGGTCAAGATGCAGGCAGATATTTCGGAACTCGGCGGTGGAATCTCTTCTGCTATGGAAATGAGCGATATTGAAAAAATAAAAACAGCAGGTGAAGAATATGTTGAAACAGAAACAAAAAAACTGTTGCATTCACTTTATAATGAATACAACAGTGACTCTGTGGGACTTGCAAGACTTTTATATATTTGCGAACAGGATTTCTTTAAACAGAACGAAAAAAATCTCGACTCCGTTTTGCAAAACAGCAATTACGAAGTCGAGGTTCAATTAAAAGTAAGAAGAATAGGTCATGAATTTATAACATAAGTTCCCCTGTATTACTATCAAAACAGAGTCTTTTTTTCTCACCATTCTCAAGATAATTAATTTCAATAAGTTCCTTTGTGATAAACTCAGCAGATAGAAGCTCAGGCTGAGTGTTATTGAAAATATGTAAAAGCACATCCATTTTTTCACGGTTATAGTCACCCACATTGTCAGATGTGAAAAGAAGACTACCGAAAATGTGATTTACTGTTGCAGAGATTTTTCTCTGTGTAAAGCCCATTGTCATATTGTTATCACGAAGAAGGAATACATCAGGGTCATTTGCAAATGCTCTGCCGTCAAGTCCACGACGGAAAATAGTGTTCCAGAGAGTTGTTCTTGTACACACATCTTCAAGATGTACTTTGAATTTATCCCATTCAAGACCAATATCAGCACCGATTCGGCAATAGTCAACTTTTCCAAATGCAGGTGCAAGTGGTACACCACAACCGAGAATAAGCTTTTCACCAACACATTCACGGATAAAGTCCATAGCCTCGCACATCAACTGACCACGTGACTTACCGTTTCTCGGGATTACAGAAGCTGAATATAGGAAATCAAGTTTCACCATATCATAGCCCCAGTCGTTGAGTACAACATTGAAGAAGTTTCGGATATAATCCCGTACTTCTTCTTTTTCTATATCAAGACCGTAAAAGCCACCCCAGTTTACACCACAAACAAGTTTTTTACCGTACTTGTCACGAATGAGCCAATCGGGATGTTCTTTTGCAACCGTCGATTTTATCTGTGCACCAAGAGGAGCGAGCCAAAGACCTGCTTTCATGCCTTTTTCGTGGATTTTATCAACAATAATTTTCATTCCGTTAGGGAATTTTTCATGGTTTATGCTGAGCCAGTCACCAACTGCTGTCTGGTATCCGTCATCAATCTGGAAGATGTCAATTGTTGAGTCAACCTTTGAAAGTGCTTCAAGGTCATTTACAACAATATCTTCAGTAATATTCTGATAGTAATTATACCATGTTGTGTAGCCGTTTGTTCTGCCAACCCGAGGTGCAGGAATGTTCATATCGGCAAAGTATTTGTCATAAACATCTTTTTCGTTGCCACGATAATTTACAACATCAATAAGCGTGTATTCCTTGTCAATAATAACGCCCTCAAGGTCACGCTCAAAGATAATTTCTCTGTCAGGCACATTTGCACGGATGATTGTGTAGCCGAAACGCTCGCTTAATGAACCGAAAAAGTCAAAATCCTTTTCATTACGCACATATCCGTATGAGAAACCGTGGAAACAACCTTTTCTACGGTCGTATTTCACGAAATCATAGTCACCATAAGGAGAAGTCGGAAGAACTCGTCTGATAGCTTCTTGTTTAGCATTGAGTTTCAATGGCTCATCGTCTATGAAATGCTCACGACATTCTGTCCATGACTGAAAACCGTTAAGGAAAATTCGTGAATTACTACGGAAATCATAAGGCACAGTCATCTTGAACTTAACATTTTCCATAGGTACACAAGGAGTTATATCAAGTTTGATATGACTCTCTTTTGCAATATATTTAATGTTAAAATGTTCTGTTTCAAAAACATTGGTTTTGTAAAGAACTTTATCAACCATGTATTCAATATTTATTTTAAAGCGTTTCATAACAAAAACAGCTCCTTTCATCTATTTAAATTATAAGTTAATACACCTGAAAAAGCAATACACAAAAGGCGTATTATATGATGAATTTCAATTGACACTATTATTATTTTAGTGTAATATTATTGTATATAATTATGCCTAAAAGGAGTGTGTAAACTTATGAATATCAAAGAACTTTTTGAATATTGGTGTACCTTTGATGAAGATACAAAAAATGAACTTTTGAGTCTTACTGATGAAAAGAAAATTGAAGATAGATTTTATAAAGAATTAGAATTCGGCACAGGTGGACTTCGTGGCATTATGGGTGCAGGTCCTAACCGAATGAACAGATACACAATCGCAAAGGCTACAAAAGGTTATGCTGATTATCTTAAGAGTCGTTTCGACGGTGAAATCAGCGTTGCAATTGCTTATGACTCACGAAATAACTCACAGTATTTCTCTGAAGTTGCTGCAGGTGTACTTTCAGCAAACGGAATTAAGGTTTATATCTATGATACATTAATGCCGACACCTGTACTTTCCTTTACTGCAAAACATTTAGGCTGTAACGGTGGTATAGTCCTTACTGCAAGTCACAATCCGAAAGAATATAACGGTTATAAAATCTATGACGAAAAAGGATGTCAGTTAGTGCCACAGTTTGCAAGTCAGGTTATTGAATTTGTAAATGCAGTTACAGATTTAAAATCAGTTGCAGTTGACGATTTCCAGACTGCAGTTAATGAAGGACGAATTACAGTAATCGGTGAAGAAGTCCTTGACGATTTCCTTAATGAAGTAAAAAAACAGTCAATCTATGAAGAAAAATCAGACCTTAAAATTGTTTATACTGCACTTCACGGAACAGGTAATATTCCTGTAAGAAAAGCACTCGATGGAATGAATGTATCAATCGTAAAGAGTCAGGAATTGCCTGATGGTAATTTCAGTACAGTCCGTTCACCTAACCCTGAAGAAAAGGATGCTTTAACTCTTGGTATTGAACAAGCAAAACTTGAAAATGCAGATTTAGTATTAGGTACTGACCCTGACTGTGACCGTGTGGGTACTGCTGTACTTCATAACGGTGAATATGTTCTCATTACAGGTAATCAGATTGGTGCATTGCTTGTGGACTTTGTTCTTTCTCATAGAAAAGAACAGTTAAACGAAAAATCAACTCTTGTAAAAACTATTGTTACAAGTGAAGTCGGTGCAGATATTGCAAGAAGTTACGGACTTCAGGTTGTTGATACACTCACAGGATTTAAATATATTGGTGACCAGATTGGCAAGTATGAAATCAACGGTGACAAAGAATTTGTAATCGGTTATGAGGAATCTTACGGTTATCTCGTTGGTACTCACGCAAGAGATAAGGATGCTGTTGTTTCTTCAATGCTTATCTGTCAGATGGCAGCCTTCCACAAGAATAATGGCAGAACACTTATTGATGCTCTTAATAAGATTTACGAGAAATTTGGTTTCTATCTTGATGCACTCGACACTTTTGTGCTTAAAGGCAAGGATGGTGCAGAAAAAATTCAGAGCATTATGACAAATATGCGTGAAAACGGTCAGTCACTTTTCGATAATATAAAAAATGTCCTCGACTATTCAAAGGGAATCCAGGATTTACCAAAGGAAAATGTCCTTAAATACACATTTACGGATGGTAGCTGGATGGCAGTAAGACCATCAGGCACAGAGCCAAAGCTTAAGGTTTATTACTCAATGTGTGGCGAAACAAGAGAAGTTGCAACAGAAAAACTTGAAAAAGTCCGTGCCATCCTTAAGAAAGAAATTGAGGGTTAATTATGAGAAATTATATAAACACAGTTATAAAACCTAAACTTCAGGGTGACGGTGGCGAAATCGACTTTGTGTCATATGAAAACGGAAACCTTACTGTACTTTTACAGGGTGAATGTTCAAAATGCCTTATTGTTGACCGTTGTCTTCGTTGGATTGAAAGCGAAGTTATGCGTGATATGGGCGAAAGTGTAAATGTAATTGCACAGAAGAAAAAACCCTTTTTCTGGGATAAGGACTAATTTGAGGAGGCATATTTATGGCACATATTAAAGTTGTAAGACGAAGTATGCGTCCTGAGGAGTGGACAGATTTACGCTTCGGTTGGCTTAAAAGATACATATATGAAGAAAAATATGAAATAGAGAACATAAAAGTCCGTGATGCCCGTCAGGTTGCCGAAATGCAGTACGAATATTATCCCGAGGGTTGGAGAAATCTCCGTAAAGGTGAAATGTACTTTACTCCTGATGGAACTGCGTTTTTTGATGCAGAGGTGGAAATTCCGTATCATCTTCGTGGAAAAGAACTTTGGTTTTCACTTAAAACTGCTGCTGAAATTATCGTTAAGGTAAACGGTAAGTATGTCGGTGGTGTTGACCCTAACCGTGACAGAATACTTTTGACTCCATACATAGATTCTGATATTCTTCATTTTGAAATGGAGGGCTATAACCGTTCAAAGCCTGATGACGAAAGAAACCCTGAATCACTCTCTGTCCGTGGTTGTCGTCAGATTTTTGAGGGGGCTTACCTTGCAACAATAAATCACACAGTTCTCGACTTGGTTTATGACCTTGAACTGCTTTTAGATATTGCGAAAAGTGACCTTTTCAATGAAGATTATCGCAATTTTTTAAATCGTGAAATCAACAATGCACTTAATCTCATTGACTTTGACGATTTAAAAACAGAAGATGTTGCAAGTGCAAAAAAATATGTTGATGATGTAATCTATGCTTATGACGATTACAAGGGTAATGGTGATGTGGCGCTTATTGCTCATTCACACCTTGATATTGCATATTATTGGCGTAGAATTCACGCTGTCCAGAAAAACCTTCGTACAATTCTTATTCAGTTGCGACTTATGGACAGATACCCTGACTTTAAATACACTCACACTCAGGCCTATACTTATGAAATGCTTGAAAAGTATTATCCTGATGTATTTGAGGAATTGAAAGAAAAGATAGCAAAAGGTCAGTTTGAGCCTGTCGGTGCTATGTATGTTGAGCCTGATTGCAACATTCCTTGTGCTGAAAGTCTTATCCGTCAGTTTATGTACGGTCAGCATTATTTCCGTGAAAAATTCGGCAAGACAGTTGAAAACTGTTGGTTGCCTGACGTTTTCGGTAACAGCTGGATTTTACCGCAGATTCTTAAAAAGAGTGGTGTTGACTATTTTGTATCAAACAAGATGTCAACCTGGAACGACACAAACCGTTTTCCGCATAACAACTTTATCTGGAAAGGTATTGACGGTAGTGAGGTTTATGCCTGTGTTCCGCCAACTCACTTTATAACCTGGAATATGCCGTCGCAGATTCAGGAAAACTGGGAGGCATATCAGGACAAAAATCAAGGTGGACAGACTATGTCTATGTTCGGTTATGGTGACGGTGGCAGTGGCTGTACTGAAGAAATGATTGAGGTTATGCATCGTTTCAATAAGCTTTCAATTATGCCGAAAACTGAGCATATCAGTGGTCAGGAATTCCTTGAAAAGAACCTTAAAGATAACAAAAATCTCGCAAAATGGGACGGTGAGCTTTATCTTGAAATGCATCGTGGTACATTCACAACAAAGTCAAAGATGAAGAGATATAACCGTCAGCTTGAATATAAACTCCGTGAGGCAGAAATTATCTCAACTCTCCGTCACCTTAAGGGTGCAAAATATCCTTATGAAGAAATTCGTGATATTTATAAAAAACTTCTTATAAATCAGTTCCACGATATTCTTCCCGGAAGTCATATTACACCTGTATATCGTGATGCAATGGCTGATTATGAAGAAATCGAACAGCGAGTAAACAAGATTATCGGCACAGGTGAACAGTATTTCAATTCACTTAATTTCCCTCGTACACACCTTACTTTCATTGAAAATGAAAACGGTAACAGCACTCGTTACGGTAAAAAAGGTAATTGGGTAATACCAAATCTTCCTCCACTTTCCTGTGGCGATATAAAGATTGAAAAGTCAGATGAGGAATGGCTTTCAATCGGTGAAAAAGTCGTTACTCCGTTTTATGAAATCGAATTTAATACAGATGGTAGTATAGAGAGTCTTTACGACAGAAAACTTCAGCGTGAATGGGTTAATGGTGAATTCAATAAACTTAAACTTTATAAGGACAATCCCGGTGTTTATGATGCTTGGGACATTCTCCCTAACTATAAGGACAGGGAAGTAGAGGTTAAAATTCTTTCACCACTTAAGACTATTGAAAAGAATTCAGAAGTTGTGTCTTTTGCTTGTACTCTTGCAACTGAAAAGAGCACATGGAAACGAATTATCCGTGTTTTCCGTCAGTCCCGTGGTATCGAGGTTGAAAACATCGTTGACTGGAATGAAAAACATGTTCTTGCAAAAGCACAGTTTGATTGTAATGTTCTCACAAGAAAAGCTGTTTGTGACACAAGTGCAGGTTTTGTAGAAAGAGAAACTCACAGAAATACAACATGGCAACAGGCTCGTTTTGAAGTTTGCCATCACAAGTGGGCTGATATGGCTGAAACTGACGGTGGTATTGCACTTATCAACGATTCAAAATACGGTGTAGGACTACTTGAAAACTCAATGAGTCTTTCACTTCTCCGTGCAACTATCCGTCCTGATGTTACAAGTGACCTTGGACATCACGAATTCGCATATATGATTTATCCTCATGGTGATGATTTCGTGAAAGCAGAAATCAATAATATCGCTTTTGAATATAACATTCCTCTCGGAAAAGCAGATTTGACATGCGAAAACTCTTTCGGTGAACTTTATATGCAGACAATGAAAATGAGCGAAAAAGGTCATATGATTGTTGTCCGTCTTTCGGAGCAAAATGGTCGTAGAGGTAAAATCAGACTCGGTGGCAAAGTGAAAATCCTCAACTTCCTTGAAGATGTAATTGAAGAAACTGATACAATAGAATACAAACCATTTGAAATTATTACAATTGGAATAAATGCATAAGGAAATTGATTTTTTCCGTTATACTTCCTTGCTCTCAACTTGCAGTATACCTGATACTGCTTCGTTGCGTCGAGATTATCTAACGGAAAAAATAACTCAATTTCAAGTTTTGGATTTTATGTAAAAAAGGGAACAAACTGACCGTAAAAAGTCAAGCTTGTTCCCTTTTTATATGTTCAATAAATTGCATTTTGTACTTAAACAATTCTCCAATCAATTTCCGTCATACCACGGGATTTTAAGAATTCATTTGCCTTTTTAAAATGTCCGTTACCGAAAAATCCGTTATATGCCGATAATGGGCTTGGATGTGCCGATTGAAGTACTAAATGATTAGGGTTTGTTATGATTTTTGTCTTTGCTCTGGCATTTGCACCCCAGAGGAGAAATACCATCGGTTCAGGTCTTTGGTTAAGTAGCGAAATCACATTATCCGTAAATATTTCCCAACCCATACCTTTGTGGCTGTTTGGCTGACTTTCACGAACTGTAAGAACTGTGTTCATCATAAGAACACCTTGTTTTGCCCAATATGTAAGTTCACCGTGAGGGGGAATAGGATATCCGTATTCAGCGTGAATTTCCTTATACATATTTTGTAAAGACGGCGGGGGATTAACACCTTTTTGCACAGAAAAGCAAAGTCCGTGAGCCTGATTCGGCTGATGATACGGGTCCTGACCTAAAATAACCACTTTAACATCCTTGTAGTCTGTATATTTAAGTGCATTGAAAATATTGTTCATATGTGGATATATGGTCTGTGTCTTGTATTCCTGAACAAGAAATTTTCTCAAATTTTGATAATATGGTTTTTGAAATTCGTCTTTTAAGAGAATGTCCCAACTGTTATTAAACTGTACCATTTTTTAATCTCTCAATCATCATAAATGCGGATTTGTAAATGTCACCACAACCCATTGTAAGCACAAGGTCACCTGATTTAGCGTGATTTACAACATATTCAGCAACCTCTTCCTGAGTGTTGAACCATACGGAATTCGGAATTTTTTCTGCTAACTGTGAAGTGTAAATATCATAAGTATTTACTTCACGGGAACCCATAATTTCTGTCATAACACATCTGTCAGGAATTTTGAGTACATCAACAAACTCGTCAAAATGCATTGCAGTTCTTGAATAAGTAAAAGGTTGAAAAACTGCCCATACTGTGTTGTAACCCATTTTCATAGCAGCCTCAAGAGTAACTTTAAGTTCAGCAGGGTGGTGAGCGTAGTCATCAATGAAATCAATTCCGTTGTATGTTCCCAAATCTTCAAAACGACGACCTGCACCCTTGAATTCCTGCAATCCTTTGACACAATCTTCAAACTTTGCACCTGAATAAATTGAAGATGCAATAGCAGAAAGAGCATTGAGAACATTGTGAATACCGGGAATTGAAAGTTTAACGCTACCTAATTTTTCCCCCCTGTACATTACATCAAATTTTGTGAATGCACCTTTGTATTCTTCAATATTTTCAGCATAATAGTCATTTTTATTGTCAAAACCGAATGAAATCATTTCTTTACCCTTAATGTCTTTAATGGCTTTAAGGGTATTTTCATCGTCACCGTTATAAATTATCGCTTTTGTTGCAGATTCTGCAAATTTTGTGAAACTCAGGATGAGATTATCCATTGTCTTGAAGTATTCAAGGTGGTCCTCATCAATGTTGAGAATTACAGCAACATCAGGACTCATTTTAAGGAATGTATCCTGATATTCACAGGATTCCATAACAATAGTTTCAGTATTACCAACTCTGCCGTAACTGTTTGTAAGTGGTAATTTGCCACCGATAACTGCAGATGGGTCAAGTCCTGCACCAAGCATTGTCTGAACAGTCAAAGAAGTAACGGTGGTCTTTCCGTGAGTGCCACAGATACCAATACAGTTACTGAACTGACGGGAAACTTCACCTAAAAGTTCGGCTCTCTGGAATGTCGGAATACCACTCTCAAGTGCTGCTTTGAGTTCAGGGTTTTCCTTTGAAATAGCAGCAGAATATACAACCATTTCTGCACCTTCGATATTTTCGGCACGCTGTCCCATCATAACCTTAATTCCCATTTTACGGATTCTCTCAACAATTGTGCTTTCGTTGTTGTCAGAGCCTTGGAGAGTATATCCTTTGCTATGGAGAATTTCGGCAAGCGGACACATACCACTACCACCAATACCGATAAAATGTATTGTTTTTACAGTTTCTAAAACTTTTGAAATATTGCTCATTTTTATCACCGTATATTATTATATTACATCTTTAAAAAAATTTAAACACCTAATCACCAATTTTTCACAAAAAACATATTCTGTTACTGTAAAGGTAAGGTGAAATGTATGAAAAAGAGAAACATTGTTATAGTTGGTGGAGATAAAAGACAGAAATACCTTAAGGAATATCTTGCGGAAAAAGGATATGACATCTCCTCTTACGGACTTTTCGATTGGGATGACGATACAGATAAGCTTAAAGGTATGATAGGTGAGGACTCTTGTATTATTCTGCCTTTACCTGCAACACGAAACGATAAAACAATAGTTATGCCTTTTTCAAAACGAGAGATTTCCATTGACAGACTTATGGCACTTTTAGGAAAAAACAATCTTGTTTTCGGTGGAATTATCAAAGGTGAGTTGCTTTCCAGACTCCGAGAAACAGAAATACCCTTTGTTGATTATTATGACAGGGAGTTTATCGAGAAAAATGCAGTGCTGACAGCCTTTGGAACACTGAAAATTCTCCTTGAGCATATTGATTTTGCCTTACCTTTAGGTAAATATGCAGTTACCGGTTATGGTAGAGTAGCAAAGGAAACAACAGCACTTTTAACAGCACTTGCCTGTGATGTAACAGTTTTTGCGAGAAATGCTTTCCAACGAGAAGATGCTATGATAAAGGGATGCAAAGCAGAACCGTTAACTGAACTGTCAGGTCTTGCTGATAAGTTTGATATTATAATTAACACCGTACCGTCACAGATTATTAATGAAGCCATTATAAAGAATATGAATAAAAACTCTAAAATAATCGAACTTGCCTCTGCACCTTACGGACTTGATTTTGATATGGCACGAAAATATTCAATAGATGTGGTAAAAGCATTCGGATTACCGGGCAAATACACACCAAAAACTGCAGGGGAGATAATAGGAAACAAAATATGCAATACCCTGCAAAAGGAGGAGTAAAAATTGAGCAAAGAAACTGTGGGATTTGCACTTTGCGGTTCGTTCTGCACATTTAAAAAGGTAATCCCACAAATGAAAAGATTAGTTGATGAGGGTTACAAAGTAATTCCCATTATGTCACATACAGCATACACAACAGATACAAGATTTGGAAAAGCAAATGAATTTAATAATGAAATCGAGGGAATCTGCAAAGAAAACATAATTTATACAGTTTCAGGTGCAGAACCTATAGGACCAAAACAATTGCTTGATGTTTTAGTTATTGCACCTTGTACAGGAAATACCATCGGTAAACTTGCCAACGGAATAAGTGACACTTCTGTTACTCTTGCAACAAAGGCACATCTGAGAAATCAACGTCCTGTTATAATCGCTGTCTCAACGAATGATGCTCTCGGCACATCTGCAAGAAATATCGGAACACTTATGAACAGTAAAAACATCTACTTTGTCCCAATGGAACAGGATGATTATATAAACAAACCAAACTCCATTGTGGCAGATTTTAAATATATTCCAGATACAGTAAGGGAAGTCCTTGCCTCCAAACAGCAACCACAACCCATATTATTGTAAAATAAAAAAGGCAGTCCTTATAGACTGCCTTAATTACGCATTTCCAATTACGAATTAATTTACTTTTGTTCAAAGAACACCTTGAATGCTCTATATGCCATATACACATCAAGCTTTGAAACAACTTCCATTGGAGCGTGCATTGAAAGTACAGGTACGCCAAGGTCGATTGTATCAATGTCAAGGTTAGCAACATACATAGCAACTGTTCCGCCACCACCTGCATCAACTTTACCAAGTTCACCAATCTGCCATACAACATCATTTGCATTGAGCATTCTACGGATTTTACCCATGTATTCAGCAGATGCATCAGATGTACCACTCTTACCACGAGCACCTGTATATTTTGTGATAACAACACCGTTGTTTACGAATGAGCAGTTCTTTCTTTCACTCACTTCAGGGAATGTTGGGTCAAATGCTGCATTAACGTCAGCAGAAAGACATTCTGACTTTGAAAGCACTCTCCAAGGTTCAGCACCACCCATACGAGCAAGGTCAGAAATGAAATACTTCATATATGATGAGTTAAGACCTGTGTTACCGTCAGAACCGATTTCTTCCTTGTCAGTAAGAACTGTAAGACAAGTGAATTCAGGATTTTCAACATTGAAAATTGCCTGAGCAGCAGGGTATGCACAAACCTTGTCATCGTGACCGTAAGCACCGATAAGGCTTCTGTCAAAACCGATGTCACGAGCTTTATATGCAGGGACTAATTCAAGCTCTGCACTTAAGAAGTCACCCTCAGTAATTCCATATTTTTCGTTGAGAATTTTGATGATATTGAGCTTAACCTTGTCAGCACCCTCATCCTTTGAGAACGGTCTTGAACCGATAAGAATGTTGAGCTGTTCGCCCTTGATACCCTCACTCATTGTCTGCTTCATCTGTTCCTGTGCAAGATGCGGAAGAAGGTCAGTAACGCAGAATTGAGGGTCATTTTCGTCTTCACCAACATTAACTTTTACACTTTCACCATTTGCCTTAACAACAACACCGTGAAGTGCTAATGGAATAGCAGTCCATTGATATTTCTTGATTCCACCGTAATAGTGAGTCTTGAAATATGCAAGATTAGAATCTTCATAAAGTGGATTTGGTTTAAGGTCAAGACGAGGTGAGTCAATGTGTGCAGCAGAGATTTTAACACCCTCACTGATGCCCTTTTTACCGATTACACAAAGGATAATTGCTTTGCCACGGTTGTTATAATAAACTTTGTCACCTGCGTTGTATTTCTTTGTGTTATCGAATTCTGTATAACCTCTTTTTTCTGCCTCTGCCACAAAGAATTCAACAGATTCACGTTCAATTTTTGCAAAGTCAAGATAACTTTTATAGCCCTCACAGAAATCGTCGGCAGCCTTAACAACTTCATCATCAACTGTTTCCATAGCGTGTTTTGGCTCATAGAAAAGCTCTTTTTTCATTTCATTCATATCCATTTTATTTACTCCTTTCGGTTACATTTGTATTTGTGCCACAATAGGGCGAATTTCAACATTTATATCATACGGAGGATAATTCCAAAGAACAAAATCTGCTTTTTCCGTGAAAAACGTTTCATCCTTTTGTGCATTGATTCTCTCGAGTGCCTTTTCCTCTGTAATGTTATCTCTTTTCATTATTCTTTCAAGACGAATGTCCATTGGTGCGATAACTGCAACAGTAAAGTCACAAAGGCTGTCTTCACCACTTTCAAAAAGTGCGATTGCATCAATAATTACACCACGATAACCGACTTCTTCCATATCTTTTATAATGGATTTTATTTCTTCGGTAACCGCAGGATGAGTAATCTCGTTTAAAGCATTTGTGCTGTCTGTATCTGCAAATGCACGACTTGCCAAAAGTGGTCTGTTAGTTGTACCATCCACATTTATAACATCGTCACCAAAACGCTCTTTTAATTTATTCTTGACATTTTCATTGTTATTTATAACTTCACGGGCAACCTTATCAGCATCGATGTGATAACAACCGTATGCCATAAGTTTCTGTGCAACGGTGCTTTTACCTGCACCCGTAAGTCCCGTAAGACCGATAATTTTCATTACATCACCTTGATTTTAAATCCTGCTGCACGGATTAATCGATTATATACTGCCAGGCCCATACCTTTCGTATCAGGACAACGAGCATAAACCTTGTGAGATTCAATCTCGTCCAACTCACGCAATGCATCAAAGAGCCTTGCACTCTGGCTATATCCGTCATTTTTATTACCGTATGTAACAGCAGGACAAGAAAGTTTCTTTTCTTCACCATCGAACACCAAAGCGGTAATATCTTCTTCACTTTCGCAAAGATTTTTGAAGGTTTCAAAATCACTTTTGATTATTGTTATGTCTGCACTTGGTGCATAATGTTTATACTTCATACCCGGTGAAAATGCCACAGCACCCTCCTCAAGTTTGTTGAGAACTGCATCGTCAACTACGATTTCACCGATAATTGAAGTCATTTCTTCAAGAGTCACGCCACCCGGTCGAAGTAACCTTGGTGGGTCTTCCGAGAAGGAAATTACAGTTGATTCAACACCGATTTCACAGTTTCCACCGTCAATAATAAGTGGAATTCTGCCGTTCATATCTTGAAATACATACTTTGCATTTGTAGGACTCGGACTACCTGAAAGATTTGCTGATGGTGCTGCAATAGGACAACCACAACTCTCAATTATGGCTCTTGCATAGTCACTCTTTGGCATTCTAACAGCAACAGTATCAAGATTTCCCGAAACAACATCTGAAACCTTGTCACTCTTTTTCATAATCATTGTAAGAGGTGCAGGCCAGAATTTTTCTGCCAAAACTTTGACTTTTTCAGGAATTTCCTTGACAAGTGGTGCTAAATCTTCAAATTTTGCTATGTGAACAATAAGCGGGTTGTCACTTGGTCTGCCCTTTGCAACGAAGATTTTCTTAACTGCGTCTTCATTGAGTGCGTTTGCACCCAGACCATAAACAGTTTCAGTTGGGATACCCACAACCTGACCGTCGTTTATGAGCCTTTTAGCTTCAGCTAATGCTCTTTCGTATTCAGTTGTAATGTTAATTACTTCTGTTTTCATTTTCTATGTATTCCTTCGCTATTCTGCAATCATATAATTCAAAATTTCCGTTTGCTACTTGAATTAATGTGTTTGCATATTGTATTGCTTTTTCTTTGTTTTCATGTCTTTTATAGTAGTTGAAAATAGCAAAATATCGTGAAAACACAGCGTTTTTACCAATACGTTCAGCTAATTTCATATCATTAAAAACAACTGTTTCAAAATTGGGGTCATCAGTAAAAAATGAATTAACAAAATGAGTATTATTGTCAATCTTATTAATAAGATTTATTTTTGCTAATCCTTTAGCAGAATCTTTGAATTCATATGCTTTTTTATATTTATTTGGTATTCATCAAAATTTTCTTCATAAAGATTAAGAATGGCTTTATTGTAGAAAAAAACTGCAGATATAAGTGGAATTGTTTCTGTGCCGAAATGTTGAATAAATAATTCGTTTTCTTCTTTTGCTTGTTGAAAATTTCCTAAATTTATTAAGTAAGCGATTCTGTTAGCACAAAGTTGATGAATTTCTTTTTTGAATGCTGGGTTTATTATGCTTAAAAGGTAGTCTGTTCTTCTAAGCGCTTCACCATTTTGCAACTCTTCTTGTGGTTGAACTGACAAAACTATTTTTGAATTCACAACTAATTTAGGAAAAAACAAAAACATAGTTGCAACAAGAATAAGAGTTACACAACAAGTAATTGAATCAGAATCTATTGTAGTTAAAGAAGAAGTTATGACTACAAGAAATGCAAGTGAAAGGAAAAATGTTGTAGAAATAATTTTAAAAACCATAGGTTTAGTTATTGCAAATATTTCGAGTTTATTTATTCTAAAAGTTTTCATAAAACCATCCTTTCAAACGAAATCTTTTATTCGTTTGCTTTAAGTTTTTCTGCTGTATCTGCAGTGATAAGTGCGTCGATGATTTCGTCAAGGTCACCGTTCATAATCTGCTCGATTTTGTAAAGAGTAAGACCAATTCTGTGGTCACTTACACGACCTTGCGGGAAATTATATGTTCTGATTCTTTCACTTCTGTCACCTGTACCAACCTGACTCTTTCTCTGACCTGCAATTTCAGCATCGTGCTTTGCCTGTTCAATTTCAAGAAGTCGTGAACGAAGAACCTTAAGTGCTTTATCTTTGTTTTTGTGCTGACTTCTTTCGTCCTGACACTCAACAACCATACCAGTAGGAAGATGAGTAACACGGATAGCAGATGAAGTCTTGTTAACCTTCTGTCCACCTGCACCACTTGAACGGAAAACATCAATCTGCAAATCAGCAGGGTTCAGTTCAAAGTCAACATCTTCTGCTTCAGGAAGAACCGCAACGGTAACAGTTGAGGTCTGAATTCTGCCCTGACTTTCAGTTTCGGGAACTCGCTGAACTCTGTGAACACCACTTTCAAACTTGAATCGTGAATATGCACCGTCACCGTCAACAGAGAAAATCACTTCTTTATATCCACCAAGCTCAGTTGGGTTTTCGCTGAGTATTTCCATTTTCCAACCACGAGCCTCAGCATACATTGTGTACATTCTGAAAAGTGAATTTGCAAAAAGTGCTGCTTCTTCACCACCTGCACCACCACGGATTTCAATAATAACACTTCTGTCATCGTTAGGGTCACGAGGTAAAAGGAGAATTTTAAGCTCTTCCCAGGTTACTTCGAGCTGTTCTTTTGCAGTTTCAAATTCTTCCTGCACCATTTCCTTGAAATCCTTGTCCATTCCACCTTCATCGAGGAGCAATTTTGACTCTTCAAAGGTGTCCTTATATCCTTTGTATTCACGGAATTTTTCAACAACAGGAGTCAACTGCTTTAACTCTTTCATTAACTTTGTATAAAGCTGTTGGTCACTGACAGTTGCAGGGTCGCAAAGCTGTTCATTGACACTTTCAAATCTTTCTTCGATACCTAATAATTTATCAAACATTTATTTGTTCTCCATCTCTCAAAACTTTTTTGATATTCTTCTCGATTTTAACTCTCGGCACCATAACCTCACGATTACAACCTGTGCAACGTATACGAAAATCCATACCTGCACGAAGAACTAAAAATTGCTTTCCACCACAAGGATGTGCTTTTTTCATTTCAAGAATATCGTTTACTTTAATATCCATAATTACTACCTCAAAATATATTACATTATATGATACCATAAAGATTATAAAAATAAAATACCTATTTTTAATTCTTAATCTCACTTTTATCACATATTTATATACTAATTTAAAAATAAAGGTGAGATATATGAAAAAATATTATCCTGAGGGAATTCTTTTTGAAAGCCGTCAAAATAAAAAATCTATGGAGTCTATAAGCAATCTGCGTGAATGCTTTTTTTCAGGAAAGATTTTAGAAGCAAAAGCGACAGTGTGTGACCGTGACCACAATCTGTATGTGGATTTGGGTGTTATTCAAGGTGTTATTCCACGAGAAGAATGTGCCGTTGGGATTGCCGACGGAAGTGTACGTGATATTGCCATAATTTCAAGGGTAAACAAGCCTGTTGTATTTA
Source organism: Candidatus Fimenecus sp. (assembly GCA_045593555.1). Classification (GTDB taxonomy): domain Bacteria; phylum Bacillota; class Clostridia; order Oscillospirales; family Acutalibacteraceae; genus Fimenecus. Next base: position 103,690 of record JAZNWU010000018.1, on the reverse strand, counting down.
AAATAACTGATTTTATGGACGATGAAACAGGTGTACGGACTGCAATTTTAAGCCGTAGAAAGGTACAGGAAGAATGTGCAGAAGAATATATAAAGAACTTGTCTCCGGGAGATATTATTGATGCTCGGATAACTCATAACGAATCATTCGGCTCGTTCTGTGATATAGGTTGTGGAATTTCTGCACTTTTACCAATCGACAGTATTTCTGTGTCCCGTATTCCACATCCCGATGTGCGGTTTTCTGTAAACACTATGATAAAAGCTGTTGTGAAAAACATTGACGAACTTGGCAGAGTAACACTTTCTCATAAAGAATTGCTTGGTACATGGAACGAAAATGCTGAAAAATTTAAGGCAGGGCAGACTGTGGGGGGCATAGTCCGTTCAATTGAGAAATACGGTGTTTTTATTGAATTATCACCGAATCTTGCAGGTCTTGCAGAATATTCCTGTGATGTGCGTGAAGGTGATTCAGCAAGTGTTTACATAAAAAGTATAAATCCCGAAAAAATGAAAATTAAGTTATCTATTGTCGATAGTTTTCCTGAAAAAGCAGAACCTGAACCTGTAAAGTATTTTTACGAGGGTGACCATATAAATGTGTGGCAATATTCACCTGAAATTGCAGAAAAAGTTATCGAAAGTGTATTCTGATTATTGTAAATAGGAAAAAATTGTGATAAAATGAACTCAGAACTTGGTTCGGAGGGATTTTTATGAAAAAGACAAGAATAATTCTAAGTGTCGTTATGTCACTTGTAATGATGTTCTGTACTTTAGTTCCGGTTATTGCTGCGGAAAAGAAGTGCGATTGCGGAATTGCACCTGTTGTGCAGGTGAGAGGTATCGGCGAAACTCTTTATGATGGTGAGGGGAATGAGATATTTTCTGCTGAAAATATTGTAAATGGTATTTTACCTGTGATTCCTCAGCTTGTAGAGTTCCTTGCAACATGGAATACAGATGTGCTTGTTGAAGCATTGTCAAAAGCAGTAGGTGACATTTTCGGACCTGTGGCTTATGATAATAACCTTAATCGTGATACAGTAGTTACTGTTGAGGATTATACAAGTGACCCTGTTGAAACATATATGGATTTTGACGGTAGTATTTCTTCAGAACGTGCTCTTGCATACTCCATTTATGAAGAATTAGGGGAAGACCACTCTTATCTTTTCATCTATGACTGGACAGCAAATCCATTTGATATTGCTGAAGACCTTAATCAGTTTATTCAGGAAGTAAAAGAAAAGTCAGGTCATGATAAGGTTTCTCTCTGTGCTGAAAGTATGGGTGGATGTATGACAAATACATATTTAGCCCTTTACGGATATGACGATGTTCATAATGTTGTTATGGCAAACTCAGCATTCAACGGACTTGAGATGCTCGGTCAGCTCTTTATAGGTAATCCGGAAATTGATGGTCCTGCTCTTGGTGGACTTATTGCACAGAGTATTTACGGAACTACTGAATATGCGTCACTTATTCCATATATTCCACTTTTCCAGGACCTTGCAAATGTTGCAAATAATCTTTTCGAAACTGCAGGTGACCAGATTTATAAAGAAGTTTTAATACCTGTTTTCGGATATCTTCCATCATTCTGGTGCTTTATTCCTGAATATCATTTTGAAGAAGCAATTGACCATATGCTTGATGATGCAGGACCTGACCTTAAGGCATTCGTAAATGAATATTACGAAAAGGTTGCAAGTAAAACAACTGAAAGAGTTCAGGAAATGGTTGAAAGTGATGATGTAAACTATTTCTGTGTTTCAAACTATAACAAATATATTGCTCCCGTAACAGAAGCTGCTCGTTGGAACTCTGACGGTGTTATTGAAACATATAATACAAGTGGTTTTGCAACAGTTGCTGATATCGGTGAAACTCTTGGTGCAGATTATGTTCAGGCAGTAGATAACGGAAAAGATATGGTCTCTCCTGATAATGTTGTTGATGTTTCAACTGCTCAGGCACCAATGCAGACATGGATTACAAAGAACTGGGGACATATTGCCTATGACCTTTATGATGGTACTTGTGATTTCTATGTGTGGTTGCTTTCAGCGAATGAGCAGTACACAGTCGAGTCTAATTCACAATATCCACAGTTTATGTATTACAATACAGAAATTCCAAAGCTTATGCCATACACTTGCGGAAGTGGTGATGTGACAGGTGATGGTAATGTTTCAGCAGTTGATGCAATGCTTATCTTAAAGGCAACTGCAGGCATTTACTGTGCAACAGAAGAACAGCTTATGAACGGTGATATGAACTGCGACAATGCACTCACAGCAACTGATGCTCGTATTATTCTGAAAATGGTAGCAGGAAACATCTGATAGAGTGCAAAACGAATACATATATTTAGATAATAACAACCCTGATTTGCAAATATGCAAGTCAGGGTTGTTTAGTGAAGAACAAATTGTCGATTTTTAATATTCGGAATGAATAAAAAAGACAAGCCAAAGCTTGTCTTTTTCTGGCGCGCCTGACTGGAGTCGAACCAGCGACCTTCAGAGTCGGAGTCTGACGCTCTATCCAGCTGAGCTACAAGCGCTTATTGATTTTTAATCCTCAAAAAGTGGTGTGCTGAAATATCTTTCTGCTGTGTCAGGGAGAACAGTTACGACTGTTTTTCCTTTACCGAGTTTCTTTGCAAGTTTAAGTGCTGCAGCAACATTTGTACCACTTGAGATACCACACATAATACCTTCAAGTCTTGCTAAATCCTTTGCAGTCTGTAAAGCTTCATCATCGGTAACGATGTAAATGTCGTTATATATTTTCTGATTAAGATTTTCCGGAATAAGACCGTCACCGATACCCATCTGAATATGAGTGCCGATTGTACCACCTGCAAGGATTGCAGCATTTTCAGGTTCAACAGCCCAGATTTCAATATCAGGATTCTGTGCTTTGAGAACTTCGCCAATACCTGAAATTGTTCCACCTGTACCGATACCTGAACAGAAACCGTGAATGTCACCTGCAACCTGTTCAAGAATTTCAAGTCCCGTGTGATGTTTATGAACTTCAGGGTTCTTAGGATTTACAAACTGCTGTGGAATATACACATTAGGATTTTCATTCTGCATATTGATAGCGGTCTGTAAACAATCATCAATACATTTACCAATATCGCCGTCATCGTGAACAAGCATAACCTCTGCACCATAGTGATTAACAAGCTTTCTTCTTTCTTCACTTACAGAGTCAGGCATAATAATTACGGTTTTATATCCCTTAACAGCACCGATAAGTGCAAGACCGATACCCTGATTACCGCTTGTAGGCTCAACAATAACTGTATCCTTATTGATAATACCTTTCTTCTCAGCATCAAGAATCATATTATATGCAGTTCTTGTTTTAATTGAACCACCAACATTAAGTCCTTCGTATTTTACAAGCACTTCGGCACTGTCTTCATCCACCATTTTGCTAAGACGAACCATAGGAGTGTGACCGATTGCTTCCAATATATTATTATAAACCATTTAATACACCTCATTTGCAACCTGAATATATTATCATAATTCAAAAAAATATTCAATATATTTATAAAAACATCTTGAAAAGATAATATTTTACTTTATAATATTATTAAATATAATACCGAGGTGTTCCTAATGAATATTTATGAGGCTATAATTTCTCTTGCAGAATATGGCGTAAAAGAAAATCTTATTGAAAATGCAGACAAAATCTGGGCTGTTAATGGTGTGCTTGAGATTCTTCAGATGGACAGTATGGAAACAGATGCTGAGGCAAAAAATGCCGACCTTGAAGAAATCTTAAAAGTTATTCTTGATTACGCAGTTGAAAAAGGTCTTTGTGAAGATTCTGTTGTATATAAAGACTTGTTTGATACAAAGGTAATGGGTGTGCTTACTCCGAGACCATCAGAAGTTATTAAAACATTTAAAGAAAGATATGAAGTTTCTCCGAAAGAGGCAACAGATTATTACTATCACTTGGCTCGTAAATCAGACTATATCCGTGAATACAGAATAAAGAATGATGTTAAATGGGTAACAAGTACAGAGTACGGTGACATTGACATTACAATCAACCTTGCAAAGCCTGAAAAAGACCCTAAGGCTATTGCTGCTGCAACAAAATTGGAACAAAGCTCATATCCGAAATGTATGCTTTGTAAGGAAAATGAGGGATATGCAGGTCGAGTTAATCATCCTGCACGACAGAATCACAGAGTTATTCCAATCTGCCTTGATGGTGTAAATGCCTTCTTGCAGTATTCACCTTATGTTTATTACAATGAACATTGTATCGTATTTGACGAGGCACATAAGCCAATGAAAGTCTGTGAAAAGAATTTCAGACGACTTTTTGACTTTGTAAAGCAATTCCCACATTATTTCATCGGTTCAAACTCTGATTTACCTATTTCCGGTGGTTCAATTCTTACACACGAGCATTTTCAGGGTGGTAATTATACATTTGCAATGGCAAAAGCCCCTATTGAAGAATATGTTACATTTGAGGGTTTTGAGGATGTAAAAGCAGGTATTGTTAAATGGCCTATGTCAGTTATCAGACTTCAGGGTGACGATACTGACAGAATTTGTACTCTTGCAGGTGAAATTCTTGCAACCTGGCGTGATTATTCTGATGATGAAGCATTTATTATCGCCAAAACTGATGATGGTGCTATTCACAACACAATCACACCAATTACAAGATATGCAAATGGCAAATATGAAATTGACCTTGTTCTTCGTAATAACATTACAACGGAAGAGTATCCTGACGGTTTTTATCATCCACATCCCGAGTATCATAACATCAAGAAAGAAAATATCGGTCTTATTGAGGTTATGGGACTTGCAGTTCTTCCATCACGACTTAAAACAGAAATGGCAATTTTAAAGGAAGCTATTCTTGAAAATAAGGATATCAAAGCAGATGACAGAATCGCAAAACATGCTGATTGGGCAGAAAAAATCAAGGCAAAATACAACGATATTAATGCTGATAACTGCGAACAGATTCTTCGTGATGAAATCGGTATAGTGTTTGCAGCAATCCTTGAGCAGTGTGGTGTGTTTGACAGAACAGAGCAGGGAAGGGCACAGTTCAAAAAGTTTATTTCAAGTGTAAAATAAATCAAAAAAATAACGGAGAATGGAAATTAAAAAATCCACTCTCCTTTTTTTATATCTTAAAAATTAAAATGAAAAGATATTAGCGATAAAATAAATAATATCTGAAAGTAAAGCAAGAATAACTAACATTTCATTTCCTCCTTATATAATTTTTTATTTTAAACTATCAGTTTACATTAATCCCACTCACAACCTGTAACCTTATCAAGGTCGATACCTTTTGTGTCGTGGGTATTTTTAACAAGAGCAATAAGTGTTGCCACAAAGCTTGGAACAAGAAGACAAAGTGCTACTGTGCCGATTATACCATCGCCAAAAATAAGGGCTAAAATTGTATTTGTAATGAAGCCTATGGCATATCCCACAAATCCAACGACAGTCTGTGCTGATGTTGCAGAAGAACGAAGATTTGTAGGTGCAGATTCACTTGCCATCATAATAAGTACATCGTTGGTTGAGTAATAACTACCTACAAATGTACCACAGAAGAAACCGACAAATGATGGATTTAAGTTCATCTTGGAGCCAAGAGCAAAAACGATAAAGCTGATAACACAGTTTGCCGCAACGGTAATTGCTGCTGCTTTTCTGCCTTTTTTATCGGAGATAAAGCCCATAATTACCTGTGAAAGAGCCATACCGATAGGGTATAATGTGAGTGCCTGACTGACCTCTTTAACACTGACAAGGTCTAAAAACTCTTTTGCGTTAGAACCATAAATACTCTGAGCATAACCATGGGAGAGAATTGCCTGATAATTCATGCTGCCGACAACGCCGATACCTGCAAGTGCAAAGCAAATGAAAACCCAACGAAGTTGTTTGTGACTGAAACCGAATTTAAGAGCATCAATAAGTCCACCTTGTGAATTCTGTGCTTTTTTCTTTGCTTCTTCTGCCTGTAATTCTTCCTCTGTCATTTTAAGGTAACGGATTCTTGAATCGATGAATGCGTCAGTTTCTCTTGCACAGATAAGAGCAATAAGTGAAACCACAATACCAACTACTGCAGGAATTACATAAACATTACGCCATTCACCAGCAGTTGACATCAACCATCTGCGAAGAAGAGGCACAAGCATAACTGCCATATTGGCAAAGAATTTTACAACGGAATATGTAATAGCACGACTTTTACTTGGTGCAGTTTCCATGATATACACGACGTGCATATCGTGTGGTACAAAGAATAAAATCATACAAGCACCAATAAAGTACATTATTACATTTTGTGAAAGGAAAATAACAAATAATGCGAGAGCCATTCCGAATGTGTTGATAATAAGGAATGTCTTTCTGCCGAATCTGTCAGCCAACGGTCTGTACAGAATACCTAAAATCTGAAACGGTATTGCCACAACATTCAAGAGATTGAGAATTGTAACCGAACTTTCACTTTTGATAAAGTCGTTGGCAATTTCAGTTTGCATAAGAGCGTTGATTTGTGATGCAATCTCATCAACTGCATAAATAAGTGCAATAATCAGCACAAGATACCAGAAATATGTGTTACTTTTTGGCCGTGCTTGTTGCTTTTCCCAATACCTAATTTCTTTCTCCTTACGAAGCTGTGTTTTACGAAGCTTTTCAGGAGATAATTGCTTAGTTTTCATAATAACCACTCCCATAAATCTATTGTAACACATTAAATAGAAATTGCAAATAAAATATAAAAAGCTACCCTGATTGGATAGCTTTTGTATATTTTCAAGTTGAATTATGCACCGAAAATACCAAGAATGAAATCAAAAACCTGAGCTACGATACCAGCTGCTTCAGGGTCTGCACCTGCACTACCAAGAATTGATTCAACGAAAGCGAAAATACTTGCTAACATTTCGACACCTCCTTATTTTATTTAATGTATATATTTTACCACAACTGTTGACAATTGTCAATGGAACATGTATTAATATAATTCAATTCCATATTTCACAAGGTCAATATGACCGTCTTCTTCAAATACAATACCTTCATTTTCAAGTAATTCCCTTTGGGTTTCACCACCACCAAAGGCAAATGAGCAGGACACTCTGCCTTCACGATTAACAACTCTGTGACAAGGAATGACTCCGGGTGCAGGATTCCGATGCAAAGCATACCCTACAACTCTTGCCCATCTTGGATTTCCTGCAAGAAAAGCCACCTGACCATATGTTGCAACTTTACCTTCCGGGATTCTTTTTACTACTTCATATATTTTTTCAAATGTTGTCATATTACACCTCAAAGTTATTATGAATCTATTATATATTCTTGACCAAAAAATACAATATTGCAGTCAAAAAAGATATGTGCTACAATATTTCCAAGAAAAATCAGGAGAGAAAATTATGATAAAAAAACTATTGGCAGTTATCATGTCAATTTTATTAATATTTCCATTTTCAGAAAATAAAGACTTATTTAATGTAAAACTTGAAACACTCACAGAACCCTTGGAGGAATTTTCAATGGAAAATGTTACACTTTTAGACAGTTATGAACAGAATGCTTTTGAAAAGGAAGTTGAATATTTAAAATCTCTTGATGCAGACCGACTTATGCGAGGTTTCGGTGATATTTCAGGAAGAAAAATCAATGCAGAAAAATATGGTGGATGGGAAACATCTGCAATTCAGGGACATACATTAGGTCATTATTTAACTGCAGTATCACAAGCCTATGCCACATCAAAGGATAAGGATTTAAAGAAAATCACAGATTATATGATTTCTGTTCTTGACGATTGCCAGCTTAAGAATGGTTATCTTCATGCAATTCCTGAAAGTCACTATGAGCAGATTGAAAATGGCAATACATCAGGCACTTGGGTGCCTTGGTACTCAATGCATAAGATATTAGCAGGACTTATTGATGTCTATACATTTACAGGTAATGAAAAAGCATTGGAAATTGCATCAAAACTTGGTGAATGGGTATATAGTCACACAAGTAACTGGACGGAAGAAACACAAAAAACAGTGCTCAATGTGGAATATGGCGGTATGAATGACTGCCTTTATAACCTATATAAATACACAAAGAATGAAAATCATTTGTCAGCTGCACACAGCTTTGACGAAATGACACTCTTTGAACCATTGCATAAGGGTGAAGATGTTCTTAACGGTAAACATGCAAATACAACAATCCCAAAAATTATCGGTGCATTAAACAGATATACTGTAACAGGTGAGGAGTACTATCTTCAGGTTGCAGCAAATTTCTGGGAAATGGTAATTCAGAATCACACATATATCACAGGTGGAAATAGCGAATGGGAACATTTTGGTGAACCAAAAGTCCTTGATGCAGAGCGTACAAACTGCAACTGTGAAACTTGTAATACATATAATATGCTGAAACTTAGTCGAGAACTATTCAAAATCACAGGTGATAAAAAATATTCAGATTATTATGAAAATACATTTATCAATGCAATTCTTTCATCACAAAACCCTGAAACAGGAATGACAACATACTTCCAACCAATGGCAACAGGATTTTTCAAGGTTTACAGTAGTCCTACTGACCATTTCTGGTGTTGCACAGGTTCGGGAATGGAAAATTTCTCAAAACTCGGTGACAGTATCTATTTTTATGGTGCAGACAGCATTTTCGTAAATCGTTATACATCTTCAAGTGTGACTTGGGAAGAAAAAGGACTTACAATCACACAAAATGCAGATTTACCAAAGGTTACTTTCACAGTAAATGGTTCTGCAGAAGCAAAAATTGTTCTTAAAGTGCCTGATTGGTGTGAAGATAAACCAACAGTTAAAATCAATGGTGACAAGAAACTGGTGAAAGTTAAAGATGGTTTTATCACTCTTGACCGTGAGTGGAATGACGGTGATACAATCGAGTATGAAATGAATATGCGTGTTGTGGCATATTCACTTCCTGACAATGAAAATGCAGTTGCATTCAAATATGGCCCTTGGGTACTCAGTGCTGATATGGGACAAAAGGATATGAATACAAGTACAACAGGTGTTAATGTTACAATTCCTCTTTGGGACGCAAATTCAAGTGACTTACTCATAGTTCAGAAAGGTACAGCTAAAAAGTGGCTTCGCAATATTGACGAAAACCTTGTGCGAATAGGTGATACACTTACTTTTGAACTTAAAGGAACAAATCAGAATCTGATTTTCTCACCACATTATAAGCAACACACAAGTCGTTACGGAATTTATTTCACACTTACAGACAGCAAAACCAAGTTACCTGAAAATAACGACGATAAATATATTGTAATCGACTCCCTGCCTGTTGGAAATGACCAGTATGAGTTCAGCCATAATCTCAAATCGGAAAATTCAACATCAGGTAATTTTAAGGGACTTATGTTCCGTGATGCATCCTCTGACGGATGGTTCAGTTACGATATGGCAGTTGATAATACTGCAACAAATTACCTTAAAGTCAAGTATTATAGTGGTGATGTAGGTAGAAAATTCAAGATTTTCATTGATGGCGAGCTTCTTGCAGATGTTACTCTCGAAAATCCAAATCCAAATAACTTCTATGATGTCTATTATAAAATTCCACAGGAAATGATAGGTGATAAGATTCAAATAACTGTGAAATTCCAGGCAGAAACAGGTAGTTATGCAGGTGGCATCTTCGATAAATTAAGTATAGTTAAATAAAAAATCAGGCAGTGTACGAAAATGCACTGCCTTTTGTGTTGTTCGTTCAGAAAGTCAGACTTTCTTTACTCTTTTATAAATTTTTTGTCCTGTTCAGGTATGCCTGATTCGTCGGTAATGTAGCGTTCAACCTTCATACTTAAATCATACTTTTCACGCAAATCAATGATTTTTTGCATCATAGGTGACTTGTGGTGTATGTCGATTGATTCTTGGTTTTTCCAACTGTCGATTAAGAGAACAGTTTCATCATCATTCATTGGAAAAAAGTATTCGTATTTCAGATTGCCATTTTCAGCACGGATTTCGTCAACAATACCGGTTGAAGTCATTTCTTCTGCGAATTGTTTCGCATTTCCATTTGTACCTGAATAATAAATGTTTATTGTTATTGCCATAATTCACTAATTAATCCTTATAATAAGGTCGCTTTCAGGATAACAACAGCAAGGATGTATGAAATTAAACTGTATATCTGCTATACGACGCTTGTCTTCGCCTTCGGGGATATAAACCTTACCACTTACAAGTTTACTTCTGCAAAAACCACATTCACCTGTGTGACATCTTGCAGGAACTTCTATGCCTGCTCGTTCAAATGCACAAAGCACAGTTTCATTACTGTTTGCTTTAATTACAGACTCATTTCCACGATTAATAACCGTAATACTGAATTTTTTTGGTTCTTCTGTCTTTTTACCGGAAGAAAAAACTTCAAAACGAATATATTTTCTTTCAATTTCAAGTTTTGGAAGTTCTGTTTCAAGGAATTTATATAATCCTCCCGGACCACAAACAAAAATGCTGTAATTCTCATGGGGAGCATATTTCTTTATAATATCTGCACTCACAAAGCCTTTTTCATAGCCTTCTTCGTCACTGTGACTCAACACGTAAACCACGTTGATTTTCTCATTTTTCTCAGAAAGTGAGTCGAGTTCTGCTTTGAAAAGAATTTCGTCCGATGTTCTGCAACCATAGAGCAAAGTAAGGCTACAATCTTCATCACCCTGGTCAATTGCTCTTGCAAGTGAAAGGAATGGAGTGATACCACTACCACCAGCGATAGCAACGATATTTTCGGCATCTCTTAACGGACAATATGTCATATTACCTTCCGGTGCATAAGCAGTAACTTCATCTCCTACGCTCCAGTTATCGAGAATATAATCGGAAACAAAGCCATCAGCAATGCGTTTAACAGTAATCTGATATTCACCATTTAATGCAGTTGCAGGGGAGGAGGCTATTGAATAGGAACGGGTAACAACTGAATTGCCTATTTCAAGCTTAAATGTAAGATATTGACCTGCCTTAAAATATGCAAGTTTTGTTTCGCTTTTAAAATAATAACTCTTTGCAATATCTTTGTGTTCTTCAATTCTGCTGATTACAAGTTTTTGCTCTTTAGGGTGAAGGCTTTTAGCAACCTTATTTACACCAAAATCATCAGTACGGGTTGGTAAAGTCGCATTGGCACTGTCTATAAACTGTTTTCTCTCTGTTAAAAACTTTATTGTATTCACACTGTCCTTGAAAGTGCCGTTTACAGAAAACTTTTTCTTGCTCATTTACTTTACCTCCTTTTCCATAGCGAGTATTGCAGCCTTTGCTGCCATATCACCGGTTGTGTAGCTTGGTGAATAACCCATGTGTCTTGTAGTATAGCCACCTGCAAAATAAAGTCCCGGAATACCTTTGTCTATCAAATCAAAAACGATTCTTTTAACAATACCGTCTTCTTTAGTTGCCTCATATCCGTAGATAGTGCCTGCAGGAGCATCTGTATAACGGGCATAAGTCATTGGTGTTGCAATTTCGATTTCTTCAATATAATCTTTAATTTTAACACCTGTTGCTTTTTCAAAATTATCTATCATTTTTTCTGCAAAGGCATACTTTGTTTTATGGTAATCCTTAACAGAAACCTTGCTCCATTCATCTCCTGCAAAAATTGAGGTCATGTAAAGGATGCTTGTGCCTTCAGGTGAACAATCATCAAAGGCTCTGTTAAGGCAAACAGTTGCCTGAACATCATTTGTTTCAATATGTTTGCTGAGTTCGTAGCACTTTCTGTTATCGTTAGTAGGATAAATGAAATAAGTGTGGTTGTTAAGTCCCAACTCATCTGCAGACCGATTAAGTCCCAAAAATACTGCAAAGCCCTTTGCACCCAAAGTTTTAGCATTTACTTCCTTTTTAAGTTTCTCAGGAATAGCATTTTCATCTATAAGTTTTGTAAAGGCATTATATGGCGAAGCATTACAGATAATTGCTTTAGCATTTATTTGTGTACCATCATCAAGAACAACACCTGTTGCTACGCCGTTTTCAACATTGATTTTCTTAACGCTTGTGTTGAACCAAGCCTCACCACCATTTTCAGTAAATGCCTCAAGCAAAGCAGTACTTATCTGATGGCTTCTTCCTCTTGGAATAACAGCACCATCAATAATATATGAGTGAAGCATTGTGAAATAGTGGATAACATTAAGTTCATCTGTAGGTTGACCAAGGTAACACCAATATCCATTAAGAATATCCCTTGTTTTCTGACTTGCCCCGAATGATTTCAACACTTCGTCAACAGAATAGTTTGCAACCTTAAGAAAATCTGTATGCTCTGAAAAAATTTCTTTTATCATTGATGGCTTGAAATCATCGATGTTGCTTACAAAATCCAAAGTCTTTTCAATACTTTCAATAAGGTCAAAAATCTTTGTAACTACAGGAGCAGACCCCGGGTCATATTCCTCAAGCTTAGCTATAAAGGCATCCTTACCCAAAGGCATTAAATAGTCACACTTTTCATTTTCATCCAATGTGAGTAATCTGTATGCTTCATCAAGTGCAATCCATTCTATTTTATCTGCTGCACCAACCTCTTGAAAAATCTTCAACAATGGTGATTTTCCTGTAATTGAGCCGATACCACAAAGCTCATGAAGTGATGCTTCAAATTCAAATCTACCTCTTACAAAGCTAGTAGCAAAACCACCGGGCAAATTATGACGTTCAATAAGCAACGTCTTTTTTCCCTCTTTGGCAAGACGTGCTGATGCCACAAGTCCGCCGTTACCTGCACCGATAACGACAGCATCATAGTTTTTTACCATATTTCCACTTCTTTCATAATAGTACTTGAATATATATAAATTATACCATTCACAAATAAAAAAGCAACAGTTTTTAAGCTGTTGCTTTTGTCCGATGAATTATAATTTCCCTTATCAGTTAACGCGTTCTTTTTCCACGATTTCCACATTACCGGTTTCACCGTTTATATACTCACCATTCTGGTAATAAACCTCTGAATTGATTTTTACCACGGCACCCGTCGGCACATATACAACAGCATTCATATCTTGTGGAATAATAAGGTCGATATTATAATTTCCATCAGCCTTTTCATAATTCAAGGTGATTAACCCTTTTACACTTGGAACAGTACAGTCTATGCTGTCGGATAAAGTGTATTGAGGGTCAATTTTAACCTTTTCATAACCTGATTCAAGGGGTGTGATACCTGCAAAATGCTTACTCATTATAACAAGAGGTCCACCACTCCATGCGTGATTCATTGTACCACTCCAGGAGTTCCAGAACTCCCAGAGAGTAGAGTAATCCTCGTTCACCATATCCTCATATCTGTCCTTGATTCGGTTATATGCCGATTCATATTCTCCCATTTTACAAAGGGCTTCAAGAACATAATATTCCATATACGGACTTGAGTTTTTAGTTGTTGTCAGCACATTTGTAATGGTAGCATACTGTTCCTTGTCTGCAAGTCCTGATAAAACTGCAAGAGCATTGGCTCTGTCGTCAGGTTTTTTAGCATCTTCACTTTTAAAGCCATCCTCTGTCCAAAGGGCTTTATAGCCTTTTTCGATAGTATCTTTTCTTTCAGTAATAAATGAGATATCTTCGTTTTTTCCTAAAATATTTGCCATTTCTTCTGTGGCAGAAAGAGCATAGTAAACCCATGCATTTTCGATGGCTGTCATATCTGCCTTTTTGCCCCAGTCAGGCCAATCCCAAGAGCCACTACGATGAACAACAAGATTATTTTCACCCATTTCCCAAAGCTTGAGATAGTCAAGGGATGCATCATATACCTTTTCAATAAAAGCCTTGTCACCGGTATATTCATAGTAAGTAAGGAAACCTACTATTCCTGCAAGTTGTTGAACGGGAAGTTCAAAATAGTCACCGTTTATAGGTACAACTGTCTGAAGCACTTTTGTATCGTCAATGTGAGAAAGCATTGCCTCGACACCTTTTTGATACAGCAGGTAGGAATTGCTGTCCATGGAGTACATGGTCATTATCATTTCACTTGTAACATCGCCCCACCATTGTGCTCTTTCTCTGTCGGGACAGTCCATAAAATTGTCACGCATTGTAACATAAAGTGTACGCAGAGATTTTTGCCACAGAGAATTCATAAATTCATCGTCGCACTTGAAGTTGCCACTGAATGAGCTGTCATATCCCGTTTCACGGTACTGAAGAGAAACAACCGTAACGCCTTTTGGTATTTTATAAGTAATGTGTTCTCCGTTAAACCAGCCTAAAGCCTCAAACTCCTGTTCGCCCTCTTTGGTTATATAGGTGGCTGAAACTGCACCGATTAAAGTGTTTTCAGTTGTTATGCGAATCTTTTTACCTTCAGGTGCAATGACTTTAAGATATGGTGTAACCTGTGCATTGTAAGGAATGTCTACGGTGATTTTTTCACCAAATAGCTTCTTCACAGTATAGTTTTCGTAATCCTTTGAATTTTCATAATCCTTAAGACCGTAATCCTTTAAAAAAGGTATTCCTCTCGGATAAAGCTTGCCATAAGCCCCTTCACCACCGACACTATATTCGGTTGCATTTTCCCATGATGAAACATCAAAATCAACATTTATCCAATCACTCACATCTTCCCTTGCATCAAAATAAATGCTGTATTCGGGAAGTCTGTAATTAGGTGGATAAAGGGAACTATCAATATAAGCACTATTTCTTTTTACTTTCCAACTGTTGTCAGAAATTATAGTAATGTTTTCATTTATGGCCTCAAAAAGGAATCCACCCTGACCACTTCCACTATAAGAATAACTTGTTTCATTATCCCAGTACCATACCAGAGCACAAATCGAATTTTCACCCTCTTTAAGATATGGTGCAATATCTATACTGTCATAATAACCACTGTTTTTATCGGGACCTCTTTTCAAATTCCCTTCAAAAACAACGGTTTCTCCGTTTATGTAAAGCCAATATTTCGAGTCAGCAGAGATGTCAGCAATAAGTTCTTCGGGAACTTTGTCGAGAGTAATCTTTTTATTATAGCACATCCAGACATTTTTCTCTGTAAGGTTTTCCTTGTCCCAAATCCATTTTGCCTGCCAGTCATTTTTTTCTTCGGTAGAAATTACCTGATATTCGGGAATGCTGTCCGGAATCTCGTAATCATTTGTATATGGTATCATTACTGCTTCACCCCACGAAAAAAATGAAGAAATACAAGCTAATGCTATTGCAAGATAAGAAATAAGTGTCTGTAGAAATTGCATATAGAACGCCCCTTGATATTACTGGTTGTAAAACTAATTGTAACACATATATTTGAAATATACCAGTATTTAATTTTGTGGGGGATTAGTCCGTTTTGTGTACATCGTTTACGATTTGATACTCCGTTTAAGATTACAGGTAAACGAGCAGGTATATAAAGAATTTTTCAATTAAAAATTCATATTGAATGAGTTGTATCAAAACTGTTGCAATTCTTTTATGTCAATGTTAAAATTATATTGTAAGTAATATCCTGATATGCCGTTCGTTAAGGAGGACAAATATGAAAAAATTAGTTGCATTAATTCTTTCAATCGTTATGCTGTGGTCAGCGTGTATTCCTGCTGTCGCAGTAAGTTCCGAAGATGAAAATACATTGAGATTGGTTGTTCCGCAGAACTGGGAAATGGACATAGGTGATTCAAGAACTGTTGAAGCAGTTTTTTCGTCTGATGTTACAAACCGTGTTCTTATGTGGAGTACGGAGCCGGAAGAAATTGCTTCTGTTGATGAATGGGGTAGAGTAACAGCACTCAAGGAAGGTACTGTTACTGTTACTGCAGAAACTTCTGACGGGCTCACTTCTTCTGTTGTTCTCACAGTTACAACTACACCAACAAAAATCAAGGATTCAAACAAGCAAAAGACTGATTACAACGGTGAAGCTGTAGAGGAAAATGATGTTCTTCAGAAAATAGTTACTCGTTATGGAAAAAGTGACAGTGCAGATGTTCCTGATACCGTGAAGGATGAAAGCACTTATAAAGATGCGAAAACTGTAACTACCGCTGATGGTGCTGTGTGGGAAATTACCGATTATGGTGTTCTTCGAACAGATAACAATGCATCTAATCCTCGTGATATCGAACAACGATTCATGGGTGACAGATATTTTTACAGTGCTGATTCAGGTAACGGAAATGTTCTTGCTATTTTCTCTGATGGAGGAAATGGTATATGGACAGTTATGGCTGAAGGCTATACTCATATTGAGATGGTTGAAATGAATGGTACTGACAAAGCTGCAATCATGAGTGAAAACACTCAGGAAGATGTTGCAAGACGTGGTATGGTGGCAAATTCATACTATAACGAAGCTATCGGTGACTTTGTTCCATCAGAAACCGACAATGATGGTTTGTGGACTGCTATGTATGGTGCAGGTGAGCTTATGCGTTACGCAGTTCTTCGTGATGACCCAAATGCAACTGCCGAGGAAATTGAAACAGCGAGAAAAACTGCTACTCTTTCAACAGAAGCAGTTCTTTTCCTTACATATATTTCAATGCGTCAAGGCACTACAGAAAGCTATGTGAGAGCACAAAGAAACGGTAATGTCTCAGACCTGAATATGGGTAAATACTATACAAATGAAGCTCTTCTTGAGGGTGGAGATTATTCTCAGAATATTCCCGGTAACAGTCCTGCAGATGCCTTTGAAGAAATGAATAAAATTTATATGAGTTCCGGTCGTAGAACATACATTATGTCTGTTGACAATCTTGCTGTCCTCAATTCTGACTCCTGGAAAGACCCGACTGTTGAAACAGATAATCAATATGCAAAAAGAACAAGACTTCTTGAGGGCTTCTGGGCAAGAACATATTCTCTTGAGGAAGAAAATTTTGCTCTTGATGGTAATATTTATTGGAGCCACAATGGTGATGGAACTGCAACAGGTGTTTCAACATTAGACCCATCTGATGATGAATACCTTCTTCACGGTGAAAACTTAAGAGGCGTTGTAGTTGACGCTTCTGCTGAGTTACCGGAAAGACTCTGGAATGACCTTGTGGGCAGTGGATATGATTTAACTGATATTGTGTATAAGGGTGACACAAGTGCAGACGAAATTATCGGTCATCTTTTTATTTATAAGTTAGCTTATGATATCCTCGGCGACGAAGACCCTGAATTGAAAGCACTTATTGTAAATACAATGGAAAAGTTTGCACAGCATCTTGTTGATAACGGATATTCACTTTGTGACGGAACAGGTCAGCCTACAACCTGGGGTAAGTTTAACAGAACATACTTCCATAACGGTCAGGCTTTAGGTGGTGCTCCTCTTCAGTCAGCAGTTCTTCTGACAGCATTCAAACTTGCTGCTTATGTAACAGGTAATCAGAAATGGGAAGACGAATATCGTATGGCGGCCCTCGACCCTGCATACGAATATGCAACGATAATGACACAGAACTGGGAACGCTATAAAATGGCTATTATGGAGTATGCAGCAAGCGTATCAACGATTATTCCGCTCATACTTAGACCATTTATGGAAACTAAAACAATAAAGACAGTATATCGTATGATTCTTAACGATTCCGATGAAGAGATGGCTATGCTTGCGTACTATCTTCTTTTCCAGATGGAAGATGATGAGGAACTACTCACTTATTACAGAGAAGGTATTGACGACTGGTGGTATTCAATAAGCTTCAGTGAAAATCCTCTTTGGTATTATATCTATCAGCTCGCTTTCCCTGATGAAGAAAAGACAGACTATTACGGTAACAGCCTTATTGATACTGCCGCATGGTCACTATCACGTCATCCGATTGAAACAATAAAATACTTAGCAACAAATGAAAATAGAGATGATATTAAAGAACTTGACCTTGAAGAAGACTGTGGAGTTGGCGGAACAAATGAACTCAGCTATGACCCTAATGTGATGAAACCGCTGTTTTCAGAAAGTGACAATGAAATTATCAGGCTTATAGGTGTTGTTCTTAGTGTGTCAAATCTTCAATGGAAAGTTGCCGCTCCGGATGAACGCTCACTCCACAAATTCAACAGCTTGACTTACAGGCTTGACGGTGCCTATTCACCATATGAAATGGAAGGCTCCACAACATACACTCTTCCATACTGGATGGGCAGATATCACGGCATGTTAAAGTGATGTTAAGAAATAATATAAAGAGAAGCAGACCTGTTTTGGTCTGCTTTTTCGTTAAATCTGTTCTTTAAATATATTTATTACGCTCAAAATGTAAAGGCTATTATTCCTATTATCAGTAAAGTTGCAAGAAGTTTTAATGCTTTGTTTGTTGTTGCCTGTGATTCTCAGCTTGTGCCGTTAAATACGATTATCTTAAATGGTGCAAACAAAAAATCCTTATGACTCTTTTCATCATAAGGATTTTTTTCATAGACATTATTAGTTTTTTAATGAAACGTATTCTCGTTCAAGTTCTTCGTAATGTGTATAATTCTCGGCTTGAGTAAGAAGAATTTTTGCTTCTGTATATGGCTTGATAACTCTTGCATAAACAGATGCATATTTAAGATAAGCACGAAGTTCTTGTTTAACCTTTAAGCTTTCAACAAATCCGTGAGTTTCGCGGTTAAGAAGCTCTTCTTTGACAGATTCATCAGGAACCTTAATGTTATCAATACCATATTTCTTGATAAGAGCTGCAGATTCCTTCTTAATTCGCACATTTTTAATTGCATCAGCACGAATTGCTTTTTCTGTCGCAGTCTTTTTAGGAAGATTTTTAGCAACTCTCATCTGAACGGCAACATCTTCGTAATAGTGAAGCATATCTTTTTCTACGTCTTTTTGTGCCTGCATAATTTTTGCCCTGCCCACTTCACCTGAGAACTTATTGACATCCTCCATAATGATAGCAGAGCGTTCAATTGCAAGATTAGTTTCCTTGACTTTCTGAATTTCTGCTTTTGCTTTTTTGATTGCCTCTTTGCGGATTTGCTTTTCGTCTTTAGTCTTGTGCGGAAGCTGTTTTGCTTCGTTAAGAGCAGTTTTGTCAATAACAAGTTTTTCTTTTTCGAAAAGCTCTTGAGCTTCGTGAATGATTTCCATAGTTTCTTCAAGTTCGCCGTCTTCAAGAACGCCCAATGCGTGATTTTCAAACATAGCACGAATTTTCAGAACGTGAATATATGCTTTGTGCTTGTTTTCCGTTAAGTCATAGAAAATGAACGGAATGAGATTCAGTAAAGCACCAAAAGCAGAGAAGAGAATGAGAACCTCAAAAAGATTATTTCTCATATTGTCATCATAGAGAATGTTGTAGTCACTTTTAAGTCCCATTTTTTCGTATATTGCAGGATAAACCATACCGGTAAAGAGACCGATTACAGTTCCTATCATTCCTAAAGGTCCGAAAAGTCCGTCAACTCTGACGCCTGTTTTCCATTGGTGATAGTCTCTCATATCAGCACTTATGTTATGCTGAACAATATTCCAGAAGGTATTTATGAATGTATTAAAATACCAGAGAACACAAACAAGCAGAATGTTCTTATAAACAAAATATAAAACCATAAGAACAACAATGTTGATTGAGTTTGCGGTAATCAGGAGATTTCTCTTACCCATCTTCTTTATAGCAAGAGGAGCCAATAACATTGACCATAATGACGCATTGCCTATAATGGTAGTAGCAAGACCGTAGAACTTTTCGTAATCACCGCCGTTTGCATAAACGAAAGACCAGCCAAGAATAACACCATATCCTGATTCGAGAAATACAACCCAACCTGCAGCCTGAATAATCCAATAATATTTATTCTTTGCAACTTCACGGATTGCATCAAGCATTCTTACAGGTTCGGGTTTTCTTCGAGGAAGAACAAGACGTTCCTTTACCTTGCGGAAGAAAACAGTGCTGATAATAAGACCGACAATTGTAAAGATAGGATAAATTATTCTGTAAGTCCAGATGTTATTATTACCCCAGGTGAGTGCCGCAAGGGTCGGAAGAAGGAAGCCTGTAATTGTAGGAGCAAGAGAATAAACAACCTGAGAAATGCTCATAACCGTCGCTCGTTCTTGTGCATCAGGACTTATAATCTGTTGGAAATATGTATAGCTTTCGCTGTAAAAACCTGAGAAGAAACTCAGGAAGAAATACATAAACCAGACAACAATGACTTTTGTTGAGTATTCAAAATGCTCATACGGAAGCCATACAAAAAGAAGCGAAATAAGAACAATAGGAAAACTTGTCAATCTTATGAAAGGCAAGAATTTTCCGCCCTTTAGGTTGTGGTTGTCGTAATACCATGCACGGAAAATACCGATAGGAATACCTATGATGTTTGCAATATTAAGCATAATTTGCAAATCCATAGGTTCAAGACCTATACTTGCACCAACAAGAAAGTTACCCGCATTAAGACCTATTGTAGATGAAAGAAGAGTTGTCCAGTGAACACCGAATCCGGCACCACTTAAGCTTGCCACTTCTTTATATGGAATATAATTTCCCTTTGGGGGAGTGTGCCAATAAGTTTTTGCAGTATTTATTAAATTTTTTGCTTTTGATATAACATTTGAATTGCTTTCATTTTCCATAAAATTACCTCCGTGCAGAATTTTAACACAAATAATTGATAAATGAAATGGTTTTCTGCATTTTTATATAAAAAACTTTAACGCTTTGCTTGAAGAAGGTGCGTATTTATGCTTTACAGCATAATTGTAAACTTCATCAAGTTCAGGTGGTAAGCTTATTTCCATAACTCTCCATTCTTTAGGGATTATCATCACCATAATCAATAGAAACCAAAATTCTCGTCATCTTCGTTATCCACCTCCTTTTTATTTTTTGATTTTTTTTGGCCTGCCTAGGAAAGCTTCATAGTGCTTTCTCGCAGTTGCCACGGCCATTTCAATGTCTTTGTCAGAGAAACCATCTTTTTTAAGGTCACTGATAATTCCATTGATAATAGTATCAATTGGATTGTCCATATTTTTCACTACTCACATTAACAATTATCGTAATCAAGGTGATACACATTCCATTTGTCGTATATTGGTTCGGTCGGCTTGAAATCTGCTTCAAAATCTTTTACCAAAGGCAACTTTTCAAGGTTATTTGCATCACAGTTTTTCAATTCTTTGTCAGATGCGTTTTCAAGACCAAAGAATGATAGAGTGTGGCTATCACGTTGAGTAACTAATTCATTTAACTTTTGCGAAAATCAACACAACGCCCCGCGCCGCTGTCCGCACCTGTTTTTGCACAGAGATTTTATGTGCCCCACCCCCAAGGGGTGAAATTTCCACCCATATAGCAAGAAAGACGATAATTCAAAAGTGGTGCATTCATTACTGTCTAAACAGAATTTAAATGCTTGATTCATTTGGCTTTCTGTGTAATACGAGGAAAGCGTAAGATTATTGTGGTTTGCTTAAAAACGCTAATTACTCAAAAAAAGAAAGCCCCTTAGCAAAAGGGCTTTTCTTTGTATCTTTGGTTGAGTAGTTAGGTTGTCACCCGAATTTGGGTGTTGTATCAACCAAAAATGGTCTAATGTCTAACCCCTTATCATTTAATACAATTTTCCAAGGGGTTGCAAATTCGATTTATAACCATTTTCAAAATTAAGGCAAGGTTGCAATTTCCGTTTGGTGGTTGCAAAACTTTTTTGGTTTTCTCGCCTTGGTTGAGTGATGGTTGCATTTTCTAATCGGTGGTTGCAACCTGTAAAATAGGCGTTTTTTGGCATCTTCCCACAACGCTTTATTGCCTATTTATCTATAAGTATTATACCAAATTGCCTATATTCTTTTCAATAGATTTACAAAATTACTTGAATTTTTTATCTATATTTTTCCATAATAAAACGACGCATTTCTTCGGTTTTCTCAAACAAGTCATATGTTCTAAATTCATCATAATGTAATCTTTCAGCAACTTTTTGAAATGCCCTCTCACGCTCATAATTATTTTCAATATACACAAAATCCAAATAGCATTGATGACACCAATAGTTTCTTATTTCTCGGATTTCATCTATGGTGTTGTATTCTTCTTCTGTGAACTCAGGCATATCATCACTATTGTCAAGACTTTCAAGTTCCCTTGCTATTTTTCCAAGGTTCATCTTTTCAACGGACCTTAAATTATTCTTAAAGTTTCCTTTGAGCATTGCAGCATAGATTATTTTCAAATTGTTTTCTACACATTGAACTTGTTGGATTAGTTCACTATGTATTAACTTGAACCTATTTCTATCCATTTAATCATTCCTTCTGCTTCCAATTAACAAATCAATTATACCACTCCAATAACCTAAAAACAACCCCACTTGAAAGCACTCTTCAGGCGGGGTAGCATTTATGCTATTTGCGTGTTGTACAAATCAATTATACAGGTGTTTCCTTGCCGTCTATATAAGTCGATTTTATCGGAAATGCGCTTGATTGCCTTGTTTCTTATTGACCTTATGTACTCGGTGGTACAGTGGTATATTTCACTTATCTCTCTAAAGGTCATAGGTTCCTTGCCATCCAAACCATAGTACTTTCGCATCACATCTTGTTCTCTTGGAGTAAGCAATAGCAACCAATCCTTAATGGCTTTATTCTTGAATACCGTATCTGCATAAGATTCAAGGACCTCTTCTTCGTCATTTGGTATGCAATCTCTCAAATAAAGGTCATCTTCTATTTCCTCATCAATGTCAATTGGAGGGGCTATCATACATAAAACCTTTTTGACCTTTTCTTCTGGTATGCAAGTAATCTCTGCAATTTCATCAACCGTTGGTTCTGCATCCATCATGTCTTTGAGCCTGTGTTGGGTTCTTATGATTTTTGCCATTTCATAGTTCGTATGGGTTGGGATGGATAAAACACTTATATTAGCCGCAAGGCGAAGCTCAACGTGTCTTCTAATCACAAGATGTGCGTAGTTCATAAAACGAATAGCTTTTATTGGATTGTAAGTATCAACTGCCTTAATCAATCCACAGACACCTTCCTGGAACATATCCTCATAAGATACTCCATAAGTCTTATATGATTTGCTCATTGAAACCACAAGATATAAGTTAGCTTCAATAAAACGTTCTCTTGCTTTCTTATTTCCGTTCCGCATTTCAACTGCAAGGTCATATTCCTCTGCTGCAGTTAATCTTTTAATCTTATTAATATCTTCAATATACTGTGTCATAGTGTCTGTGTATTGCATAGTTCTTACGCCCCTTTACTATTTCAGGCAGTTTGTAGCTCCTTGGCGAGGGCTTCCTTTTGCCTATCTTTTTCAATTTGTGCCAAGCGTACATCTTCTGGTACATCAATCGGTAGAAGGTTTAATAACTCGCTTAAGTCATGAAAGTTGTACGGGTAGGCACGGTCTCCTTCAAATTTTATTGGTCTCTTTTGGTTATCGTAATAGAAACATACCCACCAACTTTTGCGAAAATCAACACAACGCCCCGCGCCGCTGCAGATACCCATTTGCACACAGAGATGTCAGGTGCCCCAGGGGTTTGGGAAAAAGTTTCTCACGCTCATCATGAGATTCCTTTAATATATTTGAAACACATAAAATGTCTTGTTTTCTATTTAATTAATAATAAGTTATAATTCATACAATGTTTTATATGAATAGACTTTTTAAGTTTTATAGATAGATTATCTGTGAGTCGTGACTGAGTCTTGATAACAATGTTTCAATCACATGTCTATCTGCTCTCATTTCATACCACATAGGTAAGTCTCTGTTTGATATTAAAATGAGACTGCGTTCTTCATTGAGACGCATTATTGTTTTATAGAAGATAAATAATTCTTCCTCTGTTGGTGTTGTGTAAAACAATTCATCTATTACAACAACATCACTTTCAATAAGATATCTCCAAGGGTGCTTTTTCTTATCTGCACATTTGATTAATTCTTCAAATGTTACATAAACAGCCATTGCACCTTGTTCAATTGCTTGGAGTGAAATGTCTACTGCTAGGCTTGTTTTCCCTTTACAACATTTACCGATTATAAAAAGATTTTGATGCTCGGTTTTGAAATCGAAACTCATGATTCTATCAAGTTGCCACTTAAGACCTGATGATAAGTCACTATCGTCAAAATGTCTGTCGGGTAGGCGACTTCTTTTTGTGTGACGATTTACTTTTTCTTTATGGCGCATCATAAGTTCATCTTGCAAAACGGTGTAGAGATAATCAAGGTTTGAAATGCGTTCGTTTGAAAGGTCCACTTTGCCATTTGCAATATGAGTGAGATTTAATTCTCTTGCAAGATTCAATACATCAGAAACATTCATCGTTAAAGGCCTCCTGTATTTCTCTGCTTCGTTTTATATGTCTTGTCATTCCACTTCGAGAGCCATCCATAAAAGAATCTTTACCGTATTTGTATAGTAAGAAAGATGATAATTCAAAAGTGGTGCATTCGTTACTGTCTAAACAGAATTTAAATGCTTGATTCATTTGACTTTCTGTGTAATACGAGGAAATCTTTTTAAGTAGCTTGAGTTGTTGAATTGTATACCTTGGACTTTTGATTTTTAACAACTGAATGAACTCAAGCGCCAGAGGATTGTCCTTGTAAAACCGAGTGAGTTCACTCTCGATAGCATGTTTTTGAAGTCGCTTTTTAGGTAGTTTAATTGTATTACCTACATCAAGACATAATTTGTGCTTACAAACCATTTCATTAGTGAGTGCAAGATAGAAAATCAAGGTATCCTCTTGTATTTCAACACGTATTCTATCTCCATCCTTAACAAGTTCGTGAGGTATTTCATAACGATTATCACGGTATACAATAACCCCTTTCATAACTGTTAATACCTGTGGTTGTGGCTTGTCCTCAAAGTGTACTTTTATAAGTGCTTTGTTATCTGCAGGGAATAACTCTCTTGGTGTCCTTTTAGTATAATGGTTAATGATGTTATTCCCTGTTCTATCAAGCCAATTTAAGCAATCACAGTTGAGTCGGTCGATGCCATAATAGGTTCTTCCGTCAAGAAAGCCTCGTTTGACGACTTTAACCGTATTTTCAACTTTACCTTTAGTTTGAGGGTTATATCCCTTACAAAGAAAAACTGAAAATCCAGCTTCTTTAATAAATGAGTCAAACTCTTTCACAAAGATGATATTACCGTAATTTTCACTTATTACAAAAACTCTTGCTTGGTCATAGACAATCACTTGTGGTCGTCCTCCAAAGTATTTGAAAGCATACTTATGAGCTTCAATAGCAGTTTTTGTTGTGAACGGGTCTGGCGAGAAGTAAACATATTTCATTCTGCTATATGAAAGTATCATACAAAAGAAATACACCCTGGTTTCTTTACCATACATATTTCGCATCTTGAACTCACCAAAATCAACCTGTGCCTCATATCCTGGTGGTTGTTCCTCACGTATGGCTCTAATAGTCTTCGCTGAACCAATTCCAGTTTGAGCACGAAGATTTTTCATATACCGTAGAAATGTTGATTTCTTTGCATCAAAGTCAGGAAAATCTTCTTGTAACCGTGACATCACATTTGTGTTACTAATCTGTGGACATTTCTTAATCAGTTCAATAATGTACTGACGATAGTTGTCAAAGGAATAGAGCTGCTTGTTTAAGTACTCTTCAAGGTCATCCTCACTTCGATTCCACCAACTACGAACATTCCATTCGGTAATGTTTAAGCATTTAGATGTTTGTATAATACTTACACCGTTTGCTTTGTATTCTTGAATCTGCTGATATTCTTCTAGCGTAATCATAAATACCTCCTATTAAATTTTATTAGCCGATTTCCAACCCTCCTTTCATCAGCTGAGGTAATTATATATCTAATCAATAGGGGAGCGCAAGAAAAAGCACCTGCCAAGTGAATGACAGGTGAAAATGAATATTAAGTATTTTAGTTGTGAAGCTGTTTTCTAAATTTAATTTCAAACACAATATTTCCTACAGTAAAGAATACTGCACCGATAAAAATAACAAACAGGAGCATCAGTAGTATAAACTCTTTGACTATCAAGATATGCAGAACAAACTCCATATAAAGACATATTGCTCCATAAAGATAGGTGATGGCTGTAAAAAGTATAGCAATGTAAAATCCATATTTTATCATAACATAATACGGCGTATCCCGAAGGTAACACTCGTATTCAAAAATGCTTTTTAACTTTTTCTTTTCCTTTTTGCTCATACAATCACCTCAAAACCCTTTTACTATTATAATCGTAATTTGAGGTTGTTTTGTGACGATCAAACTATATAATCATACATAAACACAATTATGGTGTACTCTAATTTGCATAAAACACGCTATCATAGTGTAAGGAGTCAATTCTCAAGTATAAACTGATTTCTGTTTATAAGCGTAGTAAGTTTTGTCATTAATGGATTCGTTTGTTGTTGAAGAAAATACTTATTCATTTACAAAGGTGTAAATCTTTTTATAAATCAACAATCATAATAGATGAACATATCTATTTTGAGAAATGAAAAAATTTTCAGCAATTGCATTATTATAAAGTTACACTTGCGTTGTTTGACAATAATTCTATTGAATATGAAAAAATTTGTAATACGGTTAAATTTTTTTCAAGATTAAATATAAACCAGCTTGCATTGTTTCATATATCAGGCTTTTTATGTACCATCTGTGTCTATAACTTTTCAAACAATTGGAGACGAAACCAAGCACTCTAGACTTATACAAACTAGAGTGCTTGTTCGCTTTATAAGGTGTATTGATATTCTCTTATTAAACAAAAAACATCTATGGGATTAGACTTGTAGTCTAAACTCATAGATGTATAAATTACATTAATAATTCCATAAGAAAAGAGGTACAAAATTCTTATAGAAATGGTTAGATAGAATTATGCACTAAATGACTGGTATTCTTCAGGAATATCGTAACCATATTCTTCAAATCCAAGTGCAATACCTTTCTTGATATCTTCTTCAGAAAGGTTGTGTGCTGTGAATTCTCGAGTCACAATTTCGATAATTTTTTCTCTTGATAATCGTGCCATAGTTTACCTCCTTATAATATTTGAATTTTTGCCCGATAGGGTAGAGGTGTGTTGAAAAATTAGCTTTCAAAAATTTCTTCAACACTTGTTTTGAACAACTTTGCCAAAATCAATGCTGTGTTTATTGGTGGGGTTTTAACGCCACGAACATACTGCTCAATACTAGATTTTGAGCATCCCAAAATTAATGCAAGTTCTGAATAAAGCAATCCAGAGTTTTGGATTAATTCCGCTAACTTGTCGCGTCGTTTCCTTTCTCTTAGATTAAGCTTATTAGTGTATTCGAGCATTTCATCTTGGGAGGTAATTCGTAGCTCACCAATTCTTTCAACAGCAAGTGATTCAATCTTTTTCCACTCTTCTAAGTGAAGTGCTTGTTGTTCAGTGAGTTGTGATATATACTCCATATTGTATACCTCCTTTAAATATTTACTATTAGTATACTATATATTGTAGCACAAAAGAATGCGAAATACAATATATCTTATAAAAAAGTTGAAAAAAATAAAAGGGTATGAAAAATTATCTTTCACCCCTTTAACACATATAACCATTTTAACATTTTCACATTTAACCTGGAGTTTTCTATTTACATATATTTTATCACTTAACATAAATTCAATAAAGTAGTTCTATAAAAAATATAATTATTTTAGAAAAGTTCTTGAAAAACAAAAAAAGGTCACAACATAAATTGCAACCTTTTTCGTATCAACACACCCATAGTGTTGTGGTCGGAGTGACAGGAGTCGAACCTGCGGCATCCACATCCCAAATGTGGCGCGCTACCAGCTGCGCTACACCCCGAAATATTCGCTTTTTTCGTCAGCTTTGATAGTATATACTATTTTGTTTCGTTTGTCAATAAGTAATTTTAAAAAAAGACAAAATATTTATTGTCGGATTTTCAGAAAGGCAATATTGTAGTTTTAAGGTTTATTGACATGGTAATTGTCGTTGACAAACATGTAAAAAAAGGGTAAAATATAAAAATGGTAAAATTAAAATTTAAAAGGGGTAATATCGAAATGGCAAAAAGAATTTTAACTCCTGAGCAAGCTGAAATAAAAAAGATAAAGAAAGAGGCAAGTGCATCTCGGTGGACAAGTATTCTTGCAGTTGCACTTTCTGCTGTTCTTGTGTTTGGTGTTGTGGCAATTGGCAAGTCAACATCGGAAAATCTCATCGGTGAGGCAGGTACTGCAGTTCAGTCAGGTAATACAGTTGATAATTCTGATAATAATTCATCATCATCTTCAAATGATGTTGTGATAGATGAAGAAACAGGAGAAATCGTTCCTGATGATACAGATGAAACAGTTGGCGAGTCAGGTAATGGTGACGAAATTGTTAAGGAAGAAGAAACTGAACCTTCAAGAGAACTTCCTGCAAATCCTGCTGAGTGGACAAAGGCAGAGGTTGTAAACTTCTACAAAGCTGCTGCACAGAAATCAACATCTGCAAAATCCGTTCAGAAAATGACAATGGATAATGGTATGGATGTTAAGATTAACAACAGTGCACTTGAATTTGCAATTGGTCTTGCTGAACCTATAATCAAGGCTGCTCTTAAGGCTAATTCAACAGAGTTTGATGGTATCACCGGCGGATACAATGACCTTGTACCATCTGATGCAAAAACTGCAAAGGCATATAAAGAAGGTAATTATACTGTTGTTGAGATGGTAATGGTTGAGCAGGTTGATGATGCTTACGGCGATACATATAAAGGTACAGTAGGTCATGCAATTTCTGTTGTCGGTAATATTGCAGTTGTTGCTGATAATTTCCCGAACTGGACAATTAATTTCAAGGATGCTTTTGTTGAACTTCGTTATAAGAATCCTGTTGTAAAAGTCAGAATAAATGACAAGGGTATTATTGAAAAAGGTACCTGGAGTTATGTTGTTGGTGTTAAGGTGCAGGGACTTCAGATTGAAAAAGTTATTGTTGAAGATGCAAAAACTGACATTAACTATGTAATCACTACAGGTGGTGGATTTTAAAATTATGAGCAAATCACAGAAAAACGAAACACTTATTCAGTTTATAAAGAATTTTTCGATGGGTGTAGTTGTTGCAATTCTTGAAAGTGTATCATTTGTTCCGCTTTGTAATTTATATGAGAAAATTGGACTTGATAAAACTTTTGTAATTGCGGCGGCAAATATTACAAGTATCATAATATTATTCTTTGTACGATTGTTTATAAATTATTATTGGGTTTTCCATTGTAAAAAGAATATATTGAAAATTATTGTGCCTTTTGCATTACTTATTGCAGCATACACATGGGTGACAACGGAACTTATTGAATTGCTTATAGAGCTTTTCTATAGTTCTCCTGATGTTGTAGCATTCCTTGGTGACAATATTGTGAAATTAATTGCAAAATTTGTTGTATCATTTTTTGTTGGTATTGTTAATTTTATGATTTGTAAAAAGTATATTTTCAACGATAAAAAAACAAAAAGTTCGGAGGAAACAGTATGAATCCTTTAAGTTATGTGTTCAGTGCATATGGTCAGATGGTTGGCCGTATGGAACTCTGGAAATTAGGCTTTTATTCTCACCATGCCGTGTGGCAGCAGGAAAGAAACCTTAAAAAGCTTATGCGTAAGAACAAGAATACCGTTTATGGTAAGAAGAATAACTTTAAGGATGTAAAATCTGTTGAAGATTATCAGCGTCTTGTTCCTCTTTCAAATTATTCTGACTATGCTGAATATATTGACCGTATGGCAAATAAAGGTGAGAAAAACCTCATTACTGCAAAGCACATTGGTAGATATAACCAGTCTTCAGGCAGTACGGGTAATTCAAAGCTTATTCCAATGGGTCGTTGGGCAACATGGGTTGTTATGTGCTACAATTTCAGCGCTCCTGTTGGATGCACACATAAATGGTATAGGAGTCAGGGCAAGAAAATGCCGCCACAGAGAGGTCTTCTGACTATTGAAGTTCTTTATCACAGAACTCCAAGTAAGCAGATTGCAGCAGGTCTTGCGGCACATCCGATTCTCTTTGTCAAGCCTATCCATCGTTTTATTACAACTTCTCCAACGGAAATTATGTTCCCATCAACAAGAGAGCCAATGGATATGCATTATATGAAACTCCGTTATGCTCTTATGCGTGACGATGTAAGTTATCTTGGTACTGTGTTTATCACAATGCTTGAAGCGATGTTCTTCTACCTTGAAAATAATTGGGAATTGATTTGCGATGATATCGAAAAGGGTACAATCAACGAAAGTATCGTTTGCCCTCCTGAAGTTCGTGCAAAACTTCTCAAAAAACTTAAGCCAATGCCTGAAAGAGCAGAACAGCTCCGTAAGGAATTCCGTAAAGGCTTCGATGATGAACCAATTGTTCCTCGTATCTGGCCAAAGGTTGGCTGGCTTTATGGTATGGGTACGGGTAGCCTTTCATTTTATGCGAAAAAACTTCGTAGATACATAGGTCCTGATATTCCTATTCACTATCTGGGATATGCTTCATCAGAGGGTCTTATGGCTGTTCCTATGGAACTTAATTCTTATGAATATGTAATGCTTCCTCATAACGGATTTTATGAATTTTTACCTCTTGATGCTCCTGAAGGTACGAAACCTCTTACAATCTCCGAACTTGAGGTTGGTAAGGATTATGAAATCATTGTTACAAATATGAGTGGTCTTTACAGATACAGAATCGAAGACGTTGTCCGTTGTACAGGTTATTACAAGCAGTCACCAAAGATTACTTTCTTGTACAGAAAGAACCAGATTGCTAACATCAGTGGTGAAAAGATTAACCAGACAGCATTTGATTTGTTGATAAATGACCTTTCGGAAGAAGTTAAGGAAGAATTTGTGGGTTATAGTATTTATCCTGACCGTACAACTTCGCCTGGTCATTATTGTATTCTCATTGAGCCTGTAAATGACATTCCGGATAGTGAAGCAGAAAGATATGCAGAGATTTTTGAAAAAAGACTCTGTGAAACTAATGTTCTTGTTCCACCACTTCTTCGCAACGGTGCACTTGGCCATTGTGAGGTTAAATTCTTACGCCGTGGTACATATGAAGATTATCGTGAATTGCTTAAGAGTCGTGGTGCAAATCTCAATCAGGTTAAGCCGATTAAAGTTATAGATAATGACGACAGAAGAGATTTCTTCTTGTCACATGTTCGTTAAAGAGAAAAGAATGTGGAGGATGAAATATGAACAGAGCCTTTAGACGCATGTTTGTAAATTTCGGTGTAATGCTTGGCCGTGCAGAACTTGCAAAATTAGCATTCTATTCTCACCATGCTGTATGGCAGCAGGAGAGAAACCTTAAAAAGCTTATGAAAGCAAATAAGAATACTGAATATGGTAAAAAGAACAATTTCAAGGATGTAAAATCTGTTGAAGATTATCAGAGAATTGTACCTTATTCATGGTATCCTGACTATGCACCATATATTGACCGTATGGCAAACAATGGTGAAAAGAATCTTATTACATCAAAGTTTATTCCTAAGTATAATGAGTCATCAGGCAGTACAGGTAAATCAAAGCTTGTTCCTATGGGTCTTTGGGGCACTTGGGTTTGTCAGTGTTTCAGTTTCAGTGCACCAGTTGGTTGTGCACATAAATGGTTCAGAAGTCATGGACAGAAAATGCCACTTCAGAAGGGTCTCTTGACAGTTGAAGTTCTTCATCACAAGACTCCGAGTGGACAGACAGCAGCAGGCCTTGCTGCTCATCCAATGCTTTTCTTAAAGCCAATTACTCGTTTCTTCGCAACATCTCCAAGAGAGGTTATGTATCCTGAAACAAGAGAACCAATGGATATGCATTACATGAAACTTCGTCATGCTCTTATTCATGATGATATAACATATCTCGGTACTGTATTTATCACAATGCTTGAAGCTATGTTCTTCTATCTTGAAAACAACTGGGAAATGATTTGCGATGATATCGAAAAGGGAACAATCAACGAAAGTATCGTTTGTCCTCCTGAAGTTCGTGCAAAGCTTCTCAAAAAGTTAAAGCCAATGCCTGAAAGAGCAGAACAGCTCCGTAAGGAATTCCGTAAAGGTTTTGACGATGAACCAATTGTTCCACGAATCTGGCCACAGATTTCATGGCTTTACGGTATGGGTACAGGCAGCCTTTCATTATACGAAAAGAAACTTCGTAGATATATGGGTCCTGATGTACCATTCCACTATCTTGGTTATGCAGCATCAGAAGGTCTTATGGCTGTTCCGATTGAACTTAATTCATTTGAATATGTAATGCTTCCACAGAATGGCTTCTATGAATTCCTTCCTATTGATGCTCCTGAAGATTCAAAACCTCTTACAATCTCTGAACTCGAGGTTGGTGAGGACTATGAAATCATTGTTACAAATATGAGTGGTCTATACAGATACAGAATTGAAGACGTTGTGCGTTGTACAGGTTATTACAAGCAGTCACCAAAGATTACATTCCTTTACAGACGTAATCAGATTGCTAATATCAGTGGTGAAAAGATTAACCAGACAGCATTCGACCTTCTTGTAAATGACCTTTCAGAAGAAGTTAAGGAAGAATTTGTAGGTTACAGTATTTATCCTGACCGTACAACTTCACCTGGACACTATTGCGTTCTTATCGAGCCTGTAAACGAAATTCCTGACAGTGAATGTGCAAGATATGCAGAGATATTCGAAAGAAGACTTTGCGAAACCAATGTTCTTGTTCCACCACTTCTTCGTAACGGTGCACTTGGCCATTGTGAAGTTAAATTCTTACGCCATGGTACATATGAAGATTACCGTCAGGTACTTAAAGACAGAGGTGCAAACCTTAATCAGGTTAAGCCTATCAAGGTTATTGATAATGAAGACAGAAGAGATTTCTTCTTGTCACATGTCCGCGATTCTTTAAAATAAGGTGACATAATGAATATTTTACTTGCTATATTATTCATTTTAATTCCTGCTCCGATTATATGGTTGAATAACAGGGTTAAAATTGTTGAGAAAATTGGTATAGTTATTATTTGCTATGCATTGGGCATGTTAGTTGGTAATATTGGTGTGATTCCTGAAAGTTTTTCAGGAATTCAGACCACAATTCAGGATGTAAGCGTATGTCTTGCGTTACCACTTATTCTTTTTTCAATTGATATCAAACAATGGAAAAAGACTGCAAAAAAAGGTCTTATTTGTATGACACTTGCAGTTGTTTCAATTATAACAACAGTTTTTGTGCTTCATATGATTTTTAGAGAGAATAATCCTGATGTTGCTGACTATGGTGCATTGGCAATCGGTGTTTACACAGGTGGTACAGTTAATGTTGCATCAATCGCAGCAGCAACAAATATTCCTGAAAACTCATATATGATGTTCAATACTGTTGATATGGTTGTTTCATCAATATATATGATTTTCCTTACATCTATAGGCAGAAAATTCTTCCAGAAGGTTTTCCGTCTTCCTGCATTCCAGGGTGATATGAATGTTGAAGGTGTTGAGGTTGAAGATGATAACAGCTTTAAAGGTATGGCAAAGCCTGCAGTAGCAGGTAAACTTGTTTTGGCATTCCTTTTATCAGCAGTGATTTTAGGTATTTCTTATGTAGTTGGTAATCTTGTAAAGGGATATGAAACAGCTGTTACAATCCTTTTAATTACTACTCTTTCACTTGCTTGTTCATTTATCAGGCCTGTTCGTGAAATCAAGAAAACAAGGTCACTTGGTATGTATATTATTTACATTTTCTGTTTCACAGTTGCAACAATGGCTGACTTCTCTGAATTTGCAGAAAACTTTGACTACACACTTCTCATTTACATAACTGTTTCAATTTTCGGCAGTATGTTTTTACATGCATTGCTCAGCAAACTTGCAAAAGTTGACTCGGACACAATGATTGTAACATCAGTTTCTGCAATCTGTTCACCACCTTTTGTACCTGTTGTAGTAGCAACACTTAATAACAATGCTGTTCTTATTTCAGGTCTTACAACGGGTATTATTGGTTATGCAATCGGTAACTATCTTGGTGTGTTTATGCACTTCTTACTTAATAATTTACCATTCTAAGGAGTATTTCATATGAATAGTAATGTGCCGGAAAAGGGCAGACCATTTGAGGAAATTCTCAAAGAACTTGACTCATTTGGAAAAGATGACCCAAAGTATAAAGAGGCAAAAACCTGGAGCCTTGTTTATTATCTTAATGAAGAATATACACAGTTTTTGAATGATGCTTATTCAAAGTATTTTTCTGCAAATGGACTTAATCCTACTGCATTCAAGAGTCTTAAACGACTTGAAAAAGAAGTTCTTCGTTTTACAGCAGACTTGTTCCATGTGGATTATGAAGCTTGTGGTGTAATGACTTCTTGTGGTACAGAAAGCTGTATGCTTGCTGTTAAAACATATCGTGATTTAGGTCGTTCAAAAGGTATTAAAAAACCTGAAATGATTATTCCTGAAACTGCTCATGTGGCTTGGGATAAAGGTGCTGAGTATTTCGGTGTTAAAGTCAGACGTGCTCCTCTTGATGAGAATTGGCAGGTTGATGTACGAGCAGTTGAAAAAATGATTAACAAGAATACTGTTATGATTTTAGGTTCTGCACCGGAATATCCTCACGGTATTATTGACCCTATCGAAAAGCTTGGTAAACTTGCTGTGGCTCATAAAGTTCCACTTCATGTTGATAGTTGTGTCGGTGGATATATTTTACCATTTATGGAAATGGCAGGAATAGATGTTCCTGTGTGGGATTTCAGAGTAGAAGGTGTCACTTCAATCTCAGCAGATATTCATAAATACGGATTTGCTGCAAAAGGTGCTTCCTGCATACTTTACAGAAACATTGATTACTTCAGACATCAGGTTTTCGCAAATCAGGACTGGCCAGGTGGAGTTTTCGCTTCTCCTGCATTCCTTGGAACTCGACCGGGTGGTGCTTATGCTGCTGCTTGGGCTGCAATTCAGGCAAACGGTATTGAAGGATATGTTTCTCTTGCAAAGAAAACTATCGAGGTTTCAAATCTCTTGAAAGAGGAAATCTGTAAAATCGGTTGCTTTGAAATTATTGGTAAACCTATCGTAAGTCTTCTTGCCTTCCGTTCAACTGATAAGGATGTTAATATCTTTGCAGTAGGTGATGTGATGGAGGAAAAGGGTTGGCATATTGACAGACTTCAGATGCCTGATGCACTTCATGCAATGGTTACTGCTCCTCATGAAAAGGTTATTAAAGCATTCATAAATGACCTTAAAGACGCAGTTGAAGTAGTCCGTGCTCATCCTGAACTTGCCGAAAAAGGTCAGGCAGCAACTTATGGTATGATCTCTCATATTCCTCTTCGAGGTATGGTAAGAAAACAGGTTATTGATATTTTTGCAAATTCATATAAACTCAATGCAACAGAGATTGATTTATCCGACAGTGATGCAGTTTCCCCTGGTGGAAATGCTGAAGGCGAAAAGAAAAGTCTTATGGATAAAATCATCAACTGGTATGTAAAGAAAAAATCATAATTATTATAAAAGGTGTTTATCGTAAATGGTAAATACCTTTTTTGTTGCAAAGATAAATTCAATAATGATAAACCTGCATTTAAATATCAGAAATGCTGATACTCTCATTGACAAAGAAAAGTAAATATAGTAAAATATTTGCATATATGTATTCAGGAGGATATAACTATGGAAAACATGGAACCTATGCAGCCTATTGAACCTGTTCAGGAAGAACAAACGGTACAACCTGTACAGACTAAAAAGGCAAAAAAGGAAAAAAATCCAAAGAGAATAATTGCAGTTGTTCTTGCAATTGTAGTTGTTTTTGTAGCAATATTTTCAATAGCTTTTGCAGCATCAACAAGTGCAAGAATTTCAAAACTTGAAAGCGATTGTGAATATTATAAGCAGATGTTCAATTATTACAATTATCTTATCGAAAGTGGACAGATAACTATTAATCAGGTTGAGGGTGCTAACCCATATTTTGATGATTTTGTACAGAACAACCCAATTGATGATTCTCAACAGGGTGATGTTCAGCAGGATAATACACAGTCAAATAATTCTACACAGTCTGCAGACCCTACAAAATGGACAACTGCAGAAATCGTTGAAACATACAGACATGCTGCAGGAAGAACCCATAATTCTGTTACATCATATCAGGATATGAAAATGCGTGACGATTCATTGAAGGCACCCGGAATTCCTGATACATTACTCAGCTTTGCAGAGGGTGTTATGGCTGATGCACTTGCAAAGAATTCAATGAACATCAAGGGTATCACAGGTGGTCATCAGAATCTTGTTACATCTGATGTTCAGTCTGCTAGAGCATATAAAAGTGGTAACAATATTGTTATCGAAATGCGTATGAAAGAACAGATTGATAAGGGTAACGGAAATATGTACAGCGGTACAGTTGGTCATGCAATCTCTGTTGTTGGTGATATCGATAATGTTATCGGTCAGTTCTCAGGTCTTGGCATGGAAGCTACAATTGCCGACAATGATGTTACACTTCATTATAAAAACCCTGTTCTCAAAGTTGCTATAAATAGTAGTGGATATATTATCAATGGTACATGGAGTTATTATGTTGATATTACTCTTAAAAACCTTACTATTAAGGCTCTTGGTATGACAGTACCTGTTGCACAGGCAACTTCAATTGTTGACTTTGTTGTTACACTTAATGGTGGATTCAAAGGATAAGAATTTTTAGTTTATTAACGATATGAAAGATGAGTTATTCATCTCTTATATGTAGAAAGAAGACGAGGTAAATGAATTTATTGAAGCTTGACTTCATTGATTGGCTTTCTTTTAAGGATATTCTTCCTTTTGAGGGAATCGACACAACTTTTGCAGAGTTCTGTGCACAGTATTCTGCAGTCCAGACAAACTGGGCATACACTTATGCAGCAATTATTGGTGTAATTATTCTTCTTATCAAGAAAAATAAACAATGGTACTGGTACTTGTTCCTTGCACTTTACAGCATTATGTCTGTAACATCAGTTGGCATGCATACAGCTAACTATGGTGCATTTGAACCTGGTGTTCTCACAACAAAGCTTCTTGCAAGTTATGTTGATATGTCTTTGACAGAACTTACAGCTTGGTGTGGTGTTTGCAGCTTTGCTCTTGACTTTTATCAGACAAAGAACACTCTTAAAAAGCGTAATATGTTCTTGATAGGCGTTACAGCATGGACCGTAATTGTTCTAGGTATTCTTACATATGAAGTATTTGTTATTCATGACAGACCACTCTATTTCGGTGGTGGCGGAGCACCAATGGACGGTAAAACAGGCGGTATGTCAATAGCTGAAGTTGGTTGTGTAATAACAGTTCTTCCGATTCTTTACCTGTTAATAGACAACTTTAAGAAAATGACCGGAAACGAAAGAGCACTTTTAATTCTTGCAGTTTCAGTAATGCTTATTGCAGCGATTATCACAGCTCTTTGGGGTGATAATGAGATTGCAGATTTTGCTCTCGGTAATTTCCACGGACATTCAACATGGCATATGTTAGGTGCTCTTGTTGAACTGATTGTTGTATTCTGGGTTGACCAGCGAACAACAAACAGAATGCTTCGTGAAGCAAAAGGTGAATAAAAATTTATGACCTGTCTTTACAGGTCATATTTTTTTGTTTATAATTAAGTTGAAAGGGGAATTGGAAAAATGAAAACTGCAGAGAAAATTACTTCAAGTGAACAAAATGAAATAAAAAGACTGAAAAAGATGCAGGGTAGAAGCAATAGTAGTAAGTATTTCCTTGTTTTACTTGTGCTTATTGCAATTGTAAACATTCTCGATGAGGTAACAAGTAATCTGACCGTTACTGTTCAATCGTCATTCGTTACAGAATTCTTTGTGAACAATCCGTTTATGGGTAAGTATTATACTTTCCAGGAAGGCTTGGCACTTCATTCAGGTGTTGGTGTTTTCACATATGTTTTAGGCATTTTTACACCATTTTACAAAGCACTTGCAGATAAATGGGGACGAAAACCACTTTTTGCTATTTCTACATTAGGCATGGCATTAGGTCTTTTGGTAATACATCTTTCAACAAGTTACATAATGTTCCTTGTGGGCTTTGCAATTATCAGTTTCTTTATGGGACACGATATTCAGATTATCTATATTCTTGAAGAAGCCCCTGACAAACATCGTGCAAAGATATATAGTTTTCTTAAAAGTTTTGGTATTTTAGGTGTTATTCTTATTCCAACTCTTCGTGATATGCTTATGGGTGATGACCCGACAAGATGGCGTGAAATCTTTTTAGTACCTGCTGTAATCGGATTTATAGCTGTACTTTTAGTTGTTCTCTTTGCAAAGGATACAAAGGTATTTGTAAATGAGAGAATTGAGTATCTTTCAAGACCTTATGCAGAGCGTCAGGCAGAAAAAGAACTTAAAAAACAACAAAAGGAGGCACAGAGAAATCAATCAGGCGTTTTCAATGGTGTAAAATACATTTTCTCAAATCCTGACACAAAGAATCTTATAATCTCCCATATTATTTTTGACTCTGCAATGCCGGCAATAGCACTTTATTTTGAATCGTCAATGCATAAAGTAGGTATGAGCACAAGTGAGATTACAAAAGCACTATTTATGGTGCCTGTGGTTTATGCCACAATAACTTTCCTTTCAGGCTTTATCGCAGATAAATTAGGCAGAAAGGTAACTGTAACAGGTTTTTCAATTACTTGTATTTTAGGCTATTGCCTTTTTGTTGCAGGTATCCTTTGTGGCTGGAATCCATATCTTATCGGCTTCTTTGCAGGTCTATATCAGGGTTCATATTGGATTGGCAGAGATTATATGAATGTTATGATGACAGAAAAAGTACCTACAGATATCCGTGCATCAGTAGTTGGTGCTGAAGGACTTCTTGTTATTATCGGACTTGCAGTAGGTTATTTACTCGCAATTGTAGGTATGATTAAATTCCCAATCTGGTGGGTATGTCTTGCAATTTCAGTTGTTGCAGTTGGTGTGGCAGCAGTAATGTTTACAATAAAAGTTAAAGAAACAAAAGGCGCAAATCTTGATGAAATAGAATAAATGAAAAATTTAAGGGACGATATGAATCGTCCCTTTCTTTCAGTTGTGGGGGTCGGCATTCTCGACTACCATCAAATTTATTTTTTTGGATATTCCTTTTTCGTATTGCTTATTCCACATATAAAATTCATATCAACGTTATAGTATTTTGCAAGAATGATTAGGTTGTCAACAGGAATTCTTGTTTTACCACTTTCATAATCACAATATGTTCTTTGTCCTATATTTAATAAAGCAGCGATTTCGGTTTGTGTTTTATCGGCATCTTCACGCAAAAAACGAATACATTCATTATATTTCATTTCATTCACCTCATAAAAATTTTATCATAGAGTTATAAACTCTATTGACATTTAGAGTTATAAACTCTATAATATGAACTGAGGTGATACTATGTCAAATACAATTTCACAACTTTTTAGGGGACAGATAGAACCAATAAAATTTATAGGTATTGGTAATTGTGAAATGAGAACAACTGAAAATCTTATTAAAAATAACCTTGAGAGATTAAAAAATCAGCTTAATGAAAGTGAAATAGAAATTTTAGAAAAATACAGTAGTCTTATTGATGAATATAATTTTTTAATTTCTGAACAAGCATTTTACGATGGTTTTTGTTTGGGTATGAGAATTTCAGCAGAGGCAATAGGTGGTGCTGAACGGTTGTTGTAAACGGATTGTTGTCAATCAGTACAATTAGAATTCAATCTGGTACAAGATGAATTAACAAAAAGAGCTTCCCACGGGAAGCCCTTTTTTACCTTATTTAATTTTTTCATTAAGAACTTGCATTGTAACTTCTTCTTTTGCGTTTTCAGAAACAGAAGTGTATTTTTCTTGATAATAGTTTTCTGCACTACAATCAAATGTACCATCAGGCTTGACAGTAATAACTGTACAACCACGCTGTGAACCGAGTTT
Organism: Candidatus Fimenecus sp.; assembly: GCA_045593555.1. GTDB lineage: Bacteria > Bacillota > Clostridia > Oscillospirales > Acutalibacteraceae > Fimenecus. Next base: position 63,550 of record JAZNWU010000018.1, on the reverse strand, counting down.
TGAGATGCCTGAATATGCAAGATAGTCAATACTAAAACCGTATGTAAGACGAATTCCTTTATATTCAATTGAGAAGTTGTTAAGATGGTCGTGACCACAGAAAATACCTTTTGTACTGTCGAGAGAAAGCATTGTTTCAAATATTTCATCAGGATAAACACCCGAATAAACCATTTTACCTGATTCACCAACAACACCATAATGATATTTTGCATTTTCTGTGTCTTTATATCCTGCTTCAACATATTCGTTCCATGCATCAAGATACTCTGTGTTTGGTACATGCCAGAATGCAAGAGATTTAACTGTTGAATACTTCTTCAACAATTCTTCTTTATTCTCAAAATCACCTGAATTAATAAGCTCAGTATTATATTCATTGTATTTCAATACATTGTTCTTATACCATTCAACCTGACTGTCGTGAATGTTGTCATATTTCCAGAAAAGACCAAATATGTCGCCATCAACATAAGAGTGAGTGTCAAATGTATAGAATGACTGTGTGATAATACCGTCAGTATTTTTAACATTTATAACCTGATTACAGTATCCGTCAACATTGTCTTCATAATTGTCATTGAAAAGACAATATGACCTTTTTTCATCGCTGTAAAATGCAGAGATTTCGTCACGGGTGTATTTTGAGTAGCTTTCTGTGTCGTGATTACCGAATACAGGTACCCAGTAAACCTGAAGCTTTTCCATAAGAGTAGCAAAAATTTCAGCAGATTTCATATTGTCAGAAGTACCTGCCTGAAATGGTACGGGATAAACAATATCACCTGTAATAATAACAAGGTCAGGTTGTTCTGCAGTAATCATAGACGCAACAGCATTAAGTGCCATTGTGTCCTTTGATGTTGACATCCAGCCACCACCGATATGCACGTCAGTCAACTGCATAACTCTGAAATCTTCGTCTGTTGTGAATGTCCAGATATTATCTTCGTCTTTTTCAGGAATAAGCTGATTGTCATATTTTACAGCTTTGAAATTTGTAACATTTTCAAGTTGAGCTTTGCAACCAACGGCATTGACAACAGAGCCTGTCACACCGAGAATGATGATTATAGCAAGTATAATGCTTATAACTTTTAAGGCTGCTTTACCACGATTTTTCTTTGTTGTTTTTTCTCTCTTCAAGAAAACACTTCCCATTCCACAGTCGAATAACAGTTAAGTTCTGTTTTCAACCTGTTTTTTATTGTATTCTGAACTGATAAAAAATCAATATTTTTATCAGTTAAAGATAAATTAAGAGTGACATAAAGGTTTTCGTCACCATAAGAATGAACATTGATATCCTTTATTACAATATCTGCATTTATTTCTTTTACAAGAAGTGAAACTCTTTCTTCAGCCTCTGCATTTTTCTGCCCGATAAGGTCGGATATTGATGAAATGATAAGTCGGATTCCGAGAATTGCAATAATGATACTAATGGCAAGTCCCAAAACAGAATCCAAGGCAAAACCAATTGTGTTTGAAAGAGTAAATGAAACAAGTGTTATCAACGTTATGGCACAATCAAGATATGAATCAAGCATAACTGTTTTAAGGACAGGTGAGTGATTACTTTTATATCTGAAAGTAAATATAATGCCCAATGATAATTTAACAAGACAAGTAATACCGAGAATAAATGCATATTTTGTGAAATACCATACAGGTACGGGAGTCATAAGCCGACTTAAGGAATTATATGCAAAAGAGCATCCTGCAACAGTCATAATAAGTGACATTATAAATGTAGTAATGCTTTCCATTTTGCCAAAACCAAACTTGAATCTGTCTGTTGCAGGCTTATTCAAAAATGAAATTCCCACAAGTGCAAGACAAAGAGAAAGCGTGTCCATAAGATTATTGATACTGTCAGTATAAATGCACAGACTGTTTGTATGAACACCTATATAGTATTTTATAATAAATAAAACGAGATTTATAATTCCTGCGAGAATAAGCACAGGAGAAATTCTTTTTTTCATAAACATAAATCAGAATAATGAGATTACCCACATAATCACAAACCAAATGGGTGGAATAAGCAGTGCAGGTAACATATTAAGTGTCTTAAGATTTTTTATTTCAAGAATTGAAAGACCTGACGATGCAATTAAGAAACCACCAACAACGCTGATTTCACACATAAGCTCAGGACTCATAAATTCACCTAAAAATTTTGCAAGTAAATAAATTGAGCCTTGCCAACAAAACAGCACAGGTGCAGCAAGTGCAATTCCTATTCCGTAGGTTGATGCTAAAACCATACTTGTAACAAAGTCTAGAGTCGCATTGGTGAAAAGATATGTATGGTCGTTATTAAGTGCAGAATTTATAGGACCTAAAATTGAAAGACTGCCGATACAAAAAAGAAGAATTGCAGTTGAAAGTCCTTTTCCTAATTCACTTTTACCTTTTTTCTCAACAAGACCGTTAAATCTTTTGTCAAGGTCAATCATATTACCAAAAAGTGAGCCTAAAGCAAGGCTTACTATGAACAAAACAGGGTATTTACTATGGGGCATATTCTGTACAACAGAGTTTATGCCGATACCTGCCGCAGCAAGTCCCATTGCATTCATAAGGCATTTTGTGTATTTTTCTTTAATTCCCTTTTTGAGCAAACTGCCGATAATACTACCTGTAAGAATTGTGGCCGTATTTACTATTGTTCCAATCATTGTTTATTCAACCTCGTGCTTTCTACTGCTTCAAAAATCTCTTTTAGAGTATCAAGAGAATTCTGGTCAGGCTTCTTCTTAACATTTATACTCTTTTTACCGCTTGATGTAACACCAACACGACCACGAAGAATTCCGGAAATGTCAAGGACCAATGAAGGATTGATTTCTTCACAGTAAAGGCAGAGTGTTTCACCTCGTTGACCGATTTCATAAATTCCAAGTGACGCTGCAGTATTTCTGCAAAGAGAAACTTCAATAAGACCCTCAACAGATGGTGGAATATCACCAAAACGGTCACGAAGCTCATCACGGACATCCTCTGCATCCTGAAATGTTCTTATATCAGCAATTCTTCTATAAACCGTAAGTCTTTGTGCAAGTGCCGAAATGTATTTGTCAGGAATATGAGCATTAATCTGAAGGTCAATAAGACATTCTCTCTGCTTTGGCTTTTCACCTTTTTCCTGACTTATTGCTTCACTTAACAGCTTCATATACATATCATAGCCCACAGATGCTAAATGACCGTGTTGCTGTGCACCTAAAAGGTTACCTGCACCTCGGATTTCAAGGTCACGCATAGCGATTTTAAAGCCTGAACCGAATTCCGTATATTCACGGATAGCCTGAAGTCGTTTGTATGCAATTTCAGATAAGTTTTTATCACGCTTATATGTGAGATATGCACTTGCTCGTCTTGCACTTCGGCCAACTCGACCACGAAGCTGATGAAGCTGAGCAAGTCCAAGCTTGTCAGCATCTTCGATAATGAGTGTGTTGGCATTCGGCACATCAACGCCTGTTTCGATAATGGTTGTGCAGACAAGAATATCAATTTCACCATTCATCAGGTCACGCCATATATCACTTAATTGTTCCTCATTCATTTTACCGTGTGCAACTGCGATTCTTGCATCAGGTAAATATTCCTGAATTGAATTTGCAACACCGTCAATTGTTTCAACTCGGTTATGAAGGAAATAAACCTGACCACCACGACGAAGTTCTTTTTCCATAGCTTCACAAAGTAGTGGCATATTGTGTTCAACAACATAAGTCTGAACAGGGGAACGGTCTGACGGAGCCTCTTCAATAACTGACATATCACGGATTCCCGACATAGCCATATTGAGAGTTCTCGGAATAGGTGTAGCAGAAAGTGTAAGCACATCAACATCGGGGAATAACTCTTTCAATTTTTCCTTTTGTGCAACACCAAATCGTTGTTCTTCGTCAACAATCAGAAGACCTAAATCCTTGAATTTAACATTTTTTGAAATAAGAGAATGAGTACCAACGATAATATCAATAAATCCTGCATTTATACTCTTGATTATTTTTGCTCTTTGAGTCGGAGTCCTGAATCGTGAAAGCATTTCTGCTTCAATAGGAAATCCCTCGAAACGCTTTAATATTGTCTGATAATGCTGTAATGCAAGAATGGTTGTAGGAACAAGGATTGCACATTGTTTTCCGTCAGCAATACACTTGAAAACAGCTCTCAGTGCCACTTCAGTTTTACCGAAACCAACGTCACCACAAAGAAGTCTGTCCATAGGATACGGTTTTTCCATATCACTCTTGATTTCGTCAATACTTCGTAGCTGGTCACCTGTTTCTTCAAATTCAAAACGGCGTTCAAAGTCCCTTTGCATATCAATATCAGGCGAAAAAGCATAACCTTCACTATGCAAACGCTGTGAATAGAGTTTAATAAGCTGGTCTGCCATATCTTTGACGGCTGAACGGACTTTGTTTCTTGTCTTTTCCCATTCTCCACCACCAAGACGATTAAGCTTCAACGCTTTTCCGTCATCTTCATGTGGACCAATATATTTTGATACTAAATCAAGCTGAGTGACAGGCACATAAAGTACGTCGCTTTTTGCATACTTGATTTTAATGTAGTCTTTTATAATTTTATTTGATTCAAGTTGAGTTACGCCGTCAAAAATGCCGATACCATGTACAGCGTGAACGATATAATCTCCTTTTTTCAATTCATCAAGAGAATGAATGGTATCTCTTGCTTTAAAACCTGTATTTCGTCTTCTGGCTTTTGACTGATAAACCTTTGAATATGTGAAAACATACAGTTTTTCTCTTGGATATGAAAAACCTGAACTCAATGACCCTGCAAGAACACAGATTGCACCTTTAGGGAATTTTTCAGGAACAACAGAGAAATAAACTGCAGTAAAATTCTCATCATTGAGAGTTTCTGCAAGATTTTTTGCACTCTTTTCCGTACCTGCAAAAACAACAATCGTGCTGTCATTTGTGTTGACAGGCTTCAGGTCCTCCATAAGTACATCGAGCTTTCCGTTCCATATAGGTAGTGTGTTACCGTTGAATGTTGTAAGACTTTTTACAGGAGTATCAAAGCTTCCTCGTGCAAAATTGTCAACATAGGTTGCACCGAATTCCTGATATTTGTCAAGCAGTTCGTTAAATGTAAGAGTGAATTTGTCAAGCCCCTTGCAAAGTGTTCCATCGTCAACGCAAGCCTTGATATCTTCGTATAAAAGCTTCTGCGAAGAAGATACTTTTTCTTTGATTCCACCTGTTTCAAATGCAAAAAGAAGGTAATCTTCTGCATAATCGAAAATTGTAGCAGGGGAATAGATTAGAGGAAGATATTTGTCAGCAGAGCCTACTGACAGACCTCCTTTAAGTCTGTCAACATCATTGTACAGTTTTTCACGGATAATATCAGTTTTCTTGCCTCTTATGGATGAAGCAAGTTTTTCAATTTTTTCGATTAATTCCTGTGGATTGTCAATGACGATTTCTTTTGATGGTGCAATTAAAATCTCGTCAATATTAACTGTTCTTCTTTGAGAAACAATATCAAAACGACACATTGTGTCAACAGTATCACCCCAGAGCTCAATACGAACGGGTTCTTCGTCGTCAGGTGAGAAAAAGTCCACAATACCGCCACGGACAGAAAACTGACCAACGCCCTCAACTGCATCAACTCTCGTATAACCTGCACAATTCAAGGACATAACAATATTTTCAAGTGATGTTTCTTCACCTTTTTTAAGAAGAACTGATTTTTGACTTAAGATTTCAGGCGGAACTGTGTATGAAAGACACGCTTCTGCACTTGCAACAACAATATCACAACGATTATCAAGCATTCGACGAAGAACTTTAATTCTCTTTTGCTCGTATTCATAACTTTGTGAGTCAGTTGTGTAAAAAGAAAGACTTCTTGAAGGATACTGAAGTGCAGAAACACCAAGTGCAGTTAAGTCTTCGCAAAGTCGTACTGCGGTAGCATCATCAGGCACGACAACAAGGGCCTTTTTTTCAAGACCCCCCGTAACTGCAGATATAAGATGTGCTTTCATAACGGGAATTAATCCTAAAACTCCCTGTGGTAAAAAGCCTTTTTTAATGCTGTTTACAACACCTTCATATTCTGCTGAGTTTTTAATTGCTTCGGTAAATGCTGACATATTAATTACCTCTGTAATTAACTGTTATATAAATTCATGGCTTTATCAATTTGATTATCGAGCAAAAGTTCAATAGCCTTACAAGCATTTTCCAGTGCAGGCTCAAGCGCTTTTTGCTCGTCTTTTTTGAATTCTGAAAGTACCCAGTCAGCAAGGTCGTATTCAGGGTGTGGCTTTTTACCACAACCAACCTTGATTCTTGGGAACTGGTCATTATTCAGATGATAGATAATACTCTTTATTCCGTTATGACCACCATCAGTACCTTTTCTGCGGATACGAAGCTTACCCACATCAAGAGAAATATCGTCATAAATAACAATTACCTTTTCAGGTGGAATTTTATAAAATGATGCACATTCTCTAATTGCTTCACCACTGTTGTTCATAAATGTCTGTGGTTTCATAACGATACAACGGTGACCATTTATGTTAGTGTCACAGATAAGTGATTTGAATTTAAGCCTGTCAACTCTGAAATTTAATTTTTGTGAAAGCATATCCAAGCACAAAAACCCCGAATTGTGTCGTGTGAGAGTATATTTGTTACCGGGATTACCGAGTCCCACCACGAGAAATTCAGGTGTGCCTACAGATACATTTGTACTCTTTCTGAATCTGTTGAACATATTTGTTTTTCCTTTGTATTTATTTTTTAAATCTGTCTTTATTGATTTTTCGCCAATCTACAATATTTACTTGTCTTGCTCTTGCAATACCAAGAGAGTCAGCAGGAACTTCTTCGGTAATCGTTGACCCTGCAGCTGTATAAGCTCCGTCGCAAAGTGTCACGGGTGCAACAAGATTTGTGTTGCAACCGATAAAGCAATCATCACCGATAGTTGTACGATGCTTATTTTTACCATCGTAGTTTACAGTGACAGTACCACAACCGAAGTTTACTCGTTTACCAACATCAGAGTCACCAACATAGGTGAGGTGAGAAACCTTTGTATTTTCATCAATGTTTGAATTTTTAACTTCAACAAAATTACCGAGATGCACCTTTTCACCAATAACGGAATTAGGTCTTATATGAACGAAAGGACCAATGTCAGCAAAGTCTGAAACCTTTGACTGATAGCATTGAACGGAATTAAGCTTTACTTCATTTCCGATAACGCTGTCTTTAATGAGTGTATTCGGACCGATAACACAGTTTTCACCGATAATAACACCTGAAAAAATCATAGTGTTAGGAAGTATAACAGTACCCTTGCCGATTGTTACATTTTCTTCGATAATAACGCTCTGGTGGTAAGGAATTTCTACACCATTTGTTTCGTGAATCTCGATATTTTTAAGGTTCTGAATATCTTTTTCTGTCATAATAATACCTCTTTTATGGTCATCAATTTAGTTTATCATATTTTATGCAGTTTTTCAACAGTTAAATAGGGCTGTTTTTACCATAAAAACCTTGAAAATAAGGGGATTAAATGGTATAATGATAAATTAGTAAATTATGTTTTAAAGACCAAATCAAAAGAAAAGGGGGGTAAGACTTATGAGTAGAAAAAAGTGGCTCACAGCACATATTGATAAGGAATTGGCTGCTCAGGTAGCTGAAAATCATAGTCTTGACCCTTTTACTGCCCTTATATTAGTATCCCGTGGAATTACGGAATATGAAGATGTTGAAGAATTTTTTGATAGTGATTTCAGCTTCTGTGACCCATATCTTATTGCCGATATGGAAAAGGCAGTTGAAAGAATTGAAAAAGCAATAAAAGAAAAAGAAAAAATCTGTGTATTCGGTGATTATGATGCCGATGGCGTTACTGCAACTGCAGTTATGTATTCATATCTTTCATCCCGTCAGGCAGATGTAATGTACTATATTCCTGATAGAATCAGCGAAGGCTACGGAATGAATTGCGATGCTGTAACTTCTCTTCACGAAAAAGGCGTTAAGCTTATCGTCACTGTTGATAACGGCATTTCTGCAATAGAGGAAATTAAATATGCCAACAGTTTGGGAATTGAAACTGTTGTTACTGACCATCATCAGGTCGGTGAATCTTTGCCTGATGCAGTTGCTGTTATCGACCCACATCGTGAGGACTGTAATCTTCATTTTAAAGATTGGGCAGGTGTCGGTGTTGCATTCAAGGTTGTTTGTGCCCTCCAGAAGGGGGATTATTCCGACATTTTAAATCAATATGCCGATATTATCGCAGTTGGCACTATTGCTGACGTGGTTGACCTGAAGGATGAAAACAGAGCAATCGTAAAATATGGTGTTGCGAAAATTAATTCAAACCCTTGTAATGGCATAAATGCACTTCGTCAGATTTCAGGGGTAAGTGAGAAAAAGCTCAATGCAGTTGGTGTTACTTACTCATTAGCACCTCGAATCAATGCAGCAGGTAGAATTGAATCTGCAACTACTGCACTTAAACTCTTACTCAGTGACGATTTAATATCTGCTTTACAGATTGGTGAACAGGTTGATATGTGTAACCGTCAGCGTCACGAATATGAAAATGAAATTATGGAATCTGCCATTGCTCACATTGAGTGTAATGAGCAGTTGAAATACTCTCGTGTTATAGTTGTCTGTGGTGAAGGCTGGCATCACGGGGTTATCGGAATTGTTGCAGCAAGAATTACTGAAAAATACGGAAAGCCTACAATTGTCATCACATTTGACGGTGATGAGGGTACCGGTTCAGCAAGAAGTGTAAACGGATTTTCAGTTTATGATGCAATAAAATCCTGTGAGGATTTACTCACTCATTTTGGTGGTCATACTCTTGCAGCAGGACTTGGAATAAAGCGTGAAAATGTCAGTGAATTTTTTGTCCGTATAAACGAGTTTGCAGGTACAATTCCCGATGCTGTACCAACATTATTACTTGATTGTAAGCTGAATCCTGCCTATATCGATGCTTCACTTGTGGAGTCACTTGAAACACTTGAGCCTTTTGGTGCAGGTAATCCCCAGCCTCTTTTCGGTGTTTTCGGAGTAAGGCTTGAAAATATAAGACCCGTTGGTGAGGGAAAGCATTTAAGACTTTCTTTTTCTAAAGGTAATACTCAGTTTGTGGCAATGAAATTTTCAACCACATTGGCTGAATTCCAATTCTGTGAGGGCGATATTGTTGACCTTGCAGTGCGAATTGATAAAAATGAATTCAGAGGTGAGGTAAAAGCCTCTGTTCAGGTAAGGGATATGCGTTTTTCGGGAATTGATGATGAAACATTATTCAAGTCACAGCTTCTCTATGAAAAATATAAACGACAGGAATTTCTTACTTCTCACGAAGCAAGATTTTTAACACCTACAAGAGAGTTTTTGTTAGGTGTATTCGGTCTTTTAAAGCAATACAAACAATGGCAATATGATGTTGAAACTCTTATGATAAGAGCAAAATGTCCTGTTGAAAGATACTGCACAATGAAGATAGCTCTTGATGTGCTTTGTGAAATGGGACTCATAAAATATGAAAATGAACATATTATTTTTGATGGTGACGGTAAAAAAGCCGATTTGTCACAATCAGATATTCTTAATAACTTAAATAAAATGCAGGGTGGTGAACAGTAATGGCTGAAAATGTAAATGTCAATGTTGATGTGCAGGAGCTTTATAATAATCTTCGCAACAGAATAAAGGCAATCCATAATCCGAATGAATTGGAAATCATCGACAAAGCCTTTAACCTTGCAAATGAATATCACGGTGACCAAAAACGCAGGTCAGGTGAACCATATATAATTCATCCAATTGCTGTTTGCGATATTCTTGTGGATTTAGGTATGGATTATCAGTCACTTGTGGCGGCGCTTCTTCACGATGTTGTTGAAGATACTCCATACACAATTGAACAGCTGACAGAGGACTTTGGTGAAGAGGTTGCTGTGCTTGTTGACGGCGTTACAAAGCTCGGTCGTGTTCAGCTTAATTCAAGTGAAAATAAAGAGGAACAACAGGCTGAAAATATCCGTAAAATGCTTCTTGCAATGTCAAAGGACATCCGTGTTATTATCGTTAAGCTCGCTGACCGTGTGCATAATATGAGAACTTTACAGTTTATGCCACCACAGAAGCAACGTGATAAGGCACTTGAAACACTTGAGATTTTTGCTCCTATTTCCCACCGTCTCGGTATCCGTTCCGTTAAGGAGGAGCTTGAGGACAGAGCAATCCGTTTTCTTGACAGCGTTGCCTATGAGGGAATTGAAGAAAATCTTAAAAAATCAAACGAATCGGGTAACGATTTCCTTGAAAGCATTAAAACAAAAATTGCTGACAGAGTTCATCAGAGCGTTCCTACTGCACAAATCAGCGGTCGAATCAAATCCGTTCACGGAATTTACCGTAAAATGTATATGCAGGGTAAACAGTTTGATGAAATTTACGATATTTATGCAGTCCGTATTATCGTTGACAGCGTAATCGACTGCTATAACTGTCTTGGTATTATCCACGATATGTACAATCCGCTTCCGGGCAGATTCAAGGATTATATCTCAACACCAAAGCCTAATATGTATCAGTCACTTCATACAACCGTTATCGGTAAAGAGGGAACTCCTTTCGAAGTGCAGATAAGAACATGGGAAATGCACCGTACTGCTGAATTCGGTATCGCAGCTCATTGGAAATATAAACTCGGTGTTTCAGGTGGAAAGCAGAGCTTTGACCAACGACTTCAATGGATTCGTGAAATGCTTGAAACACAGCAGGAAACAGGGGATGCAAGAGAACTTGTTTCCACAATCAAAACTGACCTTATTACTGATGAGGTATTTGTTTATACACCAAAGGGTGATGTTATCAATGTGCCTGTTGGCTCAACTGTAATCGACTTTGCTTATGCAATTCACTCTGCAGTTGGTAATAAGATGACGGGAGCAAAGGTTGACGGACGAATTGTGCCTATTGATTATGTAATCAAAACAGGTGAAATCGTTGAAATCCTCACATCCTCCCAGCAGGGTAAGGGTCCGAGTCGTGACTGGTTGAATATTGTTAAAACAAGCCAGGCAAAGAGTAAAATCCGTTCCTGGTTTAAAAAGGAAAAACGAGAAGAAAATATTATTGAGGGTAAGGCTGAAATCGAGCGTGAATTCAAACGAAATTATATCCGTTTGTCTGACGAGGATTATCAGAAATTCATTAAACGATTGGCAGAGCGTCAGCGAATGGAAAATATTGACGATTTTTATGCTGCAATCGGTTACGGTGGACTTTCAATTATCCGTATGATGCCTTACATCAAGGAAGAATATCAGAAGAATTACGATAAGAGTCGTCAGGAAATCAAGGTTGTTCCCGTTAAGGATAACAGCAAAAAGAATAAAGACGGAGTTACTGTTGAGGGTATCGACAACTGTCTTATTAAGTTCTCACAATGCTGTAATCCTTTGCCCGGTGATAACATTATAGGTTTTATCACTCGTGGTCATGGTGTTTCAATTCATAAGAGAGATTGTACAAATGTACCTAAAGACCTTGCGAATTGTGCAGAACCTGCAAGATGGGTAAATGCATATTGGAATCAGAATGTCCGTGAGGACTATAAGGCAACACTTCAGCTTACCTGTCTTTCCCGTGTTGGTCTTATGGCAGAGGTTGCTGTTCAGGTTGCAAATATGCGAGTTAATATTACAAGCATTAGCACTCACGACATGAAGGACGGAAGAACAATTGTCGAGCTTACAGTTAATGTAAGTGGCCTTGACCACCTTAAAAATCTTATTACAAGAATTGAAAAGATTGACGGTATATTACAGGTTGAAAGATAAAAGTTTGGTTAAAATTTCCTCAAACTTGGGGTTATAGTTACCGGACTACTACCAAACAAAAAAACGAAAAAGGATACAGAATATGAAAGCAGTGATTCAAAGAGTATCGAGAGCAAGTGTAACCGTAGATGGTGAGCTCATCTCGAAAATAGATAAGGGTTATCTTATTCTCCTTGGTGTTATGGATGATGATACAGAGGCAGATGCAGAGGTTCTTGCCCGAAAGACATCAACACTCCGTGTGTTTGAGGATGGCGATGGCAAGATGAATCTTGATATAAAGAATGTTGACGGTGAAATTCTCGCAGTTTCACAGTTTACTCTTTGTGCAGATTTGAAAAAAGGCAACAGACCGTCATTTATTCGTTCTGCTCATCCCGAAAGAGCCAATGAGTTATACGAATTTTTTTGCGATAAACTCATTGAGAATGGTGTGAAAAATGTAGAAAAAGGTATTTTCGGTGCTGATATGAAAGTTGAGCTTCTCAACGACGGTCCCGTTACAATAATTTATGACTCGGAAATTTGGAGAAAAAAGATATGATTACAGTAAAAAAACATTTATCAGTTATGGGCAACGGATTTTCCACAAATACTTATATTGTCACAGATAATGAAACAGGGGATACAGCAGTTATTGACCCCTCATTACCTGAAGAAAGTTTGATGGAAGAACTGAGTGGCAAAAATGTCAAGTATATTCTTTTAACTCATGGCCATTTTGACCATATCTGTGGTGCAAAAATGGTGAAAGACAACACAGGTGCAAAGGTTGTTATCCATAAGGATGATGAAGAAATGTTCCATGATGCTGATAAGAACGAGTTTGCTATTAACTGTTCAGGTTATGAGTTCCCTGAAACAGATGCAGATATATTGACAGAAGACGGAACTGAACTTATGCTTGGTAACAGCAAAATAACTGTTATGCACACACCGGGACATTCTATGGGTGGTGTCTGCTATCTTTTCAAGGAAGATTTGGTAATGTTCTCAGGGGACACTCTTTTCAGACTTTGTGCAGGCAGAACAGACCTTTACGGTGGTAATGGTCGTCAGGAACTTCGTTCACTTGCTAAAATTGGCGAGTTAGAGGGGAATTATACTGTTTATCCTGGCCATGAAGCAGAAACTACTCTTGATTATGAGCGTGAAAATAACCGTTATATGAGAACTCGTTTCAGAAGAAAATGATAAAATTACTTGTAATCAATCATAAATTCCATTATGAAATGGAAAAACTCGTCAGAATTTTTATGCCTGATGTAAAAATTCAGGTGGTATATGAAGAATGTGATGATTTTCATCTTTACACTTCTGTTACCGATGAAATCAAGGTAATAATAAATTTTGACGATTTTAATAAAACTCTTACTGCACCTTTGTGTGATGATAATGAAATGCAGATGGGTAGGATGGTCTATTCACTTATGGGTGAATATACGGGATTTTATCCTAAATGGGGTGTATTAACAGGAGTCAGGCCATCCAAACTGCTTATAAACACAGAAAAACAAATGGGCAGAAAAAAGACAGAAGAATATTTTAAAAAGGATTTGCTTGTAACAGACGAAAAATTCCAGATTGCAAGAGAAGTTGCTGATTGGGAAGAAAAAATTATAAGTACAAGCAAACCGGCATCATTCAGCCTTTATGTGTCAATTCCTTTCTGTCCGTCAAGATGCAGTTATTGTTCCTTTGTGTCACATTCCGTGGAAAATGATAAGGCAAAAAATCTCTTGCCACAGTATGTTGAGTTACTGTCAAAGGAACTTAAGATTACAGGCGAAATTGCAAAAAATATTGGTGTTTCTCTTGAAAGTATTTATATCGGTGGTGGTACACCTACCACACTTTCAGCAGAACAGCTTGAAACTGTAATAAATTCAATAGAGAATAATTTCAATTTAAATACTTGTCGTGAATTTACCGTTGAGGCAGGTCGTCCTGACACAATTACAGAAGAAAAACTTCGTGTACTTAAAAACAGTCCTGTCGACCGAATCAGCATAAACCCACAGACATTTAATGATTCTGTGCTTCAGGCAGTCGGAAGACGACATACTGCACAAGATACAATCAGAATTTTCCATCTTGCAAGAGAAATGGGATTTGACAATATCAACATGGACTTGATTGCAGGACTCCCTACGGATACTGTTGATGGATTTAAATATTCTCTTGATACTGCAATAAGTCTTGACCCTGAAAATATTACTGTTCATACTCTTGCTGTAAAAAGAGCATCAGGAATCGGACAAAATTCACCGAAAATTGCAGTGCAGAATGCAAATACAGCATCACAGATGCTTTCTTATACCTACGAGAAATTATATGAGAAATACCATCCATACTATATGTATCGTCAGTCAAAATCTGCAGGTAGCCTTGAAAATGTCGGCTGGGCAAAGCCACAGACAGAGTGTATTTATAATATTTTCATGATGGAAGAATGTCACACAATTCTTTCCTGTGGTGGCGGTGCTGTAACAAAACTTAAAGCACCAAACGGTGACGAAATCGAGCGTATTTTTAATTTCAAGTATCCGTTCGAGTACATTTCAGGCATTGATGAACTGATTGAACGAAAGAAAAGAATAACCCAGTTTTATAATACATACAAATAATTGAATAATTTGATGAGGTATTGTAAATGGCAGACTTAAACAACAAACTTGAATTTATCAATGAAAAAGCAGAGTCCAATTCCGGAGAGTTTATTTTGGAATGTGAAAAAAGATATCAGAGTATTATTGATAAAATCGTTAAGAAAATTATAGAAGAAGACGGCAGAGAAATCATAATGCTTGCAGGTCCTTCTTCTGCAGGTAAAACAACAACTGCTAAAAGATTAAAACAGGGACTTCAGGCTAAAGGTGTTACAACCTATGTTTTAAGCCTTGATGACTTTTATCTCAATCGTGAGGATATTCCTTATCTTCCCGATGGTAGTCAGGATTATGAAACTGTTCATGCTCTTGATTTAGACCGACTTGAAAATGACCTTAATTCTCTTTTGCGTGGTGAAACTGTAAAAACTCCTGTTTTTGATTTCACAACAGGCAGACGCAGTAATACAGAGTTCAATACAGTTACATTGGGTCAGGAAGATGTTGTAATTATTGAGGGACTACATGCACTCAATCCAATCATTACAGACAAAGTTCACGGTAAGCTTTTAAAAGTCTATATAAATGTTTCTTCAAGAATTTATGATGAAAATGGTGAAATTGTTTTAAACAAGAGAAACTTCCGTTTTCTTCGCAGAATGATTCGTGACTATAAATTCCGTGCAAGTTCAGTAGATAACACATATAAACTATGGAAAAATGTTACAGCAGGTGAGGATAAATATCTTTTCCCTTATCGTGACAATGCAGATATTAAAGCAAATACAGTTCATCTTTATGAACCTTGTGTCATAAAGAATCAGGCATTACCTTTGCTTCGTGATAGTGAGGTTTCTGATGAATTCAAAGAAGATGCAGAAAAACTTTGTGTATCTCTTGAAAGATTTTTTGATATTGATGAAAATGAAGTCCCAAAAGACTCGTTACTTCGTGAATTTTTAGGTTAATTGAAAAAGGTGTGGTGAAATTGGCAGAAAAGAAAAGAAAAAGTCAGAGCCTTTTAAATGGTGCTCTCGTATTGAGCCTTGCAACTATTATTATTAAGGTAATCGGTGTAATATATAAAATTCCACTTTCCAATATGATTGGTACTGTTGGTAGAGGCTTGTTTGACTCAGCATATAGCCTTTATGTACCTGTTTACACAGTTGCAATGGCAGGACTTCCTGTTGCAATCTCAAATATGGTGTCAAAGGCAATGGCATTGGGACGCTATCGTGATGTTAAGGTAATTCATAAGGTAGCAAAGCGTCTTTTCTTAATAGTTGGTATTATAGGCACCCTTGCAATGTTTATTCTTGCATATCCATATGCCTTATCAGCAAAAAATATGGATATTATTCCTGCTGTGCTTGTAATTACACCGTCAATCTTCTTTTGCTGTGTAATGTCAAGCTATCGTGGCTATTATAACGGACTTCGTAATATGACTCCAACGGCAATTTCTCAGGTGCTTGAAGCAGGTGGTAAGCTTGTTTTCGGCCTTGTGTGTGCAAAATGGGCAATCAGTTATGGAATGTCACGCTTTGAGGCTGGACAGACAGTTTTCGGACAGACTGCTACAACTGAGGCAGAAGCTTTAAGTGCAATTTATCCTTATGCTGCAGCAGGTGCTACTGCCGGTGTTACACTCGGTACTGTAATTGGTGTGGTTTATTTAATTATTCTTCATAAAATTAAGGGCGACAGAATTACAAAAGCCGAACTTGTATCAGCACCAAAGCCTGAAAGCTCAAGCCTTATTGCAAAGAAAATGTTCCAGTTTGCAATTCCGGTAGCTCTAAGCTCACTTGTATTCAGTATTACAAACCTTATCGATGCTATCACTGTTCAGAACAGACTTGAAACAGTTGTTTTGAATAATATGGATTTAATCAGAGAGATGTATTCAACTCAGCTTGTTGGTGTTCTCGATGCTGATGTTAAAAACTTCCTTTACGGTGCATATTCTTTATCTCTTGACTTCAGAAACTTAATTCCGTCAATTACAATGACCTTGGGTATCAGTGCAATTCCTGCACTTTCAGCAGCCTGGGCTGTTAAGAATAAAAAGGCAATCAGAGTTTCAGTAGAATCAGTTATGCGTGTTACAATGCTTGTTGCAATGCCATGTGGTATTGGTATGGGTGTACTTGCACAGCCAATACTTGCTGCATTTTATGGCAGTGGTGAGGCTGCAAGTGGTGTTTCTATTGCAGCTCCTGTACTTACAGTTTATGGTTTTACAATTTTCCTGATTGCATTGTCACAACCAATGACAAATATGCTTCAGGCACTTGACAAAACAAAAATACCACTTGTTTCAATGAGTATTGGTGCGCTTGTAAAATTTGTCTCAAATCTTATTTTTGTTTCAATTCCAAGCCTTAATGTAAATGGTGCTGTAATTGGTACAGTAAGCTGTTATGCAGTAATTACAATAATTAATCTTTTTGCAATTCTTAAAACTACAAGAATAAGAATTAATTTCATTTCAGTTTTCGTAAAGCCAATTATATGTGGTGTCCTTTGTGGTGTCGGCGCATATACCTCATACGGACTTTGCAACAGATTCATTCCGGAATTCTCAATAAAGAACATCTTCTGTCTTGGAGTTGCTATCGGTTTTGGTGGTATTATTTATGTAATTTCAATGCTTTTAATCAAGGGAATAGCAAAAGATGATGTAATTATGCTTCCAAAGGGAGAAAAAATTGCAAAAATACTTGCAAAATTTGGTTTTATAGAGTAAAATAGGGTGGTAGCAGTATGATTGTAAATTTTCAATTTAAAGAAAACTACAATGTATCGGATTTGATAGATATTGTTGAGATTCTTCGTTCACCTGAGGGTTGCCCTTGGGATAGGGAGCAGGACCACAAGTCAATCCGTCGTGATTTCCTTGAAGAAACCTATGAGGTTATTGAGGCAATCAATAAGGATGATAAGGACTTGCTTTTAGAAGAGCTTGGTGATGTTTTGTTGCAGGTTGTTTTTCATACTCAGATTGAACGTGAAAAGGGCACATTTGAATTGTCAGATGTTGCTGACGGAATCTGCAAAAAAATGATTGAGCGCCATCCTCACGTTTTTGGTGATGTTAATGCCGAAACAAGTGAGCAGGTGCTTGAGAATTGGGATATCATCAAAAAACGTACAAAGCAACAGAAGAGTCAGACAGAATCTATGCTTTCCATACCTCGTGAATTTCCGGCACTTATGCGTGCTGATAAGGTGCAGAAAAAAGCTTCAAAGGTTGGCTTTGACTGGGATAGTGCCGACGGTGCTTTCCAGAAGGTAAGTGAAGAACTTAAAGAACTTGAGGATGCTTATGCAGAAGGAAATCAGGAGCATATCCACGAAGAATTAGGTGACCTTCTTTTCTCGGTTGTCAATGTTTCAAGATTTGTGAAGGTTGACAGTGAAGAAGCTCTTACAAATTCAACGGACAAGTTCATCGACCGATTCAGTAAGGTTGAAAAAATGGCACAAGACCGTGGTATGGATATGAAAAATACAGACTTGGACACATTGGACAAGTTGTGGGATTTGGCTAAAAAGGACTAAATGCCTTTTTAAAATAACAAAGACTAAAATTTTTGGAGGAATACACAATGAATAAGACAGAACTCGTAGCAGCAGTAGCTGCAAAAGCAGGCATTTCAAAGAAAGACGCTGACGCAGCAGTAGCAGCAGTTTTCGCATCAGTTACAGACGCTCTTGCAAACGGTGATAAGGTTCAGCTCATCGGCTTCGGTACATTTGAAGTTAGAGACCGTTCAGAAAAGACAGCTCGTAACCCAAGAACAGGCGAAACAATGACAGTTCCTGCAACAAAAGTTCCTGCATTCAAAGCAGGCGCAGCACTCAAAGCAGCTGTTAAATAATTTGACTTTTGTAAAAAAAAATTAGGGTCGCCAAAAGCGGCCCTTGTTTTTTATCCAATATTTGTAGGGGTCGGCGTCCCCGACGACCCGTAAAAAAGGAAATGTTATATGAGATTAGACAAATTTTTAAAAGTTTCAAGAATAATTAAAAGACGAACTGTTGCCAATGAGGTGTGTGATGCAGGTCACGTAAGTGTTGGTGGCAGAGTTGTAAAAGCATCTTATGATGTTAAAGAAGGCGACATTCTCGAAATTCAGTTTGGTGAAAAGATAACAAAGTATCAGGTAATAACTGTTACCGAACACGCTACAAAACAGACAGCCGGAGATATGTATAAAGAATTAAAATAATTTATTTTGCTTTTTGGCAATTTTTGTCCAACACTTACCACTTGACTTATTATGTACTTTTTGGATATACTTGTTTTATAAACAAAAAAACAAGAGGAAAAACAAATGACTCATAAAAAGATATATGTTTTAATGACACGATATCCGGGATATGATGCGAAATTTCTTGCATGGTACACTCGTTTTCCTTATACTCACACATCTGTGGGCTTTGAAGACGATATGGATACATTTTATACTTTTGTCAGCAAGGGTTTTCTTGTGGAAAGTATAAGAAAATATGAAAAGCCTGACAGACCGTCATTTCCTTGTGCATTATACGAAATTTCAGTTTCTGAAAAGACATATTATAATGTGAAAAAGCTTGTGTTGTCATATAAAGCAAGAAAAGAAAAGCTTAAATATTCAACTTTGGGACTTGTGTGCTGTTTTCTTAAAATTCCATTGAAAAGGAAAAATAAGTATTTCTGTTCACAGTTTGTGGCAGAGGTTTTGCAAAAAAGTAAGGTTCTGCGACTTGAAAAGAAAAGCACCTTGTATTTCCCGAAGGATATATCAAGGCACAAGGAATTGAAACTCATATTTATGGGTACACATCTGGATTTCGTGGAAAAATTCGTGAAAAAATCAAATAAGAATGATTAAAGGACACCTCATACGAAGTGTCCTTTTTGTTGTAATATTATCATTTTGCATTTTGCATTTATTTTGTCCCTGTTGAACCAAATCCACCTGCACCTCGGTCAGTTTCATCAAGGTCTTGTACCTCAATAATTTCAGGTAATTCAACAGGTTTTATTACCATCTGTGCGATTCTTTCATAAGGCTCTATTGTGTATTCAGGGTCAGTCTGCTTTATAACACCAACGCAGATTTCACCACGATAATCGCTGTCGATAACACCTACAGAATTAAGAAGTCCTATTCCATGCTTGATAGCAAGTCCGCTTCTTGAGTGGATAAATGCTGCATAATGTGGGTCTTGGAGTCCGATTGCTATTCCTGTCGGAATAACTGCTGTATCTCCTTTTTTCAATGTGATAGGTTCATCAATACAAGCATATAGGTCAAGACCTGCACTTCCCACAGTACCTCTTGTTGGGATTTTTGCATTTTCTCTAACTTTTTTAATCTTTAAAATATCCATTATTCAACACCTCTGTATAAAAGTCCTCGGGTAAATTCGCCTTGGGGCTTTTCTTCGTTATAATATGCATTCATCATATTATTGACTTCTTGTTTTGTTTCTGTTGTGAAATTGAAAAACAGAATATCGCAATATGGAATTTCATGGAGTCTGTCAGCCATATAAATTGGTCGTGAATTGAGAATTTCGCTATATCCCATATGGCATCTGACAGGGAACTTTATTCCCATTCTGTCAGTAATTTCACTTTCTCGTCTGCACTCTGCACAAGTTTTTCCATTCTTAATCGGACAATTTCGAGTCAGCATTAGTGGAATCTTACCGTAAACAGTAATTCCTTTTGGAATCGGTGCAGAAATCTTCTTGAAATTCTCAACGGTACACTCATTTGAAACAATAATTTCACTTATTCTCAGATTCTTTGCTGTGTCCATTGAAAGAGAATTGAAAACATTAAGGGAAGGGGACGCTACAATTTTCTTTTTGCATTTCTTTGCAACTGCGACAGCATCAAGAGTGTGACAAAGACAAACTTCAGCAGATGATTTTGTGAGCATTTCTTCAACTTTTTCGCCATTACCGAACATTCCGTGAGGAAGCTCAATACCATAACAGTTATCTTTAATGATTTTGTCATCTGTACCGAGTGGCATAAAAATCAAATCAGCATCAATATTTTCAGGAATCTGATTTGCATTATCAAATCTGCAATATATTTTTCTATCATTTTTTGAATGAACATCCGTTGGAATAGGAGCAGGGTTAAGCCTTCTTTCAACTTGTCCACACATTTTGTTTTCAAGAGTTTCCAAAGCACTTCTTCGCATTGAATTAAGTGCTGAAACAGGAAGTGAGTAGTCAACATCACCATTGATTTCAATATCTTCAACTGCAAATTGTGTTCCGCCACATTTGGAAAGTGCATCGTGTATTCTCTCAACTGAAATCGGTCTGTTTATCGGTGCTTCACAAATCATTTCACTATTTATTGAAATTGTGTGACCATTACAACATGCAGTAAGAGTCGCATTTTCACCAATTTTACCGCTGAATGTAAAATTAACAGTAAATCTCGCCTGTTCTTTTTCATAAACAGAAGCGTATTTTGCAAAAAGTACTTTTGTGGCAGACTGAACATTTTCCTTTTCACGGAACCCGAACATATCACGGCCGAGCATATTCTCATAATATCCGTCAGTAAAGCCTGAACGGGAGAATAAATCGGACAAATCTTTTCTCACAAGAGAAGTGTAGTTGTCATTTATTGATTTTTTACAAGCTGAAACAACAGCACTTACATATTCAGGTCGTTTCATTCTGCCTTCGATTTTAAATGAGCAGATGCCCATTTCGGAAAGTTCGGGGATATGTTCAATAAGTGATAAATCTTTAAGACTTAAATCGTGTCCTGTGCCTTTTTGCACCTTAAACGGTAAACGACAAGGCTGAGCACAAAGACCACGATTTCCACTTCGTGAGCCAAGAACAGCACTCATAAGACATTGACCTGATACACACATACAAAGTGCACCGTGAATAAATACCTCAAGGTCAATAGGGGAGTGTTCACAAAGATATTTAATCTCTCGAAAGCTTAATTCTCGTGGTAAAACAGCTCTTGTAAAGCCGAGATTTTTAAGCTCATAAAGACCTTCAAGAGTACCGACACTCATTTGCGTTGAAGCGTGCATTTCAATGTGAGGACAAACAGTTTTTATAACTTTTGCAAGTCCTAAATCCTGAACGATAATGGCATCTGCACCTATTTTGCAAATGTGCTTTACAGCTTCAACAGCATCCTTTATTTCTGTATCCTTAATAAGGGTGTTAAGAGTAATATGTACCTTAACACCCCTACTGTGACAATATTCAATTGCTTGTTTTGCTTCTGCGTCTGAAAAATTCTGTGCATTTCTGCGAGCATTAAAATTACCCAAACCAAAGTAAACCGCATCAGCACCCGAAAGTACAGCAGCTTTTAAGGTTTCCATACTGCCCACAGGAGCAAGTATTTCTGTCTTATTCATCTTTATTAGCCTTTGCAAAGAGATTTATCTGGTCTTCCTTGAATTTTGACTCGGTTTTGAGTCTTTCAAGCTCACGCTTATAATAATCTCTGTCAGATTTAGCCTTTGAAGCATCTTCAAGGTAGCCTCTCATCTGACTTTTTAAAGAGTCAACTTCATCAAGAGTCTTTGAAAGAGCGTCAGCCATTTCAAGAGCCACAAGAACAGTAGCCTGATTTACAGAAATACGAAGACCACTGTCAAGAAGGTCAGAAAGTCTTTGGTCGATTTTTCTTCCAAGCTCCTCTGTATATTCAACACTTTCATCAGTGTTGATATAGTAGCTTACACCACGGATAGTAAGTTTAACTTTATTATTCATTCACTTTTACACCCCGATACAATAAAAATTGCATACTTTTTATTATTGTATCACATAACCTTAATCTTTTCAAGTGATTTACTTGTGTTTAAAGAGTGAGTCAAGCATATTCTCTTTTACCTGATTTCTGCAGTGTTCAGGCAGTTCGATATCCACAAGAATAGTGTCGTCACCGATGACTTTTATATCATTCCAACATATTTTAATATCGTCACATCTGCCCAAAAGACCAAACATTTTACCTTTGCCGAAAATTACAAGAGAAACAATGTTACCTGAACAGGTATCAAATTCAACATCACACACAGAACCTAACCTGCATCCGTCTTTTAAATTGATTACTTCTTTTTCACGCATATCAGTTACAAAACAGTTCACAAAACCACCTCATAACCATAATATGATGAGTTTTCTTCTTTATTTCAGAATTCCTTGATTTTCTTCATTGCACCTTTTTCAAGACGACTGACTTGTGCCTGACTAATGCCGACTTCCTGGGCTACTTCCATTTGTGTTTTTCCCTGCATAAAACGAAGATTAAGAATTTGCTTTTCACGGTCACTCAGTTCATTGATTGCATCTTTAATAGCAATTTCATAAAGCCAATCCTCATCACTTTCTGAACCGCCAACTTGGTCCATAACATAAATTGTGTCGCCACCGTCAGAATACACAGGTTCATATAACGAAATCGGGTCAACAATTGCTTCCATGGCTATAATCACATTTACAGGCTCTGTATCCATTTCTTTTGCGATTTCTTCAATAGTGGCATCTCTGCCAAGAGTATTCTGTATTCTCTCTTTGATTTGCATAGCATGATATGCTGTATCTCTTAATGAACGGCTGACTCTTATAGGGTTGTAATCTCTCAAATACCTTCTTATTTCACCTATAATCATTGGAACAGCGTATGTGGAAAAACGGACTTCGTGGGAAATGTCAAAATTGTCAATGGCTTTAATAAGACCGATACATCCGACCTGAAATAAATCGTCAGGATTTTCACCACGGTTTGCAAATCGTTGAACAACTGACAGTACAAGTCGAAGATTTCCTTCAATTAATTGTTGTCTTGCTTTTTTATCATCACTTTCTTTGATTTTTTTCAGTAACGCTATTTTTTCTGCTTCTTTCAGCACTTTTAATTTCGCAGTATTAACACCACAGATTTCAACTCTTGTATATTGCATATAACATCATCCTTTTTTGTTGTTATGTACAAAAAGAGTTGAAAAAACTCCCACTCATATTATGAGCAGGAGAATGGTTGTTTATAATATTTTTTATTCCACCGTAACAGATTTTGCAAGGTTTCGTGGTTTGTCAACATCAAGCCCTTTTTCGATAGTTGAATGATAAGCAAGAAGTTGTAACGGAATAACCGTAAGTGATGGCATAAGATTTTTTAAAGTATCAGGAATATAAATAACCTTATCGGCAATTTCTTCAATATCGTTCATTCCTTTTTTTACAATTGCAATAATATATGCGCCTCGTGAGTGAACTTCTTTAATATTGGAAATCATTTTCTGATAAAGAATATCGTCTGTTGCGATTGCAATTATAACAGTACCTTGTTCAATAAGTGAAATTGTACCATGCTTAAGTTCACCTGCACCATATCCCTCGCAATGGATATATGAGATTTCTTTCAGTTTTAATGCACCTTCAAGACATAGAGGATAGTCAACGCCACGACCTATGAAGAATACATGTTCTTTAGTAGCAATATGCTTTGCAAGTTCTTCTGTGATGTCATTACATTCAAGTGTAGTTTTAATTTTTTCAGGTAATTGCAGAATTTTATCAGCAAATTCTTTTACGTTCTTACTGCTTAAAAGGTTTTTCTTTTGTGACAAAAATGCTGAAAGAGTATAAATAACTGCAAGTTGTGCAGAAAAAGCCTTTGTTGTGGCAACTGCAATTTCAGCACCTGCATTCGTGTAAATAACTCCGTCACTTTCTCTGGCAATTGTGCTGAATGGCACATTCACTATTGATAGTGTAAAAGCACCTTTTTCTTTGGCTTTTCTCAAAGATGCAAGTGTGTCAGCAGTTTCACCTGATTGGCTTATGAAAATGCAAAGGTCATTTTCTGTGATTACAGGATTTCTGTATCTGAATTCACTTGCAATATCAACCATTACGGTAATTCGTACCATATCTTCAATAATATATTTTGCAGTGAGTCCGACATGGTAAGCACTACCACAAGCAACAATATAAATTCTGTTGAGATTTTCTATAAAGTTTTCAGGAAACTGAAAGGGTAATTGAATTTCATTATTATTTATCAGTGGAACAATAGTATCATTAACAGCCTTTGGTTGTTCAAAGATTTCCTTTGCCATAAAGTAGTCATATCCACCTTTTTCAGCAGATTCAACACTTAAATCTATGGTTTTTATAGAGATTTTCTTTTCATTTCCGTTTATGTCATAAACCTTGATTTCATTTTTACTCAATTCAATAAATTCATCATCATTGACGATATAACACTCTTTTGTATAGGGGAGTATTGCAGGAATGTCAGATGCTAAAAAGTTTTCCCCGTTACCAATACCAACAATTAACGGACTGTCCTTTTTCATAGCAAAAATTTTATCTTCAAAACCTTTTACAAGCATAGCAACAGCATAAGAGCCTTTTAGTTTTTCAGCAGTTTTAATCATTGTATTTATGGCTTTACCGTCAAAAATACTGTCATAAAGTTGAGCAATAACCTCTGTGTCTGTTTGTGACTTGAATTCATAACCCATTTGTGTAAGCTCGTGTTTAATATCCATATAGTTTTCGATAATTCCGTTATGGACAAGAGTCACAATTCCGTTCATTGATTTATGCGGATGTGCATTTGTCTTGTCGGGAATCCCGTGTGTTGCCCATCTCGTGTGACCGATTCCAATGTTCCCTTGTGGGTTTATTTCGTCAACAGATTTTTGCAGATTATCAATTCTGCCTTTTTCCTTGATTATGGTAATGTCATCACCTTTAACAGCAATTCCGGAAGAATCATAGCCACGATATTCAAGGCGACGGAGTCCGTCAATGAGTATTGTTGAAGCCTGGTTTTCACCATTAAAGCCCATAATTCCACACATAAAAATTTCTCCTTGTGTCAATAATAATAAAAAAGGAGGCAGTAAAAATGGAAATAACCTGCTTAAAGCTCAGTGCAAAAAGAAAAATGCTCAAAAACAATTTCAGATTTTTCATCGTTGGTGTACTGCCTTTTTTCACTATTATTTTACTCACAATACTGAATTATTATTTCATCAACAATATGAAAATAATTGATTTCAGTTTTATTGACTTTTTATCACCATATAATGGAACTCTTCGTCTGTCACTTGTTATTTTTTCAATTGTATTTTCATTGTGTGTCTGGAAGGGTATAAGTCTTTGCTCACAGAATTATTTTTATCAAAGGTCGTTGGGAAATAAAGTCGGCTTTTTAAGAAGTATCAAAAATATTTCATTTTCTCAATATAATTCTTTTTTAGGTGTAACTATAATAAAGACTTTGCTTTCTGTGAGTCTTTGTGTTTTGTATTATTTGCCATGTTTTGCAGTTTCAGCATTGCTGATTTACAGTTACAGATATGAATCTTACGGGTTTAATGTGAATCTTACATTGTTTGTGTCAGCAATCATTCTTTTTGCAATTGGTTCAGTATTCTTTTTTGTAACGCTTAAACGATATTCATTCTGCACATATATCCTGCTGACAGAAAAAGAAAGAAATCCGTTAAAAGTCATTACACGAAGTATAGAAATAATGGAAAACCGCAGTGTTCAGTATTCATTATATTGTTTGTCTTTTTTTGGTTGGGTTATGTCTTGTATTTTTATTTTTCCAGTTGTTTATGCAGTCCCATATATTTGTTTGAGTAAATGGTGTTATGTGAATTTCATAGAAAAGAAAAGTCAGAAAATAGCAGAAAGTGAAAAACCGATTATCTTTTATATTCAAAAAAGGAAAGAAGTGTAAAGTGAAAAGTTGAAAACGAAAAATGATGGGTCTGCGAAGCATTTTAATAAAAACAGACAAAAATATGGCACCTTCCCGAAGGAAAGTGCCATAATACTATGTATTTTAAATTAAAGGATAACACCCATTGTGCCCGGTTTGCAAAGAGCAGCATTTGATTCGTCTGTATCAATGTGCATTGCAAGAGCGAAGTTTGGATTTACACGAACTACAACATCACCGAATGTGAGTGTTCTGTCGTCTGAAGAAACCTTAACTTCAACAACCTGTTTGTCAGAAAGTCCGTATTTTTCAGCATCGTCCGGAGTCATATGAATATGTCTTTTTGCAACGATAACACCGTTTTCGATTTCAATTTCACCTTTAGGGCCAACGATTTTACAACCAGGAGTTCCTGCGATGTCGCCTGATTCTCTGACAACTGCTGCAACACCTATTGAACGAGCATCAGAAGCAGAAATTTCAACCTGAGTAGCAGGTCTTACAGGACCAAGGATTGAAACGCCAGGGAATTGACCTTTAGGTCCGATAACTGCGATTCTTTCTTCGCAAGCATACTGACCAGGCTGTGATAAGTCCTTTTTCTTTGTAAGCTCATAACCTTCACCGAAAAGGATTTCAAGGTGTTCCTTTGAAATGTGAGCATGTCTTGCACTTGTTTCAACTAAAACTGTTTTTTCCATATATCATTCTTCTTTCTATAAAAATTTACAAAATATGACACTTATATAATAGACCTTTTTTGTCCGTTTGTAAAGTGTAAATGTGTATAGATTTTACAGTAGTTCTTCAAAAGAATTTATGTAATAATCAGCAATTCTTTTGATTTCATCGGCATCTTTTTCCGAGTATCTGTCATAAACACCACAAACTGTGAAGCTGCCTTTTTTCGCACCACGTACACCTGGCAAAATGTCCTCAAATACAATACACTTATCAGGGGTTAAACCAAGTCTTTCGCAAGCAAGTAAATATACATCAGGCTCACACTTGTCACTTGTGGTTTCGTGAAGATAAGAACCGGTGTCAAAGAGTTCATAAATACCGTTTGATTTAAGACAGACTTCGCTGAGCTCTGTTGTATTTGCCGTTGCAAATGCAAGTTTGATTCCCTTTTCTTTTATTGAAACGAGGTATTCATAAACACCGTCTTTAAGCTTGATTTTATTCTTGTATTCGTCAAAACACAATTCGCACCATTCATCCATAATGTCATTTATATCGTCAGGCAGGTTAAATCTTTCCTTTGTATAAATTGCCATTGTCTTAAAGTGCATATCCTTGATACTTTCCTGATAATCATCAGGCATAACCATATTCCTTCGCTCAAAAAAGGCAAGGTCAACATCTTTCCATATTCCCATTGAGTCAAAAAGTGTACCGTCAAGGTCAAAAATAGCACCTTTAAATTTTATAATATCCATTTTATTCACCGAATACATATTTCATTATTGCCTTTGCAACACCAGCGTTATCATTTGTGTCTGCAATATATTTTGCAGTGTTTTTTGCATAGTCACTGCCATTTCCCATTGCAAATGAAAAATCAGCATATTCTAACATAGGACAGTCATTTTCACCGTCACCGAAGCACATAATATTTTCTTTACCAATGCCGAGAGCCTTTGCAAGTCCGTTTACTGCAAAACCTTTTGTAGCATTTATTTCCGTCATTTCAAGATTTCCATTTTTACCTGCTGTAACAGGGAATGAAGATGCAAATGCAACCTTACCTGATTGTGAAATTTTGTCCTCAAGTTCAATTCTTTGTTCAGCAGAAAGAGTGAGAATGTTAAGCTTTTCAATACCTTTTCCATCGATGAGTGCTTCAAGGTCAGGAACTTCTTTTATAAAATTACTTAAAAGCTTATAAATATGTGGTGCAACATGTTTGTCGTCAAATTTTGAATAACTTTCCTTATTCATATAGCAGTCGCCATTATAATAGATTTCATAAATAAGGTCATAATCTTTTAAAATATCGAATATCTCAACTGACTTTTCATTACCGAGAAGTGTCTGACAGACAATTTCACCTGTTTTAAGGTCATATGTAACTGCACCATTTGAGGTAATAAGATAATCTAAAAATGGCAGTTGCTCCATAAGGTAATCAGTTAAAACTTTTGTTCTTCCGCTTGCAATAGCAACTTTTATTCCCATTTCGTGGGCTTTTCGGAAAGCATCAATATTTTCCTGTGGTATTGTTACATGATTACTGTTTAAAAATGTTCCGTCAAGGTCTGTCACTATAAGTTCAACCGACATTCTTTACACCGTCCATATTTACATTTTGATAATTTATGATAAAATAGTTTAAAAATATTTTCGAGGGTTTTATATGAAAGAAAAGTTGAAATATTTATATGTATTTGCTGCCGGATGCTTCTGGGGTATAATCAGTTTGTTTTTAAAGCCATTGCTCAATCTTGGATTTTCACAAGTGCAGACCGTAACACTTCGTTGCCTTGTTGCTGCATTTATCCTTGGTATTGTAATGTTTGTTACAGACAAAAAATTGTTTAAAATCAAGCTTAAGGATATATGGTGTTTTTTAGGCACAGGACTTTTAAGTCTTATGTTTTTCAGTATTACATATTTTTATTCAATGACATATAACGGTGTCTGCGTGGCTGTGATTTTTCTCTATACATCACCTGTATTTGTAATGCTGTTATCACTTCTTCTTTTCAAAGAAAAAATCACACCTAAAAAGGTTATTGCATTGATTTTAACTGTTGCAGGATGTGTTTTTGTCAGCGGAATAACAGGTGGCCAGTCAATAGGAAGTAAAGGAATTCTTCTCGGTATCTGTTCAGGTCTTGGATACGCACTTTATAGTATTTTCAGCCGATATGCACTTCAGAAAAATTATGACAGTATGACAATATCTTTCTACACATTCCTCTTCTGTGGACTTGGTTGTCTGCCATTTTCAGAGCCTGACAGAATGTTAAGAGAATTATCACCCGAGGCAAATCTGCTGATATTAGCTTTAGGTTTTGTATGTAGTGTCCTGCCATATCTCTGCTACACAAAAGGATTACAATATGTGGAAAATTCAAAAGCATCTATTATCGTTGCTATTGAACCTGTTATAGCATCACTTATCGGGATTCTTGTATATCAGGAAAGTATAACAATTTTAAAAATTCTCGGTGTATTACTTGTGCTTTCTGCGGTGGTTATATGCAGTAAAGATTAGTATCCCAAAATGAAATATGCGGATGGTGACGAAGATATATTTTATAGTCACCATTTATCTTTTTAATTTGATTCACAAGTGAAAAAATATCTTCACTTCTGTGATATGCTGCCATACATAATTCAGGTTTATTTTGCTGTAAGGTCTTTTGAGCACCTTGCAGCATTTCTTTTTCTGCACCTTCAACATCAATGTTTATGTATGAAAAACTGCCGTATTCTGCAGTTAATTCGTCAACAGTTATTGATGTTATTGTATCACCTGTGTCGTTTGCTGAACTTCCACGACCTTTGTTATTGTCAAAACAAATCTCTTTTGACTCATTCCATATTGCATTGTTGAGTGTAACGCAATTATCGAGTTTTTCACAGTTTATCTGTAGCTTTTTAAAGGTCTTTTTGTCGGGTTCAACGGCTACGATTTGTTCATAACTTTTTGCATAATGTAAAAACTCGTTTATTGTGTCACCACGGTATGCACCAAGGTCAAGAAACCGTTCATTTTCACCTAAATTCAATATTTCAAAGGCTTCATTCTTTTGAGTTTCACAGTTGAAACAATAATTTAAATAACCTGTAATCTGAAAATGAATAATACTTTCAAAAACAAATTTTGATTTTTCATCAGCAAGAGAATTATACGCTTTTTCAATTTCATTAAGATTATTTTCAAGAAAAGCTTTATTGAAAATATTATCACCAAAAACGGGTACTGATGGCATAATGACTTTATGACGAAGTAAAAGTGTCTTTATGTTGTCTATAACTTCAGGCAAAGGACTTGCAAATGCTAAGGCAATAACAAAATCACCAAATTCTTCTTCAAGTTGAGAAATGCTTTTCACCTGAAAACCATGAAAATCTCTTCTTCTTACAAATCCGTCACTTGCACACACAGCTGAAACGGAAATTCCGAGTTTTTCGAACTCACTGAACACTCTGTCAGCACCATTTCCTGTGCCATAAACAGCAATGGGTAGGGGAGTATCCTTTAAAAATTCCCAACTCGACTTTTCGTTGAGCAGATTTTCAAACATTTTCCCACCACCTTTACGATATTAAATAAAATAATATCATATTTTGTTATTCTTTACAATAAAACTGTTGACGATATTTTATTTTTGCAATAAAATACTTTTATTAATATTCTGGAAGTGTATTTATGAATAAAAGATTAAGTTCAAGAACAATGCTGATAGTGTCAATGGCAGTTTTCGGTACAATCGGACTTTTTGTGCGAAACATTCCGTTACCATCGGGTGAAATAGCACTTTATAGAGCTGTACTTGCTGCAATACTTATCGGTATTTTTCTTCTCGTCACAAAACAGAAAATTCCATTTGGAAAAATAAAAAAAGAAATACCTTTGCTTGTTTTATCAGGCGTGGCTATGGGGTTTAACTGGATTTTACTTTTTGAGGCATATAAATACACAACAGTTTCAGTTGCAACATTAAGTTATTATTTCGCACCTGTGATTGTCACAATAGCATGTCCTATCCTTTTTAAAGAAAAAATGGGTGTAAAACAATGGATATGCTTCATTATGTCAACATTGGGAATTGTTCTTATTACTGGAATCGGTGACTTGAGTCAGGGTAGCAGTCATATAAAAGGCATTTTTTTCGGACTTGGAGCAGCATCACTTTATGCTACTGTTATTCTTTTAAATAAATTCATTAAAAATGTTGACGGTATTCACCGTACATTTCTGCAGTTCCTTTCTGCAATAGCAGTTCTTATCCCGTATGTGCTTTTAACAGATGGAGTAAATCTTTATACATTAAACACAAAAGGATGGATATTCTTACTTATAGTTGGTCTTGTACATACCGGAATTACATATTGTCTTTATTTCTCATCACTTAAGGAATTACCGGGACAAAAATCAGCAATTTTAAGCTACATTGACCCTCTGGTTGCAGTTCTTGTTTCAGTTGTTGTTTTAAAAGAAACAATGACTCCAATGCAGATTATAGGAGGAATTCTTATTTTAGGTTTTACATTATGGAACGAAATTTCACCGAAAAAAAGTAAATAAGGAAATAAAAGTCCTTACTTTTAAAGTAAGGACTTTTTGTGTATATAATAGTTATTTCTTTTGCAGTTCTTCATCAGTAAGTGCAAGGATTTGTGGTGCGATTTTTGTTCTTTCAGTTCTTAAAACATATTTGTGAAGAGCAGGAGTAGATGCCATACCGAAAATGCCCAATAACCCAACAAAAATACCAAGAATAAAAAGCTGTGTCCACACAAGACAACAGCATATACCGATACCTAAAATAAGAGTGCTTATTATACCGACTACTAAGGAAATTGTTGTTGCTTTATCAGTAACAGCGTTATCAAGCTTTTTTACTTTTTCAAGAGTTGTTTCTTCTTGAAAAATATATTTTTTCCGGATACGGGCAAGCTCTTCTTTAGTGTCCGAAGAATAAGTATATGAGAATTTATTGTTATCCATTTTTGTCATCCTTTATTTTGTTGAGTAATTTATTTGCACGACGAATCATATAGATTGCAAGACCAAAGACAAGTATAAATACACCACAACCTGTTCCAATATTCATATTTTTACGGAAAACCTCGTCATTACCAAAAACGGAAATCATAGACGATTGTAAAGTGAATATTGACATAAGTGCACAAGCAAAATTCAGCATTTTAGCTGCCGAATGAATGGGTTGCTCGGTCTTTCTATATTTTTGTAGATTAATGATTGCTGTGGTGAGATAATAAAAAGTAAAGGTAGCAATTGTAATTGTCATAATTTCCGAATGGGCTGAACCTCTGTTCTGCCAAATCATCTGGACAGCCATAACCGACATTGCAATATTGACAATAAACATAATTACGCCAACAGCACGGTATATTTTTAATTGATATTCCATTCGTTTGTTAGTTGGCTTTTTACTTGATTTTTTTGACATTTTAAGAATGAAAAATCTTATAAGACATAAGAGAAGATAATATGAACCTACCGAAATAAACCAGGGAGAATTATTTAACCATCCAAGAAAAAAGTTGAAAACTGCATAAGCAGTGTTTATGAAAGCACTTAGGAGAAGTGAATTGTGCGGAGTGAAAAAAGCTTTGCATGAATTGATAAGATTCTTCATATCATTTCCTCCGTAGAGTGATGGTAAAGGTGCTACCAACACCGACTTCACTCTGAACAGAAATTTGTGCTTTTACAATGTCAATAACACGCTTTACAAGAGAGAGTCCCAACCCATTACCCTGAGTAGAATGAGATGTTTCACCCTGATAGAATTTATCAAATATATGTTCGCCTGTGGATTTTGTCATTCCACAGCCTGTATCTTTAATAGAAACGGATATTTTTTGCTCATCTGCTGTAAGTGAAACGAGAACTTTTCCGTTTTCATCGGTGAACTTAAAAGCGTTAGAGAGGAGATTGTTCCAGGCAAGAGAAAGTAGTTCAGGGTCAGAATGAACTATTACATCTTCTTCAATATCCGTTTCAATTTCTATATTTTTCTGTTCCCAGATATTTTCAAAACTTAAAAGACATTCACAAAGCTGTTCACTGAGATTATAGTCTTTGAATTCAGGAAAAATCTGTTGGTTTTCCAGCTTATTGAGTTTTAAAATATTTGTTATTAAATCAGACAGTCTTTTTGTTGATGTCATAATCGCATCTGCATATTCAAAACGCTTTTCTTCCGTTAAATCAGGAGATTTTAAAAGTGTCGCATAATTCTGCATTGTAGCAAGAGGTGTTTTAAGTTCATGGGAAACGTTTGAAATAAAGTCAGTACGAAGAGTTTCAATGCCCTCAAGTTCTTCTGCCATTTTGTTGAGATTATCAATTATTGTATCAAACTCATTTTTCTGAGAGAAACCTGACTTTTTAGGAATTCTTACTGAAAAATCACCATCTGTAATTTTTTCGGTAGCATCAAGGATTTGTTTGACAGGTCGTTCAACAGTAATCTTTTTTCGTATTGCATCACCAACAGTTAATGTGAAAGATAAAAACAGTACATTACCAAAGGTGTAAATTGCACCATTTCGTATGCTTGAAAAGTCAACGCTTACAGTATTAAGAAAAAGTTCCATACTACAGGTAACAACAAATGCCACAAGGCAGAAAATCAATATGTATCTCTGAGGTGAAAAAAGGCTTTTGCGAAACTTTCGTTTTGGTTGTTTAGACAAGAAAAAAACTCCCTTTAATCATAATACAAACAGATTATACCACAGATTTGTTAAAGTTTTGTTTGTAAAAATAAAAAAGAGAGAGTTTTTTATATGATTATTCGTGATGTTCGCTCTTGAGTCTTGCCTTTGCTTCTTCTACTGTTTCGCCATCTTTTGTGAGATAACGGTCAACAAAACCGTCTTCTACCTTCTGGTAAGCACCAACTACACCATCTTCAATTTTCTGATAAGCGCCTACCACACCATTTTCAATTTTCTTGTATGTATCCACTACTTTTTCTTCAATTTTTTTGCTTGTGTTTACAATTTTTGACTTAGCCATAATATAAAGTCCTCCATTAAATCATTTTTTAAAGCCAATGCACATAGGTACAAGGCAAATAAGCAGTACAATACCGATTATACCAACAACAATACCCCAGAGCATCATATTCCATACCATAATCATTGCCATACCAACACCGAGAACAAGTGCACCGAGGATACCGAACAATACTTTACCGATTGTTTTAAAGTTGAAATGAATTTTCTTACCACTTTTGATAAATGACACAATTCCGAGAATCAAGAGAATTACTCCACCGATTGCTGCACATGCAACACCGTAATTAAATGCATTCCATTCAGGAAGAAGGCACATACACATACCAAGTGAGAAAAGAAGTCCACCAACTGTTCCTGCAAGAATTGAAATAAATGTTTGCTTTTTCATTTTTGAATTACCTCCAATTGTATTTTCTTTCTTCTGTTCTTTCGTTGTGGCTTTATTTTAATATCCAAATGTTATGGAAATGCTTTTGAATTGTTTATTTTTTGTTAAAGTAAAAAAAGCGTTGCAAATATTATTGCAACGCTTATGTTATTTATTTTTATCACATTAAACCAAGACCAAATTTGATTTTAGCAAAAAATCGTTTGGTTTTTATTGAACGCTTATACTTAGCAGATGTATCAGGGGTGAAATCAATATTCTCACCATTGATTTCAGTAATTTTTCCATCATTAGAAACGCTGAAAACAGTATATTTTAAATGAGCAGCCTGGTCTTCATAAAATACTGCAAAATTACCGTCAGCCATTTCTGTAAGGCAAGAATAACCGTAAAAGCCTTTTGTAAGATGGTATTTGCTAATCCAGTTAACATCACCATTGTTTTCAACAAGTCCTACACGAAGAATACCGTCAGCACGAGCACAAAGATTTCCACCTGATGAGCAAAGAATCACTTGTTTACCATCAATTTTTCTTGTGGTGTCAATCAAAGATACCATACAGTTCTTTGTACCTACAAGGTTTTTGTCGGCACGGAAAGTAGTCCATGTCTGACCACCGTCATTACTGTCAGCAAAAGCAATATAATTACTCAAATTTCGTGCATACATACGAAGGAAATTGTAATTGTCATTTTCGATTTTAACAATCTGCGCTTCACTTGTTTTCTTAAGACCTGATTTGATAGCAATTTTATTGCTTCTGTGCCATGTCATACCGTTATCATCCGAATAAACTGCACTTGCATTTTCAAAAATAGGGTCTTTAAACAATCCGTTATTATCATAAACACAGAAAAGAATTCGCTCTTTACCATTGTGATTGATAACCATACCTCTACCTGGACCAACACCGAGGAAAGATTCTTTTTCGGACTTGACCTGGTCGGAAATAATTGTAGGATGACTCCATGTTTTACCGTTATCATCGCTATATCTTAACCAGAGATATGTTGTTTTATAGCATTTTAATTCTGATGCACTGTAAAAGATATTCTGCTGAACTTTAACGCCCTCTGCACCTTTCTGTGGTGTATAAAGTGCCTTACCGTTTTTATAAAGACGGAATTCTCTGTCCATGGAGTATTCAGTAATATTTGTATCATTTCTTGAATAAATAGGTGCAAAATCTCCCTCAAAATCACCCACATAATAATTGAATGTGTTTAACTTATCACCATTGTTACCTTTTGTTAAAAGAAGATGTTTTTTACCATTGATTGTGGTGTATCCTGTACCAGTTTTGCATTGAAGATAGCCACATTCTGATGGTTGAACATCTGCAATCAAAAATATTCTGCCATTTGATGACTGAACAATAGCCGAATCGATAAAAGAAGCACTGTCCTTTGATGTAACAGTATCAGCATAATCGTCAAAATGGTTAACCATTGAGTATTCCCAGTCTGTATAACCATCTTTGGAAATAGCAATAGCAATATCAATATTATTAGGTGAGTCAGCACCATGACCATAACGAATGTCAACACCTGCCATAACACTACCGTCATTAAGTGTGTAGAGTGATGGAATGCGGTTGCGTTCCGAATTTAATATACCGTTATCATATGGTTGGTCATATTTGATTTTATAAATCTTTTGAGAAGTCATAAAAAATTCCTTTCTGAAATTAAGTAAACATCAGTTATTTAATAAATTATAACATATATTTCAGGTTTTGCAACGATAGTCGATTTTTAATTTATCTCAATTCTGAAGCAGATAGGTAAATCGTTTTTGATTTCGCTTTTGAGTTTGATTTCAAGTGCTTTTTCAGTTCTGTTGTACTCGATTTTCTCGTCATTGCCTAAAAGTTCAATGTTTCCAATTATGTAATCGTGTTGATTATGCTTTTTAAGAGTTTTAATTTTCACTGTATTTGACGGACGCATCTGGAATACGTAGAGATAACCATCTTTGTATGTGAATCTGAAATCTTTATTTGTGAATTTCTTTTCATCGCCATCCTTAAAGAAACCATCTTCAGCATTGACTTTACCTTCACCAAATTGTTTCCAGAATGTTGTACCGTAAATGCCTTCACCATTTATTTCAAGCCATTTGCCCATATCAAGTAATACTTGTGTTTCTTCATCTGTAATAGTACCATCAGGTTTTGGACCAATGTTAATAAGAAGATTTCCATTTTTTGAAACAATATCAACAAGGTCACAAATAACTTGTCTTGCACTCTTGTATTTGTTGTCTTTTGTGTAACCCCATGAGCATTTTCCGATTGCAGTATCTGTCTGCCAATAAACAGGGGAGATGCTTGTCAATGCGCCACGTTCAACATCGAATGTTGCAACAGTTGGCGGAAATGCCTCGTGCTTATAGTTGATTGTCACTTCTTTACCCCATTCTTCTGCACGATTATAGTAGTATGCACAAAGCTTTTTAAGATAAGGTTTGAATGAATGATTGTGTATCCACCAGTCAAAATAAAGAACGGATGGCTGATATTTATCTATCAATTCACAAGTACGCACAAGCCAATCTTCAAGCCATTCTTTACTTGCACCTATTGAATATGTGTCAGCAGTTGTTTTATGTAAAGTATGAGAGTCAAACTCTTTACAATGAACAGCAGGACCATAGAAATCACAAAAATTATCATCATTGACATCACTGTCAAAGGTTCTGCCCATATTCATAAAGAAATAATGTTCTGCTCTGTGGGTTGATGCACAAAGAGTCAGACCTTGCTTTTCACATTCAGTTTTTAATTCACCTACAACATCACGACAAGGACCCATCTCTTTTGAATTCCAACGGTTAAACTCTGTATCATACATGGCAAATCCATCATGATGCTCTGCCACAGGCATAACATACTTAATGCCTGCTTTTTTGAAAAGAGATACCCATTTTTCTGTATCAAATTTATCTGCCTTGAACATTGGGATAAAGTCTTTATACCCAAAGTCTTTTTGCTCACCATAAGTTTTCCTGTGATGTTCAAATTCTCTGCAATTCGGGTCATACATACTTCTTGAATACCATTCGTTGCCATATGCAGGAACACTATAAATACCCCAATGAATAAAAACACCTAATTTGTCGTGCATATACCACTCAGGAACTTTATGGTGAGAAAGAGAGTGCCAATCAGCCTTGTATCTACCATTTTCATTTTTTTCGTCAATGAGTTTCAGATATTCTTGCGTTGTCATTTTTCATACCTCATATGTTTATTTTCTGCATATAGAATACACCTTTACAGGTAGTTTCGTCAATGATATTGTTTTGCAAAACTTTTCGAGTGGTATCTGATTTAGTGTGAGTGCTTATGTGGGATTTAAATCGAAAGATAAGAATCTTAAAAAATAAGAGTCTCAACTACGCGATTCGCGTGTCGAGACTCTCGACTGACATTGACTACGGCTTTTGGGCTCAAATTCAAAATAGGTTATTGACGCTACGAAAATAAGAATCAATATTACCAAAACTATGAGAATTGTTTTTTTAGCCATTTTAAAACTATTTTTTGAGCAATATCGTAGCCGACAGGAATGTTAAGCACATCAGAAAGTGTGCTTTCAGGAGTATTTTTCATAAAATATCTTTCCTTAAATAGCTTCGTTTTCCTTGTGGCGTTCTTCACGCATAACTGCAAGTTCACGATACATCTGTTCTTTCTTTTCACCCTCAACATCATAAGATGTTTTAAGGATAATTGCCTTGAGAACATTGGCGAGAGTATAGCCAAAGAGAAGGAACGCAAGAATCTTAAGACATGTGTCAAGATATGTAGGCTGTGCCTGCATTGTTTTAACAAGGTCGCCTTCTGCTGATGACATATAGCCTGCCCAGGCAAGCATAAAAGGTATTGCAAGGTCCCTGAGATAAATACAAGCAGAGTTCACCCAACCAGGAATAATACCCTGAACAGCTTCCATTCTTTCACCGGTCTGCCATTCAAGATAATCATAGAATTCAACATCAAAGTGAGATTTTGAAAGTTCCTGAATACCTATACCCATACCGAAAATGAAATAGAATACATAGAAGAATATACTATTCCAACCCTCAAAGAATCTTATACCCATCTTTGCTTCTACAAAGCAAATTCCGAAAAGGATACCGGCTGCCACAGGTGAATAGATACCACAGAATTTAAGCAATTTTGTAGGCTCATGTTTCTTTGAAAGCTTTGTTGCAATAAGATTACCTACAACAGTACCAACAGCAGTAGGAAGGGTAAGAAGAAGGTTTTTTGATGAGCCTACTGTTATTGCAGCAAGATAGGTTGACATTTTACCAAGCATAGCAAAAGCGTTTACCCATTGCATACAATGGTATGCACGGTAGTTTTTATGCTTAAAGAGAGTCAACAATGTCTTTGAAACTTTAACTTTTTGTTTCTTTGGCAACTCTATTCTTTCCTTACAGAAAAGAGCACACATAAGATTACCAAATGCAGTAATAGCAGCAGCCACAAGAGCAAGTGTCATATACATCTTGTTTTTGTCATCACTGAAAAGTCCATAAACAAAAGTTGCAATATATGCTCCGCCGTAACCGATATAATAAGATAACTGCCATATTGTTGCAACAGTTTTCTTTTCCTTTGGATTTGGTGAGATAACCTGAACAATATTCTGACCGGCATTGTTAAATGCATTGAATATAGTCTGACAGCAAGCTATACCATAACGGAAAAGAGTCATCTGCTGAACAGTCCAGCCTTCAGGAACATAGAAGTATAAAGCTGTAAGGGCGAATACAGGAACAAGACAAATAATATACCAATGACGGTATCTGCCCCAACGGGTTTTCCATTTCTGAATAATCAAACCGGAAATAGCACCAATTATTATGCCTAAAACTGTTGTAAGTGTAGTCTGAACAGCAAGAATGCTTGCAATTTGCTCGGAATCAACACCCACAGGACCGAAATAGAGTTCGTGCAAAAAAGCTGCAGCAAGAGAGCCTGTAAGAGTAGTACCAAACATACCACCAATTCGAGAAAGCATTACACATACATACTCAAATTTGGAGATATATTTACCATCAGTTGTTTGCAAGGTTGTTGTATTGCCTTTTAACATTATATCATCCCCATAATTTTTTTATTTAATTTTATCATTTCATAATGATAAAAACAATGTATTTATTAATAATTTGTTATTACACCTTGATTACAGGAGTTGAAATAATACCCACTGCTTTAAGTCTGTATTCATAAGACCACTCTTCATTTTCCGTACGCCATGCGTTAGGACCATGCCAATCAAGCTGTGCATCTGCGTTATGAACTGCACCGAAGGAATTGAATCTGTTTGTATAAAGTTTGATATCTAATTTATGTACACCTTTTTCTAGTCCTGTAATACGAAGAGTATTTGGTGAATAAACAATATTACCCTTATCTTCTTCATTAACGAACACCTTGACAAGAGCACCTCTGTACTGAGGTATCATAACCTCAATTTCACCGTTTTGGGCAGTTACATCACCCATATGATATGTAATATTTCCACCATAGAATGATAAACCTTGATTAACAATATCACCGAACCATATTTTTTTAGGTAATTCCGTAATCTGAACCTTTCTACCCGTAACTTTTGTGCCAAAATCACCTAAAAGATAACACCACTCTGTATTTGTATGATTACCAAGAGGTAGTTTTACGGTGATAATGTTTTCACCTTTAATAATTTCGGTAAGTGAAACCGTTTTTATAGATTTATCCACATACCAGCCTGTTACTACATTGTCAACAGGCTTTCCGTTAAGTGTTATTTCTGCTTTTTCAGCATCCTCAAGAGCGAGTACTGGATTTTTCACACAAGTAAGAGAATCAACGGTAAACTTAAGTGTAATAGTATGCTCAGGTGTTTCAAGTGGAATTACCCACGGTTGAGCAACAGAGCCTTCACGTTCTTTAAGCCCTGCAATTTTTCTTGCAATATTGTCAGCTCTGAGAATTTCTTCCTCAGGCATAAATTCACCGTCATCAACGCTGAACTGGCACATATCAAGAAGTAGAACATTCTTTTCATCAAGTGTGTAAGGAACCTGAGATGAAACTTTTACACAGTTAAGTTCTTTCTGAGCATTAACTGAAACGATTTCATTCTTACCGTCTTCAATTTTGAGAAGTAAACTGTCGTAATCAAACATTTTCTTTTTGACCACTGTTTTGCCATTCGCATAATCAACATCAGCAGGGTAAATATCCCCTGAAAGTGTATCATAAATTGTAACTTTCTTTTCACCATTCAGTGTAATTCTCAGATTTTCACTGTTGAAAACATCTTTGTTGTAAGGCTCACTACAATGAGATACGAAAAGCCAGTTGCAGTCATTGTCCTCACGAAGCTGATAGATAAAATCATCTGTAAGCGCTCCATTATCATAACGAAGAGTTACTGTTCTGTTGTCTTCGAGAGCATTAAGGAGTCTTGCACGGTCAAAAGAGATTCGGACAGATTTTTCATAAAGCTTTCTGCCTCTGTCGGACTTAACTGCATTTTCAAAGCTTGGTGCATCACCCATAAAAACGAGCTTGCCACCTTGATTTTTGAATTCTTCAAGACGGGAAAGAGTTGAAGAACGCAAGGTTTCGCAATCGGGTACAACGATAGCATCATATTCCATTTTGCCCACTTTAAGAGGATTTCCACCTTTTTCGCATAAAGAGGGGAGAAGTGACTCGCTGATAAAGTTGAAATCAATACTGCCTTTAAGAAGCCATTCAGTTACATCCTTGAATTTTGTATCCATAGTTTCACGGATAAGGTCAGATTTGTCATTAGGTCCCCAATGAAGCCAATAGCTCTCAACAGGATGTATAACACCAACTTTTACAACCGGCTTACCTCTTGTAAGGGCTGTGTTAACTCTTGCAAAATGGTCTTCAACATATGAATATTCCTTGTACCAAGGAGATTGATAATGGATAGATGCAGGATAGTCGCGTTTTGATTCACCTGCCATCGAAACCCAAGAAAGATGAGGGACACGAACTGTTACACCCAAAGCAGCCTGCCAGTCACCCTGAAGCTTATGCCCTCTGAAATCAAAGTCCCAGCCTGTAACACCATAAAGTTCGGAAAGAACACCTTCACAGCCAAACTGATGGGCTGCAGATTGTGTCTGCTTTGCAGTTGTAAATTCGTAACGATTACAAAGCATATCAATACCCGGAATATCAAAGCCCCTGTATGAACGCATTGCCTCACCCAATGCACTTGTCTGACTTTTAAGTGTGGGTTCTTCCATCATATGACCTGTAAGTGAAATACCATTCTTGCGACACCAAGAACCCACAGTATCGGCAAAAGCACTGGAGAAACGCTCTGCAACATGGTCGTGATAGTGATACCGATGTACGCTCACATTATCTCCCTTGAAATCCCAAAATAATTCAGGAAGATAGTCCAGAATATCGTCACCGTACATTTGCTTATATGTTTCAGGAATATCGTCAGTCCATGGAAGTGTTACATCATTTTTATCGGTTGAGTTATTAAAGGTTTGTTTGCGTGAAAACTGTGGTTCGTCTGTGAAAATCGCAGGGACTGTATCACCAAAATCCTCTCCCACAGTTTCCTTATATCGTTCATGAGTAACTTCAATGAATTTTTCAATAGCTTTTTTATTAAGAGTATCAATATAAGTCTGATTATTGAACCAGCTTGATGATGAACAGACCTCTACATAAGCATACCACTTATCACCATCACAGGCATCATTTTCTGCAATACGTTTATATGAATCGAGAAAGCCTTCATCATCAAGCTTAACATCGTATACTCCTATAAGTTCACCATTACGGTTTCTTCCGCCTGCACAACGACAATCGGTTTTCACATAAGTATTTTTATCTTCCTCGTAAGATTTATTGGTAAAAAGCAGATATCTTGAACGATATTCAGGATTTTTGGTTACCAGACCACCTGCAGCTCCTGAAGGCCATCTGTCCTCATCATAAAGCCATGCAAGCATATTTTCGCTCTTCGCTTTTTCAACACATGATTTAACTGTGTCCATATATTCATCAGAAAGATACGGTGTCGCCATACCTGTTCTTACATGCATATGAAAGCCACCAAGGCCCATTTCCTTAAAAATGTCTATCTGACGATGAAGCTCATCCTTCTGGAGCTTACAGTTCCATGCCCAGAATGGTGTTCCTCTGTATTCACTTGTAGGATATTTGAAAAGCTCATTATCCAATTGTTTATGTGAGTTCTTTTTATAAAGCATAAGAAACATCCTTTTTATTTTAGTGTAAATTCAGCATCATTATCTGAAAAGCCTTTGTTGTTGCCAATAGTATTAATTCCGTCTTTACTGAACTTTGGCTCGATTATTTTAGCACAAAAGAAAATCTGTCAACAATATCTGTTTCTTCATCCTCAATAATTTTGCCAAAGATAGCGGTTACAATGGCATATCATCCCTTAATGAAAGACTGTTAGGTTACCATATTTTTTTGAAGGCCTTTCCACCAGCACCTAATTTATTTTCAAAATAATGTGTATCGGTTACAAGATAAAAGCTGATAGAGTTCATAATTCTCTCCTGGATTTCCTGTTTATTAAAATAATTATATCACACATCTGCCAAGTATATCAACTTAATAAGCAATAAAAAGCGTTGCAGTAAATTGTTGCTTTTTGTTGTGTGGGTGGTATATGTTACAGTCCGTTTATATGTACACTTATTAAATTCTTTTAGTTACAAACGGCCGATTATATGCTAAAATAATATTGGTGATAATTATGAATGGTTTATTTGTACGTGAAATCAGTATAAGTAACTATATTCCCAGTGGGAATTATATTAACAATCTACCGATTGTAAATTGGCTTAAAAGTAACTCATTAAAATTCAATAAGCCTGTGACTTTCATTGTTGGTGAAAATGGAATCGGTAAATCAACATTAATTGAGGGACTTGCTGTTGCTTTAGGCTTCAATCCCGAGGGTGGAAGCAAGAATTTCAACTTTTCAACCGAAAACTCACACTCTGACTTGTATAAATATTTAAGTGTTCGCAGAGGGTTAAAGCAACCACGTGACGGTTTCTTCCTTCGTGCAGAGAGCTTTTATAATGTTGCTTCTAATATTGACCAAATGGACAGAATGCCAGCTGCTGCTCCACCTGTA
Organism: Candidatus Fimenecus sp.; assembly: GCA_045593555.1. Classification (GTDB taxonomy): domain Bacteria; phylum Bacillota; class Clostridia; order Oscillospirales; family Acutalibacteraceae; genus Fimenecus. The sequence continues at coordinate 19,985 of JAZNWU010000018.1, read as the reverse complement.
ATTGACAGTTATGGTGGCGTGTCACTTCATGCACAATCCCACGGTGAAAGCTTTATTGCACTTACCGAGAATCGTTTCGGGGGTAATGGACTTTATATCCTTGATGAACCTGAAGCAGCTCTTTCACCAATGCGAATTATGAGGTTGATGTGTAATATTGACCGACTTGTAAAACAAGGCTCACAGTTAATAATCTCAACCCATTCACCAATACTTATGACATTTCCTGATGCAGATATTTATGAGATAACTCACGACGGAATTGACCTTGTTCCATATACTCAAACGGAACATTTTCAAATTACAAAACAATTCCTCAACAACCCTGAACGAATGCATAAATACTTGTTCGAGGACTAAATTTCTATTTGTAATAAGAGTATAAAAAAATGCCTATGAAGTTAGAAACTTAATCTAACCTCATAGGCATTTTTAGAAATATGCTATATAAAACAACGATACCACTACGGACACAAATTGTATCAATAGTGGTATCTGATTTGGCATTGACTACGCTATTTGATACAAATCATCTTTTTTCAAATAGCGTTGCACTGAAATTCAAAATAATTAAAAGCAGTTTTTCATTACTCTTTAAAGTAACTTTTTGCGTTTTCAAACAATTCAGAACGGTTGTTGATGTTAAGCTTTTTGAAAATGCTTGATGTATGTTTTTTGATTGTGCTTTCTGTTACAAAAAGTTCATCGGCAATATCTTTTCGTTTTTTGTTTTGCATAATCAGTCTTAAAACCTCTTTTTCGCGTTGAGAAAGAGAACGGACATCATCCCAGTTTTCAAAAATAACATCAATCTGATTTTGCTCAAAATATCTGATATTTGCTGTTTGTTCGTTAGAAACAGTTTGTGCTGTTTCGCTTTGGATTACAACAGATTCGGAAGAAATTCCTTGAGTATCTGCAAGACCGTAATCCTGTAAAATGCCGTAAAGGAATAATATTAAGCCCTCTGTGATTATATAGGATATGGACATAAATTCAAATCCTGCTTTTATGGTGTTTTCAATAAGCCAGATTGCAATATTGCCGATAACAACAAATGCGAGAAAAATAGAGTGTTTGACAGAAACGACAGTCTTTTTAATGGCTGTGTATATGATAATTACAATCATTGCAGAGAAATACGCAAACAGAAAGACTTTATAAAAATTATGAAACGGTCCGTAATCTTTAACAAGAGTACCAACACCGTTTATGATTTCAAAAGAAACATTTTTATAGTAAATCGGCAACCATCCGCCACTTGAGGCAATGAAAAACATTACAATATTGATGACAATTAAAATTCGTGGTAACCATTTAGGATAAGTGAATCTTGAAAGATTCATAATCATCATAAGTATGGAAAAAGGCAAAAAGACATTTCCAAGATAAGCAATTCTGTTTGCCCATAAAGCAAAATCAAGATTTTCTGCCACAGAGAGAAGAAAATACCCGAAATCACACACAGCCACACATACAAAGAGAAGAAGTAACCAAATATCACGTTTTCTGTCAACATAATAATATGTAGCAATCATCAAAAGAGAAATGACAAAAATAATACCATAAAGTGTAGTCATATTATTCCTCCTTTGTTGTCTTGATTTCAATTCCGTTACGCATACAGAATGAATAGAATTTACCTACCATCGCAAGATGCGGTGTTCTGTTTTCTCTTTCCCAACGGCTGACTGTAGCGTAGGAAATGCCGATTTGCTCAGCAAGTTCAGTCTGTGTCAGTTGTAAAAGTACGCGAACTGTTTTAACTTGTTCAGGAAAGCTTAAGGTTTTTATATCAATTTTCATAGTTTAACTCCATAACTTTATATATCATAATATAGCATAATTTGAATTTTATGTCAATTTTTGCATTAAATTGTTATATGTCTTTTCTTTTATGCAATATGTACAAATGGATAGTTTGTTTTTTGACATGGTAGCCCTAAAGGTAGCCTTCTTTTTAAGAAAGTAACCTGTAAGGCTACTTATTTTAATAAGTTTTAACAAGTAAAATTATACTGTAGATATTTATATAGGAGGTTGTTAAAATGCTGAAAGCTGTAACAAAAAGATTTACTGATAAGTCAACAATAAAGCAGTTTGAGTTTGAGTTCTATTGTGACTGTTGCGGTAAACCTATAAAAACAGAAGTTCACGAATTTGTTTCAGGTTTCAAAGATAAAAAGTTTTTAAGTAATGATGAACGAGAAGCAAGAGCAATCATTTACGCAAATGACCACGGAAAAGCTTATGAACGAGCAAACAACGAAGTACGACTTGAGCTTAATAAATGTGAAATTTGCGGAAATATGGTTTGTGAAGAATGCACGGTATATGGGGTTGACCTTCAAGGAGGCCTATGCTGTAAAAACTGTGCTGAAAAATAAAATAGTTAGCTGAAGGGAGAAATAAATATGGGACTTATTAAAGCAGGCGTAGGAGCACTCGGCGGTGTTCTTGCTGACCAATGGAAAGAGTTTTTCTATTGTGATTCAATAGACAAGGATGTAATGGTTGTAAAAGGAACAAAGCGTGTAGGCGGACGTTCTTCAAACACAAAAGGAAGTGACAATATCATTTCAAACGGTTCAGGCATCGCAGTTGCTGACGGACAATGTATGATTATTGTTGAACAGGGCAAGATTGTTGAAATCTGCGCTGAACCCGGTGAGTTTACTTATGATGCATCAACAGAGCCAAGCATTTTTTCAGGCAAGCTGGGTGACAGCATAAAAGAATCTTTCAGGACAATAGGTAAACGATTTGCTTATGGTGGCGACACGGGAAAAGACCAAAGAGTTTATTATTTCAATACAAAAGAGCTTGTGGGCAATATGTTTGGCACACCAAATCCTGTTCCGTTCAGAGTTGTTGACAGAAATATCGGATTAGATATTGATATTTCAGTTCGTTGTAACGGTACATATTCATATAAAATCAGCGACCCGATTTTGTTCTACACTAATGTATGTGGTAATGTTGAAAGAGAATACACAAGAGAAGAGATTGATGCTCAATTAAAGTCAGAGTTTTTAAATGCTTTACAACCTGCATTTGCAAAGATTTCTGATATGGGAATTCGATACAGTGCATTACCGGGACACACAATGGAACTGTCCGATGCAATGAACGATGTTCTTACTGAAAAATGGGTAAATCTTCGCGGACTTTCAGTAGTGTCTGTTGCAATCAATTCAATTACAGCACCTAAAGAAGACGAAGATATGATTAAACAGCTTCAGAGAAATGCTGTTATGCGTGACCCGACAATGGCTGCTGCAACACTCGTTGGTGCTCAGGCTCAGGCTATGCAGGATGCTGCAAAGAACGAAGCAGGTGCTATGACAGGCTTTATGGGTATGGGTATGGCGATGAATGCAGGTGGCGGTATGAATGCACAGAATCTTTTTGCAATGGGACAACAACAAGCTCCACAACAAGCACCTGTACAGAATGGTTGGAGTTGTTCTTGTGGTAATACAGTTTCAGGCAATTTCTGTCCTAACTGCGGTGCCAAGAAACCTGAATCTAAACCTGCGGGAGATAGCTGGAAATGCTCTTGCGGTGCAACAGCAACCGGAAAATTCTGTCCTGAATGTGGTTCACCAAAACCTGCTGATGAAGGCTGGACTTGTTCATGTGGTGCAGTAAATAAAGGCAAATTCTGTCAGAATTGCGGAGCACAAAAACCGGCCGGTGCACCTCTTTATCAATGTGATAAATGTGGTTGGAAACCTGCTGACCCACACAATCCGCCAAAATTCTGCCCTGAATGTGGCGACATTTTTGATGTAAACGATGCTAAATAATTATTAGGAGGAAAATATAATGGGACTTTTTGATAAAAAATATTGCGATATCTGTGGTGAAAAAATTGGTCTTTTAGGTAACAGAAAACTTGAAGACGGAAATATGTGTAAGGATTGTGCAAAGAAACTTTCACCTTTCTTCAGCGAAAGAAGAAGCTCAACTGTTGCAGAAATTAAAAATCAACTTGCATACAGAGAAGAAAACAGACAAACTCTTTCAAGTTTTACACCGATGTTCACCTTTGGTGAAGACGATAAAATCTACATTGACCCGATGAAGCAGAGTTTTGTTGTTTCACGTCGTAATCCAGGTAGTTGGAGTGATGAAAACCCCGATGTTATTCCGCTTTCAAGTGTTACGGGCTGTAATCTCAGAGTTGATGAAGACCGTGAAGAAATCTACACACAGGGGAAAGACGGAGAAAGAGTAAGCTACAATCCGCCGAGATACAAGTTTACTTATGATTTCTATATCGACATCAATGTTAACAATCCTTATTTCGACGAAATTACTGCAAGACTCAATGACAGCGATGTTGAGGGTATGGGCACAATGGAATATAACCGTTATCAGCAGACTGCTCAGCAGGTTATAAACAACCTCACACAAAACGGTAATGCAGGAATGAATAATGGCTTTAATCAACCAATGAATAACGGTTACAATCAACCTATGAATAATGGTTATAATCAGCCAATGAATAATGGTTATAATCAACCGATGAATAACGGTTACAACCAGCCAATGAACAATGGCTATAACCAGCCGATGAATAACGGTTACAACCAGCCAATGAACAATGGCTACAATCAACCAATGAACAACGGTTATAATCAGCAACCTGCTTATGGTCAGCCTGTTCAACCGCAAGCACCTGTATCTCAGGCTTGGGTTTGTCCTGCTTGTAACGCTACAAATGAGGGTGGCAGATTCTGTATGGCTTGTGGTACACCACGAGGATAAACAATGAAAAATAAAATTATGCTCGCAATAATTATTATTCTTGTAATCATTTTAATCGGAGTAATATATTATGTGAAAAATGTAATGATTGTCCGTGATAAAGACGGAATGGTCTATAAATCGCAAAAACAGATTACTATGAATGATGAAAACTTTGGCAAAGGAGATGATTGACAGTGCCAACAATTGCTGAACAAAAATGTCCTTGTTGTGGCGGTGGAGTACAGTTTGACGCAGGAGTACAAAAACTGAAATGTCCATATTGTGAAACTGAGTTTGAAATTAATCAGTTAAATCAAGAAACTGTAGAAGAAGTCGACTCAATAAACTGGTCTGCACAGGATAATCAATGGTCATCAGGTGAAACTGACGGAATGAATGTCTATTCCTGTCAGTCATGTGGTGGCGAAATAATTGCCGACAGTACAACAGGTGCTTCAAAATGTCCGTATTGTGACAATCCTGTTGTAATGAAAGGTCAGTTTTCAGGTGATTTGCGTCCAGATTTGGTTATTCCTTTCAAGCTTGACAAAAAAGCTGCCAAGGAAGCATTGAAAAAACATCTTGCTGACAAGAAGTTCGTTCCAAAAGCATTTCTTGACAATAACAGAATAGAAGAAATCAAAGGCGTTTATGTTCCACATTGGCTTTTCACCTGTGATGCAATAGGAAATGCCAATTTCAAGGCAACAAAAGAAAGACGATGGTCGGATAACAATTACAATTATAAGGAAACATCATATTACGATGTTTACAGAAGCGGAAATATAGGTTTTGATAATGTTCCCGTTGATGGCTCAACAAAAATGCCCGATGACCTTATGGAATCAGTAGAGCCATTTGACTTGACACAAGCAGTTGATTTCAACACAGCATATTTGGCAGGATATCTTGCAGATAAATATGATGTTACAGCAGAAGAAAGTATGAACAGAGCAAACGAAAGAATCCGTACAAGTGTAGGAGATGCTTTAGCAGAAACTGTAAAAGGTTACGACTCAATAGATTCACGTGTTGTGAATATGAATATTACAAACGGATTTTATAAATATGCTCTGTATCCCGTATGGATTCTTAATACATCATGGAACGGCGAGAAATTCACCTTTGCAATGAACGGCCAGACAGGTAAATTTGTAGGTAATCTTCCGACTGATAAAAAAGCGGTTGTGAAGGCATCGTTGTTACTGGGTGCAGGATTAAGTGCAGTTTTATGTGGCTTGTCATTCCTGCTCGGATGGCTTTAAGGAGGTGTCGGATATGATTAAAAAAATACTGACTATTTTTCTTATTACTGCAATTTGTATCTGTTCGACAATTTCAGCTTCGGCATATACTGAACAGTATGTTTTTGATTATGAAAATGCACTTTCCTATGAGGAGATTCAGGAATTGGAAAGCACAGCCGAGCAGATTGAGAATGAATACGGTTACTGTGTGATGTTCTGTATCACAGACGAAGAAACAGATGAAAACTATGCACAAAACATTTATGATACATACACAGACAATGAAAACGGTATCATTTTCGTTCACGATACAGAAAGCGAAAGCTATCATTACTATGTAACTGAATCTGCAAGTTCAACATTTGATTTTATAAAAATGCAGGATGCATATGATTCAAACAACAGTTATTTCGGTGGAATACAGGATTATTACAAAGTTACTGAAAATATGTTTGTGTTTGATGACACTGTTCTTGTGGATGCGGACACGGATACAGATACATATACAACAGATTATTCAACTGTAAGCAGTAAAAACCCTGCAAAAACAATTATTCTCTGTATTGTAGTGGGTATGGCAATGGGATTTATAATCATTTTTGCCATAGCATCAAAAAACAAGTCTGTAAGAATGCAGACAAATGCAACGGTTTATACAAGAACCGGAAGCTTTGTTGTAACAGGCAGTTATGACAATTTCCTGTATAAAAATCTTGATAAAACACCAAAACCAAAACAAGAAAACAAGAATTAAACCTTAATCTTTAAGGAGGGATATCCAATGGGACTTTTTGATTCACTTAAAAGGCAGGCAGAATCTGCAATCAAAAGAGAGGTTTCACAAGGAATAAACAAAGCAGTGAACAACGCTGCTCAATCTGTTGCAAAAGGAAGAAATTATACTGAAACTTTTACTTTTGCATCACTTCCTACAAATGTTGCTGAACTTCAAGCTCTTCCTGAATCAAGTCTTGATTCTGCTTTTAAAACAACAGCACTTACTCTTGCGGTTTTGTGCAATTACGAACACAACCCCGATGCAACAATTGAGATGCTGAACTTCCTTAAAGGTCCCGGTGAAGTCAGCGGATTTGAAAAGCAGTTTATCAAAGAGCACCTCGGTTCTGAGGGCTATAAAGCACGTTCATTTTTTGAGGGTGCAACTCCACAGAATAGCTACAAACCAAATGTTCCTTATAAAATAACGGTTATTGAAAATCCGTATTCTTTTGATAATGAAAACTGGGCAACACTCTATGTTCAGAGCGGTGGTGCGGATAACCCAAGACCGATGAAACTTCGCAAGAAGCCATCAACAGGACAATGGTTCCTTGTTGAAATTCAATGTCTTGCAGATATTCGTGTACCTATAGAGGAAGACCCTTGGGCATAAAAAGAAAAAAGGAGAAACTATTATGAAAAAATTTTTTGCAATTATTCTTGCATGTTTAATGCTGTTTTCACTTGCAGCTTGCGGTGATAAAAATCCTGAAAAACCAAACGAAACAAAACAGCCTACAGGCGACGCAGACATCACAGCCTCATTCTTCGAGATTAGACTCAGTGACGATTGGATAAATATTGAAGATGACTTCAAGAATGAAGAGGAGTACTCCAAAGCGGTTCTTCAGGTGCTTGACCCCGAAGATGAAGAGTATTACTTAATCGAGGCAACAATCAGCGTTGAAATCGACGAACCTTACGATTTCCGTGAAGACCTTGTATATTATGGCTTCAATCAGTATGAATATGAAGTAAATAAGGCTTATGAAACTGTTAAAATCGGCGGTGTTGACCTTCTTAAGTATGATGACGGCGAAGAAACTCTCGTTTACTTCAATCGTGTTGAGAGTGCAAATGCATCTGTTTACATAAAGTTTGATGCAACCGACATCAAGGATGCTCACATTCAGGCGCTTCTCGACGGTATAACATTTAATATTAAGGATATAGGTAATGAAGATGGTCCTTGGGAATGGGAAGGAACACCTTTCTCAGCAGAAGACAAGAGTGTTACAGCAGGTTCTTTGAATATCCAGTCACAATGGATTAAGCTTGATGAACATATTTCTACATTTGAAACATTTGACCATTCAGTTGCAGCAGTTGGCAACAACATTTATCTTCTTGTTGACGGTGAATTGAGAAAATGTATATTGGTTGACGGAACATTAGCATTTGATAAAGTAATAGAGCTTCCGGAAGATGATTATGAAAGTGTTGAAGCAACAAGTGACGGCACACTCTGGCTCAGCGGTTCTATGAATGACATTATCTGCATTAAAAATGACAAAATTGCCACAACTTATGAAGATATTGACAACCTTGCAATGCATCCGTCAGGAACATGGGGTGTTAACTACTTTACATCAAATGAATGTAGCAAAGTAACATTCAACGGTGATTCATACACATCTGTTCCAATGAACTTCAAAGAAGTTGAAACGATTATGCACCTCAATGTTGATGAAAACAACATTTATGTATGTGGTAGTGCAGCAGATGACAGCGGACACAAGGTTTTCGTCTATAATGCGGACGGCAAATTACAGAAAACATTGTGTGATGCTGAAGGTGAAGGTCTTGGAAGTATCACATTTATGGCAAAGAGTGCAAACGGATATATCGGATTTGACGGCAATATGAGAGATGTTCTTCTTTGGGATAACGATGGTAAGTTTGTTGCAGAAATTTCCGGTGATGATTTGTTCAGCACATATTATCCTTGGTTCTGCAATTCAGCATTACTTTCTGATGGTAGTATCATTACAATTATGACAGAAGAACGTGAAGATAAATCAGCAACAGAGCTTGTTGTATTCACAGTTAAAGGATTTTAATGAATATGGATAAGTTAAAAAGACTCCTTTGTATTCTGCTTTCACTATGTATCATAATCGGTTTTGCTTCTTGTGAAAAGGATAATCCCGATGAAAATGTAACGGATACTCCTTCAACAACGCAGACTTCTGATGAAAACATAAAGGATGAAATAAAAACTCTTTCTCTTAATAAGGAATACATTTCTCATTATGAGTGGTATGAAGATACTTCTACAATGCTTGTAAGAAGTGAGTATTCGGATGTTACCCTTGATAAATCTATGGTGAAACAATATCCGCTTCTTGCAAAAACTCTTTCTGAAACTTCTGCTATGAGAAAACGAGCAATGGAAGATGAGAAGGATAATTACATCTCTTTTGCTACGGAAGAATTAAAAAAGGATAGTGAGAACTTCTCGACCTATGTTTCAACTCTTGATGTTCAGGTAAGACGTGCTGACAGTATTGCAGTAAGTATTCTTGAAGATTACGGCACAGAGGGCTCACGCTCCTTCAACGGAATAAATTACGATACCGAAAACGGAAAAGTACTTGCTCTTGCAGATGTTTTTGTTGACACTTCTAAAATTTCTTCAACAGTTGAAAAGGAGATTTTGAGTCGTATAGGTGAAGACGAGGCAACCGGTGATACTGCTGTTATTGAATATTTTAAAAATACTCCTGAAGACAGCATCACATGGACTCTCGATTATAACGGCGTAACTTTCTATTTTAATGCAGGAGATATTGCACCAACCAATTTCGGTGTTCAGGTTGTAAATGTAACCTTTGCAGAATATCCAGATTTGTTCAATGAAAAATATACTGTTGTACCCGATGAGTATATTGTAAGTCTTCCTGTATCAGCACCGTTTTACACTGATGCTGTGGGTGAAAATGAAACATATGAGATTGTCGTTTCAGGTGATTATTATGATGATGACACCAAGTTTTATCATACCATCAGCGTAAATTCTGAAACCTCAGAGTATGAAACAGAATGGTTTTCATATATTGAACCGTATTATGTCAAAACAGCAAACGGAAGAAGCTACATCTGTGTTTTCAGCGTAAATAATGAAGAAGAGGGCAAAGACTTCACACTTAGTGTTTATGAACTACAATCTGGTAGAGCTAAACTCCTCAGTGTATCAAACACAGGAATGGAATGTAAAGGTGAAAATGTATTTGCCTTGCCAACTAACCCGTTAGAATTATTGTCGGTCGGATAATAAAATTAATTGTTATCCAAGTTGAAGTTAATACTTACTAAAAAAGCGTTGCAAGAGGGAGTAGCGATTTCCCAAATGCAACGCTTATGCTTTTCAAATGGCTTAAATACTATATAAAACAACGATACCACTATTGACCTAAATTGTATCAATAGTGGTATCTGATTTGGCATCAATGTCAATAATTGAATTCTAATTTTAATCTATAATAATTTTTAACATTTATAAGGAAACATTTGTGTTGTATCGCTTTTATTATCAAAATCTCTTTATTTTCTGTTTCTATTATGATATAATAATAAAGCCAAACAAAGCAGAATAAGGAAATTATATTATCAAGGGGATATTATACCCTTTTTTGGTTATCATCCGATATAAGTTCGGTAAAAACGTGACTCCACTCGGATGGTAATAAGGTTTCCTTTTCTGTTTGAGCTTTGTTTGGCGACAATAGGAGTTGCGCTTTTCGTGCGTGGCTTCGGTCACGCATTTTTTGTCACAAAACGACTCTTTTTATCGATTATATTTGAAAAGGTATTTTTAAAGGAGTTTTTTACTATGTTAATATGTCCTCAATGTGGAACGAGCAATAAAGACGGTGTAAACTTTTGTATGAAGTGCGGTTATAACTTTAAAACAGGTGAATATGGAAAAAATGCTGCACCAAAACAAAAAAATTCTTTTTTTGGTGATTTATTCAAAGGTAAAGAAAATGAGCAATTAAAACAAGAACTTGAAACATTAAGAGCTCAAAATATCGAACTACAGAGAAAAATGGCACAGTTAGGCATTTACGATATTGAGCAAGCAAATGCAACTATTAAAGAGATAAACAGAGAAATTGTAGAAGGTAATGATACAAAAGCCAAATTGAGAGCTGAAATATCATCCTTATCAGAAACCTGTGAAAAAGAGGAAAAGAAATTAAAAACAGTCACTAACAAACTCAACAAGAGTCGCGAACTGTATAAGAGTGTAGAATATGCAATTCAAAATTTTCCCACAGGTGCAGAAATTAGCCGATTAGATGTTGAAGACATGGAAGGTCTTGATTCTCTTGCTCCGTCAGTTATTTTGAAATTGCATCATATGGATGTCAAAGATTTACATAAATCTTTCAGAGAAAACGAAAAACAGATTGAACGCTTACTTTCTTTATATTCAGCTCGATATACAACAAAGGCAAATCAAACCATTTATCAGTTAATGGTAATTGCTTTGCGTGCAGAATTACAAAATATTTTATACACCCTTAAATATGAAAAACTTGATGATGCCATTGAAAAGGTTAAGGACATTTCACAAAAATATTTAGTTATAGCAGGTAATGGCAATCAAAGTATTGCTTCAACACTTACGAAATTTATTGGTGAAATTGAATACCTTTTTATAAATGCTGTTAAAATTGAATATAACTACTATGTTAAAAAAGAACAGGCAAGGCAGGAACAGTTAGCCATTCGTGAGCAAATGCGACAAGAAGCAGAGGAACGCCGTGCTCTTGAACTGGAAAAGAAAAAGATTGAGAATGAAGAGCAAAAATATAATACTGAAATTGAGCGTGTAAAAGAACAATTGGCGAATGCATCACAGGAAGAAATGGAACGTTTAAATGCTCGCATTCTTGAATTACAAACACAGTTGTCAGAGATTGTGTTGAAGAAAGAAACTATTACCAATTTACAGAATGGTAAAGCAGGTAATGTCTATATCATCAGTAACCTTGGCTCATTCGGTGATAATATGTTCAAAATTGGTATGACACGCCGTTTGGACCCGCAAGAAAGAGTGGACGAGCTTGGTAGTGCAAGCGTACCATTCAAATTTGATGTACATAGTTTTATTTTTTCAGAAGATGCAGTCGCTCTTGAAAAGAGCTTACACGATGCATTATCCAGTAAAAGAGTAAATAAGGTAAATATGCGAAAAGAGTTTTTTTATACATCTGTAGATGAATTAGAGGCACTTGTTTCAAGTATTGATGAAACAGCAGAATTTAACAAGACAATGGCTGCTGAAGAATTTAGACAATCACTATCAACTAACGAAATATATAGTAGCGATTTTGTGTATGACGATGAGGAAGATTGATTAAAAAGGATAAATGATTATGTATTGTCCTAAATGTGGATGCGAAAACAATGACGGAGCTAATTTTTGTACAAGTTGTGGTTACAATTATTCAACCGGTGCAAATGAAAATGCTTCAAAGGTAAAAAGGAACGGTAAGTTAACAGAAAAGAAGAAAAAAACAAGTGGCTGTTTAACGGCTCTTATCATTGTGATTATTATTTTCGGTGTTTTTCTTGTTGCTTTGTTAAGTGGAGATGATAGTGGTTCTGATGTCGAAAACTCAACTAACAATAATCAGGTTGATAATGTTCAAAACGAAGAAAATTCACCTGTGTTAATTTACGAGGATGATATTGTAAAAGCGAGTTTTGTTAAGGTGTTTGATATTGAGGAAGTGAGTAGCACCGTTGAAGGTGTTTCCTATATGCAATTATACATTGAGAATAAAAGCGAAGTGGCGTTTACCGTTAGTTTTAAAAATGCTGCAATCAATGGTATGTCCACAACTATAGGAAGTGGCTTACCTGTGACAATTCTTCCAGGGAATGCATCTCAACAGCCTTTCATTTTATTTACAGGGAATACAAATGTTGAATCCGCTGAAGATATTGAGAAAATTCAATTCCAATTTAGCCTTTTTGATGAAAATGTTGAAATAGTGGATGAAACTTCTGTTATCACAATTGATGTGAAATAAAACAAGAAGAATTTGATGCAAAGAAAAGACAAGTTTTAGGGTTATAAAAGTAATAAAATAGTTATTAGATGGTGACATTGTATCAAAAAAACGAATGCAAAATGTGCTGATAGTAGGTTCATCAAGGCTTTTTAATTTGGCATTGACTACGCTATTTGATACAATTCGTCGTTTTTGAGATAGCGTTGCACTCTTTAAGAGTTCGTTATTCAAAAACTTGACAAAAAAATTGAATGTGATATAATTATTTCATTAATATTGTATTAAACGGAACCAGCTGACTGCAGAGGAGTTTGGTTCCATTTTTTTGTAAAAAGGATAAAATAATTATTGCTATATTCAGCATAAATGAAAAGGAGTAGACCCTATGGAAATACAATTACAGGAACTCATTGACCAGATTAAAAAAGATGGTGTGGAAGTAGCAGAAACTGAAGCAAAAAATATTGTTAAATCTGCAAAAGCAGAAGCTGAAAAGATTATTGCAGATGCAAAAGTACAGGCTGATAAAATCCTGACTGATGCTAAAGCAGAAAATGAGCGAATGGTGAAATCAAGTGAGGACGCAATCCGTCAGGCAGGACGTAACCTTCTCATTTCCTTCAGAGAAAGTGTTACAAGAGAACTGAATGGTATTGTTGGTGAAACAGTTGATTCAGTTTATTCTGCTGATTCATTGTCACAGCTTGTTATAAATGTTGTAGAGAGTTGGGCAAATAAGCCTGATGTGGAGAATATTGAAGTTATTTTAAATAGTAACGATGTGGAAGTTTTGGAAAAAACTGCATTTTCTTCTCTAAAAGCAAGAATTTCAAAGGGTGTTACTCTTAAAGCTAATGATAATTTTGATGGTGGATTCCGTGTTGCAGTTAATAACGGTGGTGCATATTACGATTATTCTACTGAGGCTGTTGTGGATATGATGTCAAATTATCTCAGTCCAAAGGTTGTTAAACTTTTGAAAGAGGCGGAATAATTATGTCAGAATATTATTTGATATCACAGTTGCCGTCTTTGGATGGAATCAGTGAAAATATGTCGTTACCGATTACGGAAGAACGATTTTTTGAGTTGTGCAATCAGGTTGCAGGCAAAAGAATACAGAATGAAATCAATAAAATGACTCTTTTACCGTCAAAAAATTATGAAAAATCAAGTTCATCTTTAATAGAAAAATGGAACAATGGTGAAAGAAATTTACGTCTTGCTCTGGCAAAGGTGAGGGCAGACAAGATGAAAAAGTCATTTGATGCAGAAAATATTCCGTTATCAAATGAACTTATAAAAACAGCAAATACTGCTGTTGAGATTGAAAGTCCTCTTGAAGCAGAAAGATTTCTTAATAATTATCGTTTAGAGTTTTTAGAATCTCTCAGACCAATGGATAATTTTTCAGAGGAATTTGTCTATTATTACGGACTTAAATTGAAACTGATTTCACACATAAAACAGTTTGATACAAATGCTGGTGAAATCGCATATAAAAAAATTTACAACTCCATTATGAATGGAGATAGGTTGGAGGCTATATAATGACCGTAAATACAGGAAAGGTTGTAAGCATAAACGGTAACCTTGTGTCTGTTGAATTTCAAGGCAATGTTTCAATGAACGAAATATGCTTTGTTAAAGTTGGCGGCACTACACTTAAAAGTGAGGTTATCCGTATAAGAGGTAATATTGCACAAATTCAGGTTTATGAAATGACTGACGGTATTAAGTGCGGTGACGATGTTGAATTTACCGGTGATATGTTGTCGGCAGAACTCGGTCCGGGATTGTTAGGTCAGGTGTATGACGGCCTTCAGAATCCGTTGCCTGTATTAGCAGAACAAGCGGGTTGGTTTTTGGAACGCGGAATTTATGCGGATGGACTTGATTATGAGAAAAAATGGGAATTTACACCTACAGCAAAAGTAGGTGATACTCTCCGTGCAGGTGAATATATCGGTACAGTTCCTGAAGGACCATTTACTCATAAAATCTTTGTTCCCTTTTATCTTCTCGGAAAATACACATTAAAGTCAATTGTCCCAAAAGGTGAATATACGGTGAAAGAAACTGTTGCAGTTCTTACAGATGAACGAGGTCGTGATGTTTCTGTTTCTATGTCGTTCAAATGGCCTGTAAAACGAGCTGTTAAATGCTATAGTGAGAGATTAGCGCCTGTTGAAACAATGGAAACCAAAGTTCGACTTATTGATTCATTCTTCCCGGTTGCCAAGGGTGGAACATATTGTACTCCAGGACCATTTGGTGCAGGTAAAACGGTTTTACAGCACACAACATCAAAGTATGCCGATGTTGATATTGTTATTATTGCTGCTTGTGGTGAACGTGCAGGTGAAGTTGTTGAGACATTGACAGAATTCCCTGAACTTACTGACCCTAAAACAGGTCGTTCACTTATGGAACGTACCATTATTATCTGTAATACTTCATCAATGCCTGTTGCATCTCGTGAAGCTTCAGTTTATACTTCAGTGACACTTGCGGAATATTATCGACAGATGGGACTCAATGTTCTTCTTTTGGCAGATTCAACATCTCGTTGGGCACAGGCGCTTCGTGAAATGTCAGGACGACTTGAAGAAATCCCGGGTGAAGAGGCATTCCCTGCATATCTTGAATCGTATATTGCAGCCTTTTATGAACGAGCAGGTTATGTCCGCTTGCCTGACGGAAGTACAGGTTCTGTCACAATCGGAGGTACGGTTTCTCCGGCAGGCGGTAACTTTGAAGAACCCGTGACACAAGCAACATTAAAGGTTGTTGGAGCTTTTCATGGATTATCCCGTGAGCGTTCAGATGCAAGAAAATATCCTGCTATTGACCCACTTATTTCTTGGTCAAAATATAGAAGTGTTATTGATAGCAAAAAATCAGATTATTGTAAAGAAATTCTTCATCACGGAAACGAAATCGGCTCTATGATGAAGGTTGTCGGTGAAGAAGGTACAAGCATTTCTGACTATATAATCTATCTTAAGGCAGAAATGCTTGATGCAGTTTATCTTCAGCAGAATTCTTTTGATTTGATTGATGCAAACTGTGGTACTTTGCGTCAGCGATATGTTACCGACAAACTTATAAATGTTTTGGGTAGTGAATATGAAATAGACAACAAAGATGATGCTCGTAGTTTCCTTAACCGTATGCGTCAGAAATTCATTGACTGGAACTATACAGAATTCCAGAGTGATACATTTAAAAAGGTTGAGGCAGAAATCGACACATTATATAAAGAAAAGAACGGTAATTTAGGCTCTGAGGCAGAGCAATTATTAAAGGACGGTGAGTGAGAATGAATAAAGTTTTTAATCGAATTGAATCAATCACCGGTAACGTTATTACCGTAAGAGCAAACAATGTTCAGTATAAAGAATTGGCACAGATTAACACTCGTTTTGGTAAATCACTTGCACAGGTTAATAAAATCGAGGGTGACATTGTATCCCTTCAGGTTTTTGCAGGTGGTCAGGGTGTCTCAACAGGTGACGAGGTGCGATTTTTAGGTCGTGAAATGCGTGTTTCATTCAGCGAAGATTTATTAGGTCGTATTTTTAATGGTTCAGGTGAACCAAGAGATAAAGGACCAGCACTTACAGAGAATATGAAGCCTGTCGGCGGACCGTCTGTTAATCCGACTAAGAGAATTCTTGCTAACCGAATGATGAGAACGAATATCCCTATGATAGATATGTTCAACACTTTGGTTGTTTCGCAGAAATTACCTATTTTTTCAATTTCAGGTGAACCATATAACCAACTTCTGGCCCGTATTGCTATGCAGGCAGATGCAGATGTAATTGTTCTTGGTGGTATGGGACTTAAATACGACGATTTCCTTTATTTTAAAGATGAACTTTCTCAGGGTGGAGCATTGAGCAAAACAGTTATGTTTATTCATACTGCATCTGACCCTACTGTTGAATGTATGATGATTCCTGATATGGTTTTGGCAGTTGCAGAGCAGTTTGCTTTGCAGGATAAGGATGTATTGGTATTACTTACTGATATGACTAACTTTGCTGATGCTATGAAAGAGATTGCAATCACCCAGGAACAAGTTCCGTCTAACCGAGGTTATCCCGGCGACCTTTATTCACAGTTGGCTGCTCGTTACGAAAAGGCTGTTGACTTTGCAAATTCAGGTTCAGTTACTGTTCTTGCAGTAACAACAATGCCCGGTGACGACGTAACACATCCTGTACCTGATAACACAGGTTATATTACTGAAGGACAGTATTATCTTAAGGGTGGTCGTATTGAGCCATTTGGTTCTCTTTCACGACTTAAGCAGAATGTTAATGGCAAAACAAGAAAAGACCATCGTGCACTTATGGACGGTATGATTCGTCTTTATGCAAACTATAAAGACACATTGGAAAAGAAATCTATGGGATTTAACATGAGTAAGTGGGATGAAAAATTACTTACTTACGGTGTTAAGTTTGAAGAAGGAATGATGGATTTGTCTAAAAACATTCCATTGGAAGATGCTTTAGATTTAGGTTGGAAAATTTTAAGCGAATGTTTTGAACCAGAAGAAACAGGTCTTAAATCAACTTTAATCGAAGAATTTTGGCCAAATAATTAAGTTCTAATTTTTAGAAAAAGGTAAGGATGGTTAAATGGCAAAAATTAAGCTGACAAAAAATGAGCTAAAGAATCAGAAAGACTCTCTTAAAATGTACAAAAGATATCTTCCAACTCTTTTGCTCAAAAAACAACAGCTTCAAACAGAAATTCGTTCCATAGATGCCAAAGCCAAAGAAGTAAGAGCTCAACGGGTTCAATTAGAAAAGGAATTTGACGATTGGATTGCCGTTTTTGGCGAAAAAGAAGCTTTTACTCCCGATATGGTAACAGTAAAAAATATTAAGAAAGGAACTGGAAACATTGCCGGTGTTACAATTCCAATTTATGAAGGTGCCGATTTTGGTCGTGGGGAATATGATTTGTATTCAACACCTTTGTGGATTGATATGGCTGCCGACAGAATGGAAAAAGCTCTTTCTTTAGATTTAGAAGCCGAAGTTTTGGATGAACAAGTTCGTTTGCTTTCTCAAGAATTAAAAACAACTACACAGCGTGTTAATCTTTTTGAAAAAGTAAAAATTCCAGAAACAAAGGCTAATATCAAAAAAATTACTGTTTATCTTGGTGATGAACAAGTTGCTGCTGTTGTGCGAAGTAAAATCTCTAAAAAGAAACTTCAAGCAAAAATAAATGAAGAAGTGGAGGCTAAATAATGATTGAACAAATGAATAAAGTCTCTATTGTTCTTCTAAATAAAGAAAAAGAGGCTGCATTAAAAAGTCTTAGAAAAATTGGTTTAGTTCATCTTGAAAAAATTGAAGGTTCAAGTGAAAAACTTAACGCGTTTAAAGAATATTCAAACAATGCAATTATTAGTGAAAGTATTTTGTCTGAATTAAAACTTCCAAAACAATCAAAACTTGTTATGGAAGAACTTTCAAAGGAACAAGTTGCAGAACTTTGTAATGAAATTGTTGAAAAATCTGAACGCAAAAAGCAATTACTTGAAGAAATTTCTTCTGATGCAACTGAATTAGAAAGATTTTCTAAATGGGGAAGTGTTTTACTTGAAGATTTTGATTATTTAAAATCAAAAGATATTCAATTAAAATTGTATGAAATTTCTGCAGATAAATATGCTCAAATTGACGAAAGCATTCAAACAATTCTTGTTAATAATGACAAAAAATCTGTACGATTTTTGATTATTAATGGTGGGGAAGGTAGACCAGAAAAACTTTTGCCAGAAGCTTTTGAAGTTCCATTCCCAAGAATGTCTACAAATCAATTGGAACAAGAAATTGAAAAAGATAATGCAGAAATTAATCAAATTGATTCATATTTTGTAGAAAAAGTAAAATATATTCCAAACATTAAGAAATTCAAAAAAGAATTAGAAAAAGATATCGAATTTGAAAATATTAATGCAGGAATGGCTCACGAAAATGAAAAGTCAGAAACAGATTTGGCTTGGATTAGTGGCTATGTTCCTACAGATAATATTGAAGAATTTTCTGCAAAGTGTAAAGAAAATCAGTGGGCATTTGCAATTTCAGATCCAGAAGATGATGACATTGAAGTTCCTACAAAACTTAAAAACAATAAACTTGTAAGTTTGATTTATCCTTTAAGTGATTTCTTGGGAACAGTTCCTGGTTACCACGAATATGATATTTCATCTTGGTTTTTGATTTTCTTTGCAATATTCTTTGGAATGATTTTTGGTGATGGTGGATACGGAATTCTTTTAACTGTTGTTGTTTTGGCAATTATGCTAAAAAACAAACTTTCTGGAAAGAAAAATCCTCCACTTATGCCATTGGGTTTAATTTTAGGAATTGCCACAATGATTTGGGGTACAGTAACTTGTACATGGTTTGGACTAACTCCAGAACAATTGCCAGATTGGATAAAAGCAATTTCTATTCCAGCAATTTCTTCTGCATATCCAAAAGGTCCTGGGGAACTTTCTACAGACCAGAACTTGCAAATATTCTGTTTTAGTCTTGCATTAATTCAACTTACTGTGGCACATGTAAAAGGAATGGCAAGAAACAGAAAATCTTTGAAGTTCTTTGGTGAATTAGGTTCAATGTTACAACTTTGGGGAATGTTTTATGTAGTTCTTTCTTTAGTTGTAAGTTCTGAATTCTTTGCAATTGGAAAAGTTGTTTATGGAATTCCAATTGGACTTGTTTCTATTGGATTAATTGCAGTTGGCTTTATTTTAAGCTTTATATTTGCAAATTATGAAGGAAGCGTTTTGGCTTCTGTTTTGGAAAGTTGTAAAGGAATAATTACAGTTTTACTTGGTGTTGTAAACATCTTCTCTGATATTATTTCTTATATTCGTCTTTGGGCTGTTGGACTTGCAGGAGCTGCAATTTCAAATACAGTAAACACTATGGCTGGACCTTTGTTTGGTCATGCGTTGCTTTTTGTTTTTGCACTTTTGTTATGTGTTGGTGGCCACGGATTGAATATGATATTAAACCTTCTTTCTGTAATTGTTCATGGTGTTCGCTTGAATACACTTGAATTTTCAAGTCACTTGGGAATGTCATGGTCTGGAATTAAATATGCTCCCTTTGCTGAAGCGGAGTCAAAATAAAAATAA
>JAZNWU010000017.1:0-92540 GCA_045593555.1 Candidatus Fimenecus sp. | reverse complement strand
TTTAATAAGATTCTGGATTCATTAGTTAATAAATTTGTAATTCAGTCAAATAATTAGTTATTTAATTATGCTGATTAGCTTTTAATTAATTTCTATTCTGCTAATCATATTAAACCAGCATTTCTTCTATTATTTTGCATGGTTATCTTTTGTACTTTTTAATATATACTTATATATAAATATAATATTTTAAAAAAATCATATTATTGTGAAACAGTTTCACGGAGGTATCGAGAGAATGAAAAGAATAAATTTCGTTGGTTTACCTATTATCATTAAAGATTTTTTAGTTTATCTTGATGTTATCAAAAACAAATCTACACTCACTATTGAAGAATACAGCTCCGATTTGCGACTTTTCTTCAAGTTCCTTAAGTATTACAGAGGCTTAGTCCCCTCTTCTATTGAATTTGATGAAATTGACATACTTGATATTGATGAAGAATTTGTCAGAAGTGTCACATTAAATGATGCTTATGCCTTTCTCTCCTACTGCAAGAATGAAAGGGATAATCAAGAAGCAGCAAGAGCAAGAAAAGTATCATGTCTTCGTACATTCTTTAAGTATCTCGATAAACAGAAAAATATAATTGATAGCAACCCTATGGAGGTTTTGGATTCTCCGAGATTAAAAAAATCTCTCCCCAAGTACCTTACACTTGAAGAGAGTATTAAACTATTAAAATCTGTTGACGGTAAAAACAAAGAGAGAGATTACTGTATTCTTGTATTTTTCCTTAATTGCGGACTTCGTTTATCTGAACTTGTAAGTCTTAATTATAATGATATCCGTGATGACCACACTTTAAGAGTTACCGGTAAAGGTAATAAAGAAAGAACAATATATTTAAACGACGCTTGTCTTGATGCCTTTGCACAGTATATGGCTGTAAGACCTGTCGACGGTGTTGCTGCAACAGACAGAAATGCTTTATTTTTAAGTAATCGTAATAAGCGAATAAGTCCTAAAACCGTTCAGCATATTGTTTATGATGCACTTGAAAAATGTGGGCTTGAGGGCTATTCAGTACATAAATTAAGACATACAGCAGCAACACTTATGTATCAGCACGGCAATGTTGATGTACTTATTTTAAAGGACATTCTCGGTCACGAAAATCTTGGTACAACAGAGATTTATACTCATATTGTTGATGAGCAGTTAAAAAAGGCTTCCGAATCAAATCCTCTTGCTAATGTTAAAATAAATAAATCTACCGGAGATTAAATCTGCTACCGATTGTCACTATTAAAAATGAATTTACTGATATGGCAATTAAGCTTATTCCAATTAAAACTAAATTTCTTATTATATACAGCCTGATGGATATGTCATCGGCTGTATTTTTATTTATAACCGTATTTATTAAATACTTACTCATATATATACTTTCATTTGCTGAATATATCTGTGATGTTGTTGTAATTATTATCATGGGATATATTAAAACAAGTAAGAATAAAATTCCCTTTAATCCGAATTCACAATACATATATGAGCTCAGATAACCGATAAATATACATTTAATTATTAAAGGTATTGCTGTTAAAGGTATTCCTACAAAGCTTGTGCCTAAAAAGAAAATAGACAAATAAAATACAGCATCAAATTTAAAAATAGTTGATAGTACTTCAAAATATGTTCCTTTTTGAAGATTCAGGATAAAATTATTACATACTTCTGTAATGTACTCAATTTCATATAGCTTAAAAAAGATACAGCCTGAAAAAATGGATATAATTGATAGTATCAGAAAGATTACTTTAATAATTTCTGATGAAGAAATTTTCTTTCGATTAAAAGATTTTCTCGGTATATCAAAATTATGTAATTTCCTTTTTCTCAAGCTTATTACCTTTGTCATATAATCAGTCCTTTTAATATTATTTTCTTCGTTTCATATTTGAACTTACTATTCCGCCTAAAAGGCTGAAAAATATAATGAATAAATAAAGTAAAACTGATAAACCTGATAACATTCCGTCAGATGCGATCAACATTATACACAGAATAATAAGTAAAAACGGAAATGAACAGATTAATCCCGAAACAATTCCACGGAAATTTAAAAGTTTATTGCCAAAAAAACCGCAAATAAAAGCACCTGATAAAACAGATATAATCAAATATATAGTTATAAACCCTGAAACTTCCGGTGATTTGGATAGTATATAAGAAAAAATTATTGATAAAAGTAATGATACTATTGCTCCGATTAATGAAGAAATTATAATATTCAGAATTATCTTAATCGGAGTATTTAATTCTACACGCTTTTTGATTATTTTTTTACCCATAAAAATATCCCTCACATTCAATTAAGAATATGAGGGAAACTTTATTTTTATGATAATTATTCAGCGTCTTTATCGTCTTTCTTTGACTTCTTTGCTTTCTTTTCCTGCATTGCAGCCTTAGCAGCCTCACGCTCAGCCTGAATCTTTTCATTAGCAGTGTGGTTAGTCTGAATAGCGTATTTCTTGAACTTAATCTTAACTCTATCAGAACCTGTTTCAATAACGATTGCATCGTCCTTTACAGAAACAACCTTACCACAAATACCACCGATAGTAGTGATTTCATCACCAATCTGTGTGTTTTCACGGATTTCCTGTTCCATCTTCTGCTGTTTCTTCTGTGGTCTAATTGTAAAGAAATACATTGCAGCAAAAAGTGCAACCATCATAATAATCATTGGCATTGAGCCCTGAGCACCTTCTGCTCCTTCAGCACCTGCTGGTGCAGCCATAGCAAATGTTAAAAAATCAAACATTTTAACTTCCTCCAAATTTGAAAAAATTTTACAACTTTTGTATTATACATAAACTTTGCATATTTTGCAAGTTATTTTACAAAATTTACAATTAATTTATATTCTTGTGTCAAGTCTGTCAACATATTTATTATAGAACTCATCAAAAGTATCATTATCAAGTGCATCTCTGATTTTTTGCATTAAATTATTATAGAAATATAAGTCGTGCATAACACAAAGTCGCATTGCAAGAATTTCCTGTGCTTTAAAAAGATGTCTTATATATGCACGGGAATGTCTTTGACAAGTAGGACAGTTACAAGTAGGGTCAATTGGCAAATCATCTTTTTCATACTTTTTATTGTTAATGTTGATAATACCTGCATCAGTGAAAAGATGACCGTGTCTTGCATTTCTTGAAGGCATAACACAATCGAAAAGATCCATTCCCCTTTTAACTGCTTCTAAAATATTACCTGGAGTACCGACACCCATAAGATATCTGATTTTGTCAGCAGGCATATATGGTTCAACAGCAGAAATAATACGATACATATCTTCTTTTGGCTCACCTACTGCAAGACCGCCGATTGCATAACCGTCAAGGTCAAGCTTTGCAATTTCCTTCATATGCTCAACTCGTAAATCATCGAATGTACATCCTTGATTTATACCAAAAAGCAATTGATTTTTGTTGATTGTATCAGGTAATGAATTAAGTCTTTCCATCTCAGCCTTACAACGGATAAGCCATCTTGTTGTTCTTTCGCAGGATTGCTTTGAATATTCATATTTTGCAGGATTTTCAACACATTCATCAAATGCCATTGCTATTGTTGAGCCTAAATTTGATTGAATCTGCATACTTTCTTCAGGTCCCATAAAAATTTTATGACCATCGATGTGTGAAGAAAAATACACGCCTTCTTCTTTGATTTTACGAAGTGCTGAAAGTGAGAAAACCTGAAATCCGCCACTGTCTGTGAGAATAGGACCATTCCATCCTGTGAATTTATGAAGACCACCCATTTCTTTAACAAGTGTGTCAGTTGGTCTTAAATGAAGATGATAAGTATTACACAACTGCACCTGACAGTCAATATCCTTAAGGTCGTATGCTGAAACACCGCCTTTAATTGCACCTTGTGTTGCAACATTCATAAATGCAGGTGTCTGCACAGTACCGTGAACGGTATGAAATTCACCTCTACGGGCATTTCCGTTTTTCTTAATTAATTTATACATAAAATCTCCTTAGTAAATAAACATGCAATCGCCAAAACTGAAAAATCTGTATTTCTCATCAACAGCTGTTTTATACGCTTCTAAAACTTTTTCTCTGTCATATAATGCAGAAACAAGCATTATAAGTGTGCTTTCAGGCAAGTGAAAATTTGTTAGTAATGCATCAATACACTTAAATTTATATCCCGGATAAATAAAAATACTTGTCCAGTCATCAAATTCTTTCATTTCGCCTTGACTTTGCATAACACTTTCAAGTGTACGGCAACAAGTTGTACCGACTCCAACAACTCTGCCACCATTTTTCTTTGTTTTATTAATTAAATCAGCAGTTTCTTTAGGGATATGATAGTGTTCAGAATGCATTTCATGGTCTTCGATATTTTCAGCCTTGACAGGACGGAAAGTACCAATACCAACATGTAATGTAACATAGCCGATTTCAATGCCTTTTGCCTGAATTTTAGTCATGATTTCATCAGTAAAATGAAGTCCGGCTGTGGGTGCAGCTGCAGAGCCTAATTCCTTTGAATATACAGTCTGATATCGTTCTTTATCTTCAAGCTTTTCAGTAATATAATGAGGAAGTGGCATTTCACCGACTTTATCTAAAACCTCATATATATTACTTGCATTGTAACTGAATTTTGCAATACGATTACCATTATCAAGAATATTAATAATTTTGCAAGTTAAAATGCCGTCGCCAAATGAAAATTCTGTATCGATTTTTGCTCTTTTACCCGGACCTGTAATACATTCCCATTGGTCATTTCCCAAATTATTTAAAAGTAAAAACTCAACAACAGCACCTGTATCTTTTTTTATTCCATAAATTCTTGCAGGAAGTACTCTTGTATTATTTAAAATCAAGCAATCGCCAGGATTTAAATAATCTATAAAATCATAAAAATGTTTATGCTCAATAGTATCATTTTCGCGTGATAAAACCATCATTCTTGAATGGTCACGAGGCTCAATTGGAGTCTGAGCAATCAATTCTTTAGGTAAATCGTAATAAAAATCAGATTTTTTCATAGGGTTTCTCCGTAAAAAATATAGAAAATAATAAAAATGTTTGACTTAATGGCTCTATAATGGTATTATATTAGAGCGATTGAGGCGCAATAAAAATCAGTAGCATTTTTGAAACTCCCAAGAGTTTTTGATAAAATGTGAAAGGGTTTGTTGCCGAAGAAAAAACAGGGCTTGGGAAATGTTTATTCTGGTTGTATTATTAACAGTAATGCAACTGTCATCATTATTTGATGGAGTGCTTTCGTATTATGACATTAGTCCGTAATACTTTGTATTTTTATTCAGTAATGGTGGCGTTATCATTACTGATTTTTTATAACAAATGATATATTATCATTATTTGGAGGTAATTTCAAGTGAAAAAGTATAATGTTGGTGTAATTGGTGCAACAGGTATGGTTGGTCAGCGTTTTATGACTCTTTTAGATAACCATCCTTGGTTTGATGTTAAGGTATTAGCAGCAAGTCCTCGTTCAGCAGGAAAGAAATATTCAGATGCTGTAGGTAGCAAATGGTGTATGGATGTAGAAATTCCAGAAGCAATGAAAGATATTGTTGTTATGGATGCTACTGCTGATATTGAAAAAATCGCTTCACAGGTTGACTTTGTTTTCTGTGCAGTTGATATGAAAAAAGATGAAATCAAGACTCTTGAAGAAGCATATGCAAAGGCTGAGTGTCCTGTTATTTCTAATAATAGTGCTCACAGACACACTCCTGATGTTCCAATGATTGTTCCTGAACTTAACCCTGAACATGCAGAGATTATTCCTGCTCAGAGAAAAAGACTTGGAACAAAACGTGGTTTTATTGCAGTTAAATCTAACTGCTCACTTCAGAGTTACGTTCCTGCTCTCTTCCCACTTTCAAAGTTTGGCATTAAAGATGTTCTTGTTTGCACATATCAGGCGATTTCAGGTGCAGGTAAAACATTTGAAACATGGCCGGATATGGTTGATAACGTAATTCCTTTCATCGGTGGCGAAGAAGAAAAGAGTGAAAAAGAGCCTCTTAAGATTTGGGGTAAAGTTGAAGGTGACGAAATCGTTCCTGCAACATCACCAAACTTTACAGCACAGTGTATTCGTGTTCCTGTTTCAAACGGTCACATGGGTGCTGTATTTGTAAGATTTGAGAATAAACCATCAAAAGAAGAAATATTAAATATATGGAAAGACTTTGCAGGTCGTGCTCAGGAATTAGAGCTTCCACACGCTCCAAAACAGTTCCTCAATTACTTTGAAGAAGACAATATGCCACAGACAAAGATGCATCGTGACCTTGAAGGTGGTATGGCAATTTCCGTTGGACGTCTTCGTGAAGATACACAGTACGACTACAAATTTGTTTGTCTTTCACACAACACACTTCGTGGTGCTGCAGGTGGTGCAGTTCTTATGGCAGAACTTCTTTGTGCAGAAGGTTATATGGACTAATTTCCTTTAAAGGAGTAATTAATTATGAGTAACAATCCTATTTTTACAGGTTGCGGTGTTGCAATTGTAACACCATTTAATGAAGATACAAGTGTTAACTACAAGTCACTTGAAAAGCTTCTTGAATTTCATATTGAAAACGGTACTGATTCAATTGTAATTTGTGGTACTACTGGTGAAAGTGCAACTCTTACACCAAAAGAACATTCTGATGTAATCAAGTTCACTTGTGATGTTGTTAACCACAGAATCCCTGTTATTGCTGGTACTGGTAGTAATGAAACAGCATATGCTATTGAGCTTTCTAACGATGCTGAAAAAGCAGGTGCTGACGCAATGCTTGTTGTAACACCATATTACAACAAATGTTCTCAGCGTGGTCTTGTAAAACATTATAATGCAATTGCTGATAATACATCAAAACCAATTATCATTTACAATGTGCCAAGCAGAACAGGTGTTAATGTACTTCCATCAACTTATGCAGAACTTTGTGAACATAAGAATATTATTGCTACAAAAGAAGCATGTGGTAATATTTCACAGATTGCTGAAACAATTGCACTTTGTGGTGATAAACTTGATGTGTATTCAGGTAATGATGACCAGATTGTACCTCTAATGTCACTTGGTGGTAAAGGTGTAATTTCTGTTCTTTCAAATATCTGTCCAAAGCTTGCACACGATATTCCAACTCTTTATCTTGAAGGAAAAGTTAAGGAAAGTGCTGAACTTCAGCTTAAATATCTTGAACTTATCAATGCAATGTTTATGGATGTTAATCCGATTCCTGTTAAGGTTGCAATGCAGATGATGGGCTTTGATGTAGGTCCTCTTCGTATGCCACTTTGTGAAATGGATGATGCAAAGACAGCAAAACTTCAGTCTATTCTTAAAAAGTATAATTTGATTTAACTTATAAATTGGATGTGAAAAAATGACAAGGATTTTTTTAAGCGGTGCTTTAGGTAAAATGGGAAAAGCAATTGCTTCTTGTGTTGAAAACAGAAATGATTGTGAAATAGTTGCAGGTGTTGATATAGCAACAGCAGAGTGTTCGTTCCCAATTTATAAATCATTTAACGAAATTAATGTTGATGCAGATGTAATTATTGACTTTTCTCACCCATCTGTACTTAATGACTTATTAAGTTTTGCTAAAGAAAAGAAAATGCCTGCTGTAATTGCTACAACAGGACTTAATGATGAACAAATTGATGCAATTAAATCTGCTTCAGATGAAGTTCCACTTTTCTTCTCTGCAAATATGTCAATCGGTGTTAGTCTTGTATCAGAACTTGCAAAAAAGGCTGCAAAAGTAC
Source organism: Candidatus Fimenecus sp. (assembly GCA_045593555.1). Classification (GTDB taxonomy): domain Bacteria; phylum Bacillota; class Clostridia; order Oscillospirales; family Acutalibacteraceae; genus Fimenecus. The sequence continues at coordinate 84,743 of JAZNWU010000017.1, read as the reverse complement.
TTCAGGGCAGTTTTGATATTGAAATTGTTGAAGCACATCATAATCAGAAAATTGATGCTCCAAGCGGTACTGCATTAATGCTTGCTGATTCGATTTCTGAAGCACTCGATGAAAAGCCGATATATGAATTTGACCGTCATTCAAAGAGAGTGAAGAGAACAAAGAATGAAATTGGTATTCATGCTGTTCGTGGCGGTACAATTGTTGGTGAGCACGAAATAATCTTTGCAGGAGCTGATGAAGTTATTAAAATTTCTCATTCAGCATATTCAAAACAGTTATTCGCAAATGGTTCTGTTAATGCAGGCTTGTTCCTTGTTGGTAAAGAACCGGGATTTTACTCAATGAAAGATTTAGTTAATTCATAAGGAGGTCAAACAATGAAAAATATTGATAATATTACAATGATTGAAAATGTTACGTTAATTTCGATTAATGACTCCCCTGCTGATTTTAAAGTTGTTGCACAAATTTTTGAAATGCTTTCAAATGCAGGAATTGATGTTGATATGATTTCACAGAATCCTCCACAGGGTAAAACATCTAATCTTTCATTTACAGTTAACGATGAAGATTTAGGTAAGGTATTTGAAACTGCATCTAAACTTCGTGAACTTCATCCTGAACTCAAACTTGCTATAAGCAGTGGTAACACAAAAATTTCAGTTTTCGGCGAAGGAATGAAAAACTGTCCGGGTGTTGCGGCAAAAGTTTTCTCTACTATTGCAGAAACAGATGTTGAGGTTAGAATGATTACAACTTCTGAAGTAGATATTTCAGTTCTTGTTTACAATCATGATGGTGACGCAGTTTATACAGCACTTAACTCATAATTTAAAATTTACACAAATTTAAGGCTTACTGAAAATAATCAGTAAGCCTTTTCTTTATATTGTATTATTTAAGCTAAAACAGCCTTATAGAAGACTTTTTTACCTTTCTTGATGATTACATATCCTTTTTCGAAATCAGCTTTTGTAAGTGCTTTGAACGGCTCTGTAACCTTTTCATCATCAACAGATACGCCACCCTGTTCAATAAGACGACGGCACTCACCCTTTGACTTTGCAATACCTGCTTTAATCATTATATCAGCAACAAGTACACTATCGTCGTTAAAATCATCTGCAACAAGTTCTACTGTTGGCATATTATCTGTATTACCCTTACCTGAGAAAAGTGCTCTTGCACCTTCCTGAGCCTTATTAGCCTCTTCTTCACCGTGAACAAGCTTTGTAAGTTCAAATGCAAGGATTTCTTTTGCAGTATTCAACTGACTGCCTTCCCAAGAATCCATCTTTTCAATTTCTTCCATTGGTAAGAATGTTAACATTCTGATGCATTTAAGAACGTCTGCATCATCAACATTTCTCCAATACTGATAGAAATCAAATGGTGATGTTTTATTAGGGTCAAGCCAAACTGCACCTGACTGTGTTTTACCCATCTTTTTACCTTCTGAATTAAGAAGAAGTGTAATTGTCATAGCATGAGCATCTTTACCGAGCTTTCTACGGATAAGTTCAGTACCACCGAGCATATTGCTCCACTGGTCATCACCGCCGAACTGCATATTACAGCCGTATTTCTGGAATAATTCATAGAAGTCGTAGCTCTGCATAATCATATAGTTGAATTCAAGGAATGAAAGGCCTTTTTCCATTCTCTGCTTATAACATTCAGCAGCCAACATTCTGTTAACGCTGAAGCAAGCACCAACTTCACGGAGAACATCCACATAATTAAGGTCAAGAAGCCAGTCAGCATTATTAACCATAAGTGCTTTACCTTCAGAGAAATCAATAAAACGGCTCATCTGCTTTTTAAAGCAATCGCAGTTGTGCTGAATTGTTTCTTTTGTCATCATCTGTCGCATATCACTTCTGCCTGATGGGTCACCAATCATAGCTGTGCCTCCACCGATAAGGGCAATTGGCTTGTTACCGGCCATCTGCAACCTCTTCATAAGACAAAGAGCCATAAAGTGACCAACGTGTAAGCTGTCGGCAGTTGGGTCAAAACCAATATAGAAAACAGCCTTACCTTCATTTACAAGATTTTTGATTTCTTCTTCATTTGTTACCTGTGCTATAAGTCCACGAGCAACGAGTTCTTCATAAACTTTCATAAAACTACCTCCTGAAAAAATAAAAGTCCCCTGCAAAAAGCAGAGGACGAAAAGATTTCGTGTTACCACCTCAGTTTACTGTATTCTCACAAATACAGCCTCAACGAGTAACTGACATTACTCTGTACTATAACGGGTACTCCCGACACTTCCTACTGATAATTCAAAAGTGCAACTCCACGATGTATTTCATAAGCTTTGCGTGTGTTCTTACACCAACCGAACACTCTCTGTAACTACAAAGGTCTTATTACTTCTTCGCTTCAAAGTCATTGAGATTATTATACACAATTAAAAATAATTGTCAAGTTAATATTTCTTTGCATTTTCAATCATTTCAGCAGCAGTATCAAGTGACAGCTGACTTGCTTCAATTCCACCTATAATACGAGCAATTTCTTTTATTCTACCATCATTATCAAGAGATTCGACCTTTGTAAAAGTCTTATTATTACTTTCAGATTTAGAAATTAAGAAATGATTATCTGCAAAGGCTGCGATTTGTGCTAAATGTGTTACACAAAGAACTTGTCTGTTTTTTGAAACCTCTTTAAGCTTTATACCAATTTTCTGTGCCGCACGACCGCTTACACCTGTGTCAACCTCATCAAAAATTAATGTCTGAATATTATCCTTACTTGCCAAAACATTTTTAATTGCAAGCATAATTCGTGACAATTCGCCACCGGATGCAATCTTTGAAAGTGGCTTTGGTTCTTCACCTGCATTTGCTGAAATAAGAAAATAGATTTCATCAGCACCGGTTTCATCAAAATCTTTTTTATTCTGAATTACTTTAAATGTTATTGATGCCATATCAAGAAATGATAATTCATTCGCAACATCTTGGACAAAGAGTTCACCATATCTCTTACGATTTTCAGATAATTCTTTACCAGCATTTTCTAAATTTGCAAGTTTATCGTTCAATTTCTGCTCAAGTTCTTCCTTTTTCTTATCAAAAAAAGTGATATTATCTAATTCTTTTTGAGCGTTTTCAAGAAAATTTAAAATTTCTTCTTCAGTTGAACCATACTTTTTTGACAACTTGAATAAAGTATTTAATCTGTCTTCAATAACATCAAGTTCTGTAGGGTCGACATCAAAATTATATATAAAACTTTTTAATTCACTTGTAAAATCACCGATATTATATGACATATCAGTAACTGAATCTGCGATTCTATTTAATGTTTCATCAAATGATGATGCTTTAATTAAAGAATTAGAAGCAGTATTCAACATATCGTTAATACCACTAAAATCATCATTTCCATCAAAAATGTCAACAACATTATTAATAAGGCTTAATAATTGTTCTGCATTCTGAAGAACTTTTTTTCTTTTTTCAAGCTCTTCCCATTCACCTACTCGAATATCAGCATCAATGATTTCATTAATCTGATAAGTAAGCAAATCGATTTTTCTTGCTTTTTCACTTTCATCCACAATTAAGCTATTATAGCGTTTCTTTGTTTCACAATAATCATTATAAGCAGATAAATACTTATCTTTTATTTTATTATTTTCAGCATAATTATCAATGTATGTATAGTGTAGTTCCTCATTTAATAAATTATGGTTATCAAGCTGACCGTGAACATTAACAAGTGATTGACCAAGTCTTTTAAGCATTGAAACATTGATAGTTGTGCCATTAACTTTACAGATATTTTTTCCATCAAGTGATATTTTTCTTGAAATTAATAAAGAATTATCTTCTTCGCAACTGAGTCCAAGTTCATTAAGCACTTCAATTACATTGTTATTGATGTCTTCAAAATAAGCTGTAACCTCAGCATTATTGCTACCTGTTCGGATAAGTTCACGAGAAGTTCTTTCACCAAGTATAGCATTGATAGAATCTATGATAATTGACTTACCTGCACCCGTTTCACCAGTTAACACATTTAAGCCATTGTTAAAATCAACAACAGCTTCTTTAATAATAGCTATATTTGATATTTTCAGATTAGAAATCATAAAAAATCAACCCTTAAGTAATGCGTTAATAGTATTAATAATATTTGTAGTTGCGTCAACATCCTTACAAGCAACAAAAATCGTATCATCACCTGCTATTGTACCTACAAGACCTGAAAGATTCATGCTATCAAGTGCAATACAAGCAGCGTTTGCAGTTCCTGAATAACACTTAACAACGATAATATTCATAGCAGCATCAGCCGAAATAGCAGAACGCTTAAATATCATTTTATAATTATCATCATTATCAATTTTTTCACTTACAGCGTATCTGATATCATTTTTGCCAAAATGTTCTTTTATAATTTTAAGTTCTTTTATATCACGGGAAATAGTTGCTTGAGTAACATTAAAACCATTTTCAACAAGCATTTTAATAATTTCTTCCTGACGTGATACATTGTTGTTTTTTATGTAATTAAGAATTAGCTCATGTCTTTTCTTTTTCATTTTATTTATCCTTTATGTTAATTTCTGATTAAGAATGTCAAAAAATTCATCAGTTTTAATTCGAATAAATTCAGCATAATAATCTGACTTCCGTATTATTATTTCGGAATTATTATTTAATTCAAGAGATTTATCACCATCGGTAGATAAACAAATTTTTTGCGAATTTATAGGAGATTTAACTTTAATGATGGACTTTTCATTAAATACAAAAGTTCTGATTAATGATGAATGTGTGCAAATCGGAGTAACTGTTATGCATTTCAAATCCGGGTCAATAACGGGACCACCTGCAGACCAGGCGTAAGCTGTTGAACCGGTTGGAGTTGAAATTACGACGCCATCACCACGATAACTGTTAATTTTCCTATCATTACAGTACACATCTAGGTCAATGAGCTTAATTTCTCCGTAACGGGCAATAACAACATCATTTAAACAATATCCTAAAAGTTTTTCATTTAAATTATCTTTCAAAACCACTTCCAGCATCATTCTTCTATCTGTCATATAATCGCCTGAAATGAGCTTTTCAAGCAAATAAAGTTCATTCCCTTCAAGACCTGCTAAAAAGGCTAAATTACCTGCATTTATGCAAAGAACAGACTTTTTATGAACAGCTGCATCTTTTGCTGCGTGTATAAACGAACCATCGCCACCGATAACTAACACAAGGTCAGTATTCTCATAAACATTATCGATAATTTTGCTTTCACCAATATTTAATGAAGCGTGTTCAAATGATATTCTGTCAAAATAATAGTCAATATTATATTTTTCAAGATATGAAATTGTGTTGTTAAAAACATCAAGAGTTTTTTCTCTTGTAAAATTTGGAACAATTCCTATTTTCATTTTATTCACCACTCAATTCTGAATGAGATTTCTCAACAATATCATTTATATCATCGTTACTTACTTTTAATACTTTATCGATACTTTTTGACAGGAAAACAAGATACTCAATATTTCCTTCAGGTCCTCTTATTGGTGAAAAATCTAAATTAAATATTGAAAAACCTGTTTCATAAGCAAATTTTACAATTTCTGATATTACTTCCTTATGAGTATTTTTGTCTCGTACGACACCTTTTTTACCAACTTTATCACGACCTGCTTCAAACTGAGGCTTGATAAGAGCAACTGTCTGTCCGTCAGTTGTCAAAAAATCAAATAAAACAGGTAAAATCTTTTTAAGAGAAATGAAAGATACATCGATACTTGCAAAATCAATATCTTCAGTTACAGTTTCTTTTGTTAAATATCTGAAATTTGTACGCTCAAGATTAACAACTCTTTCGTCAGTACGCAATTTCCACGCAAGCTGACCGTAACCCACATCAATTGAATATACTTTAGCTGCACCACATTGAAGCATACAGTCAGTAAACCCCCCTGTCGATGCACCAATGTCCATACATATACAATTATCAAGAGTAATATTGAAGTTTTTCATTGCCTTTTCAAGTTTATAGCCTCCACGACTTACAAAAGGCATTTTTTTACCAATAAATTCAATAACATCTTTTTCTTTAACTGTATAACCCGCTTTAGTTTCTTTTTGACCATTTACATATATTTCACCTGCCATAATGATAGCAGAAGCTTTAGAACGAGTCTCAGCAAAACCTAATTCAACTACAACAGTATCAAGTCTTTTCTTATCAGCCATTATATTTCTCCAAAATATTTTTAACAATACTTTCAGTATCAAATTTATACTTCTTCATTAAAGAAGAAACAGATGCATGAGGAATAAACTCATCAGGAACAGCAATATGATAATATTTTTTGTTAAATCCTTCAGCAAGCAGTAAATCAGCAAAGGACTCACCAATGCTGCCGGACCTTATACTTTCTTCATAAAAGAACACATGAGAATAATCAAGGGCGATATCTGCAACTTCTTTATTAATTGGTTTAATCTTATTTAGAATTAATAAAGAAACTTTAATACCTTGACCATTTAAAATATCCACAGCATTCATTACATTAACAGAAATTCGACCATATGAAATGATAAGAACTTTTTTATCGTTTTCAAAATAATCAAAATCATTATCTGTAATAAGATAACCGGTTGGTAATTCCATTTCACATCCACGAGGATATCTTATTGCAGTAAGGTTATCTGAGTTACAAATAGCATTTTTAAGGTCACGTCTTAATTTATCATAAGTAAACGGAGAATAAACAGTTACACCCGGAATGCTATTAAGATAAGAAACATCAAGTAAACCCTGATGCGTTACACCATCTTCACCAACAAAACCTGCTCTGTCAACTCCGATAACCATTTTTTGATTTTGTAAAGTACCATCATGGACCAGTTGGTCATATGCTCTCTGTAAAAAAGTAGAATAAACAGGAAAAACAGGAATCATTCCGCCTTTTGAAAGGCCTGAAGCAAAAGTAACAGCGTGTTGTTCAGCAATACCTACATCATAAAATCTATCATTGTATTTTTCTGAAAATTCTTTAAGACCTGTACCAAGTGACATTGCAGCAGTAATAGCACAAATTCTTTTATTGTTTTCAGCCAGTTCACATAACATTTTTCCAAATTCTTCTGAGAAATTTGTTGAACTGACTTTACATTCACCAGTAACAACATCAAAATTAGAAATACCATGATAAGTGCTTGGTGATTTTTCAGCAAAGTTATATCCTTTACCTTTAGTCGTACTGATGTGTAATAAAACAGGTTCGTCAGAAAGTTTTGCAGAATTTAATGCTTCGCATAAATGCTCAATATTGTGACCGTCAATTGGTCCCATATAATTAAAGCCTAAATCCTCAAAAAAAGTACTCTTATACATTAAATTCTTGATTCGTGTTTTAACATAAGAAACACAATGTGCAATGGGTGAACCGATTAAAGGAATTTTATTAAGCGTATCCTCTGTTTTGGCTTTCAAAATATTGTATCCCGGTTTTGAACGGACAATTGCAAGATAACGTGCCATAGAGCCAACATTTTCAGAAATTGACATTTCGTTATCATTAAGAATAACAATAAGCTTAGTACCTGAACGACCTGCATTATTAAGTGCCTCATAAGCAAGACCACCTGTTAATGCACCATCACCAATTATAGCAATTGTATAATTATTATTTCCAAGAATTTTATTGGCCTCAGCAATTCCTAATGCTGCAGAAATAGATGTGCTTGAATGTCCGCTGTAAAATGTATCATGATCACTTTCATTTGGCGCGCAAAATCCTGATATACCATTTTCTTTTCTTAATGTTGAAAAAGATTTGTATCTTCCTGTAATTAATTTATGAGCATATACCTGATGTCCGACATCCCATACGATTTTATCATTTGGAGAATCGAACACCTTATGGATAGCAACAGACAATTCAACAACACCGAGATTAGAGGAAAGATGACCACCATTTACAGAAACGGTTTTAATCATATAATCTCTGATTTCAGTGGAAAGTTCAATTAAATCATTAATATTAAGTTTCTTTAAATCATTAGGAGCTTTTATGTTTTCCAAAAATTTATAGCCCATTAAAGAAAGACTCCAATCAATTTTTTCTATCAACAAGCATATATGCAAGTTGTTTTAATGTTTCAGTACTATTTTCAAAAATATTTAAAGCCAATATTGCTTTATCTGTATATTCTTTTACAAGTTCTTTAGATTTAACAAGACCAAAGTGTTTAACAATGGTTGATTTATCATTCTTTTCATCACTGCCAACAGGTTTACCAAGAGAAACAGAATCTCCTTCAATATCAAGTATATCATCCTGAATCTGAAAGGCAATTCCAAGGTTTTCAGCATATTCAATAGCTGCTAAAATCTTTTTTTCATCATAATCATTACATGAAAGGCATCCTAAAACACAAGATGCTTTAATAAGACCACATGTTTTTAAAGAATACATTTTAAGAATTTCATCAACTGTTGGTTTTGTATCTTCAAACTGCAAATCAAGAACTTGTCCACCAACCATACCGTTAATTCCTGCAAATGATGAAAGATATAAAACTGCTCTTACAATGTTCACATCAGGTATATTTCTTACAGATGACAATAAACCAAAAGCCTCTGTAAGAAGTGCATCACCGGCAAGTAAAGCGTTATCCTCACCAAACGCAATATGACAAGAAGGCTTGCCTCTTCTCATATCATCATTATCCATACAGGGTAAATCATCGTGGATAAGCGAATAAGTGTGAATCATTTCAACTGCACAACCAAAATCAAGTGCAGTATCAACATCACCATTACAAGCCCTTGCAAATTCAATTGCAAGTATGGGTCTTATTCTCTTACCACCGTTTGAAACGCTGTATTTCATTGCTTCAAGGACAGTTGACGGCATATTTTCTGAAAGTAAAACATCCAATCTGTCAGAAATCAATTTTGCTTGTTGATTTACATATTCTTTAATATCAGTCATTATTCTTGACCTCATTTATATCAATAATTTTCTGTTTAGCGTTCTGAAGTTTTTTCATACAAAAATCAGACAATTTAATTCCTTCTTCATATAACGCTAAAGACTCTTCAAGTGACTTTTCACCATCTTCAAGTAGTGCAACGATTTCCTCAAGTCTTTTTGTCGCCTGTTCATATGTTAAATTCATAATCACACCTCAATTATTTCTGCTTTAGCAGTTCCATTTTCAAATTGAATAGAAACAACATCACCATTTTTCAATTGATGCACATCAGTTAAAACTTCATTATTTTGCTTAACTATTGAGTATCCACGAGATAAAACCTTTAACGGACTTAAAGAATCAAGTTTTGAACAAAGTATAGCAAAAGATGATGAATAATCTGTTAAAATATTTTTAAAGTTGTTATTTAAATGTTCATTTAACGAATCAAGATACAACTCACAATTCTCAATAATTTTTTCAGGTTTTTGTAGCACCTGTGAATTAACAAGTTTATTTAAATTATAAGACAAATCATCAATATATGAATTAAAAATATTCTCAATTGAATATTTTAAAGATGAAATATAATATCTTTGTTCTTTAATATCAGGAGTTGCAAGCTCTGCTGCAGCAGATGGTGTTGGTGCTCGTAAATCAGCAACGAAATCACATATTGTAAAATCAGTTTCGTGACCCACTCCCGAAATTACGGGAATTTTTGAATTATAAATTTCAAAGGCAAGTTTTTCGTCGTTGAATGGCCACAAATCCTCTGCTGAGCCACCACCACGAGAAATAATAATCACATCAACATCGGTTTGGTTCATTTTTCTCAAAGCATTACATACTGTTGATGCGGCAGACTCACCTTGAACTTGTACACCTGCAAAAACGATTTCAGCAATAGGATATCGTCTTTCAAGAACATTCAAAATATCCTGAACTGCTGCACCTGTGGGAGAAGAAATAACACCGATTTTTGCTGGAAACCGAGGAATACTCTTTTTATGGTCATTATCAAATAAGCCCAATTTTGAAAGCTTTTCTTTTAATTGTTCAAAAGCTAAAGCAAGAGTGCCTACTCCATCAGGTTGCATATCATCAATATAAAGCTGATATTTACCGTCACGCTCATAAAGTGAAACACGACCACGAATAATTACAGACATTCCGTTCTGAGGCTTAAATTTTAGCTTTGATGCATTTCCGGCAAACATTACAGCACTGATTACAGATTGATTGTCCTTAATACTCATATAAAGATGACCGCTTCTGTAATGGTCAACAAAATTTGATATTTCACCAATTACAAAAACATTGTAAAGATTTTCATCCTGTTCAATAATCGATTTAACATAATTATTCAATTGTGTAACACTTAGAATAAGAGGTGAATTCATTTAAATTTTTCCTTTATTACAAATTGAAGCTAAAACTGCAACACCACAAGCATTATCAGCGGAAAATTGTGGCTCTGCAAAATATGATTTATACTTTGATTCTATTTTATTTCTGATAATCTTGTTTGACATAACTCCACCTGAAAAAACAACAGGTAAATCGCCATATTTTCCTATAAGCTCCGAAACTGTGTCATCAATTGCTGAATAAATATAGCTTAAGCAAAAAAGAGCAATATCCTCATACTTACATCCTTTGTCAAGCATTTGCTTACATTTATTTTCAACACCTGAAAGGCTGAACATGCCGTCACGCCTGAAAACCTTAATATACTCAAGATTGTTATCACTTTGTAAAGCGATTTTTTCAAGCTCAGGACCGCAAGGGAATTTAAGACCAAGTGAAATTCCTACCCTATCCACAGCCTGTCCTGCCTTTAAATCAAGTGAATCTGCTACTTTTTCAGTTTCAAAGTATTTATCATTGGGTTTCACAAGAAGTGCTTGTGATGTCCCACCTGAAATGTGAAATGCAATAAATTCATTATTTATAAAATTCAAAGCATCAGCAGAATACAAAGCTGCAGTAATATGACCATCCTGATGTGAAAATTTATATAACGGCACATTCATAGCAGAAGATAATGAAACAGCTACTGACAATCCTGCTAAAAAGCAAGGCATATATGAGCCTTCTTCATTACAAGGCTTAGTTGAAACACCGATTCCACTTATATCATATTTGTTATCTTCAAATATTTCTTTAATTAATTCAGGTAGTTGAACAGTATGATGAAACACAGCATCACTTTGACGAATACCTTTTTCGCCATCTTTAACCGGTAACAATTTCTTTTTAATAATTACAGAATTAGTTACATCATCATATAAAGCAACAGAAGTTGTATAATTGCTTGTGTCTATTCCAAGGAAAAAGCTCATTCCGTCACATTCTCTCTGACATATTTACCGAGAATACCGTTAATGAAAGATGCATCCTCCTGAGAAGCAAATTTCTTTGCAAGCTCAACTGCTTCATTGATTGAAACACCACTTGGAATTGACGGTACATAAAGTATCTCACAAATAGCAAGACGCATAAGAGCAAGAGAAACCTTTGGTAAACGCTCAACCTTCCAGCCAACAGAGTTTTCGTTGATAATATTATCAATTTCCTCAACATGCTCATAAGTTAACTGAGCTAATGAAAATGCAAAAGTGTTTTCTTCAATAAGTCTTGCCACAACTGCATTATTTGAGATTTCCTCAATAGATAACTCATCATTGAAAATTTTTTCAAAAATTAGTGTAAATGCGAGCTCTCTTTCTTCTTTACGGGTCATAACATCCTCCAAAAAATTACACTCCCCGCCAGAAAAAGACAGGGAGTGTTTTTTCATTTTTCTGCGGTACGAATGTATATACATTTTATTTGTATATATTGTATCACTACACAGTTTAAATTTCAATAGATAAATGTATATTTTCGTTGTATATACATCATTTTAATTCTATAATTACAATTTTTTCTGATGATAAATCTGTTTTTGACAGAATAATATCTTTGACCTTTACAACTGATTCATCATTAACTGTACCTTTGGGCATTATCACTTCAATACTATCTTCATTATACGTAACAAGACAATCTTCACTTAATTGTGCCTTGATAATGTTTTCTATATCTGTTTCCAGCTTTATTTCTTTAGAAATATTCACTAAATTATTTCTTGCAAGGTTTATTGTGTCTTCATCAAAATTTTTATTAGAAATCATATCTTCAAGATTTTTTATTGCTTCATCGTGAGCTTTTGTTCTGTTTACCTTTGCTTGAGTAAAATAATCTTCTTTGTTTTCGGACATATTATTTGAATTCACAAGTTGAGCTTCACCCAAATTGATATTTTCTGATGTTTCAGGTTCAGAAATATCATTATAATTATTTGTGTAGTACCAATTAACATAAACCGATAAGCCAAGTGCTAAAATCAAAGATAAACTTAAAAGTTGTTTTTTACCAATTATTTTGCTTTTCATATTCGTCCTCCGTTAATGATAATTTTGAAATGGAAATACTTGATGTTTTTATGTTTAGAATTGCTTCAATAGTTGAATATATTTGTTGTTGAACTTTAACATTATCTCCACCTTCACAAGATACTGCAACACCTCTGATTTTGGGTTCTATAGTCTTTATTAACAACCCTACATCATTATTATCGTTTTCTATAATTACGTAATCTTTTTCAATTGTCGAATCATCACTATTACTATTATTCTTTCGGATATCTTTGTCATCTGTAGCATAAATATATTCTTTAGTTTCTGCAAGTGTAATTATAACCTCTGTTCTCCCTGCTCCATCAATTCTCTCTATAAAATGTTTTAATTTATTTTCAAGATAATTACAGTATTCTTCATCAGACAATTCACTTTTAATATCTTCTTTTTCAGTTTCAAAATCCATTTCAGACACAAACAATATAATAATTAAGAGAAAACCAGCAATTAATACTATTATAGTTTTTTTATCTATTTTTACCTTTTTAATTAATACTGATAAATCATTGATAATATTCAAATAAAAATCACCTCATAATTAAATTGCTCTTTTAATTCCTTGGCTATAATTTGATTTTTATCACCATTACTCAATTCAAGTTCTATCTTTTCGATAACTAAATAGCCATCAGTATCAATGTATGAATTAATATTGATATTTACAATTGAAACATTATGTTTGTCACATACATTTTCAATAGACTTAACTATAATGGTTTCATACCCATCTTTATAAATATCCGTATATGAACTTGTTTCAATATCATTTTCAAACCGAAAATCAAAATCAGATATGATATTCTTAATTGGAATAACTGTATAAAGGAAAACAAACATTGATAAAAATATATTTACTGTTTTTTTAACATTAGAATTGCTAACTAAAATTCTGAATACAGATGTTATTATTCCTGCACCACATAATGAAAAAATCCATGTCTTAAAATATTCCATTTATTATTTACCCATAACAATTATAATTCCTGTTGATATAACTAAAACAAAAGTAATAAAAAATAAGACAATATTTAATAATGAAATTGTAGATGCTAAACTATCAAAAACATCTGTAATAGTATCTAACTTTAATAAAGATGAGACGATGGAACAGAAGCCAAGAAAAAAATACCAAACAAGCAATTCTATCATTACAGGCAAATTTATAAGAATTACTACAATAATTATAAAAACACCTAAAGTGCTTTTCATTATTAAAAAACTACTTATTATGGATGAAACTGCATCACTGACATTAGCACCCACGACAGGAATGAAAGTTCCAGATATAAACTTAATTCCTTTTAAAGCAAAACTATCAGAAGATGAGGCTAAAATACTTTGAGTTGATAACAATCCAGTATATAAAGTAGAAAATAATGATAATATTACAACGACCAATTTTCTGAATATTTTATTAATTCTTAAATGATAGTTGTCAGCAGAAAAAAATAATATTATATTTAATGAAAATATAGCACTAATTAACGGAATCAATAATTTATCTGAAATAAATGAAATTATATTTGATAAAAGAATTGTAAATGTATTATATGTAACGGCTAAAGCAGGGTTTCTTGATGCAACAATTATTCCAATCATTACAGGCAAATATGTATTGATAAAAATATTAGATGTTTTTAACCCAACAGCTGCATCGGTTATTATTCTGCTTAATGATTCCATAATAAATGAAAGAATAATAAGTATAGATAAATAATCAATAATCTTATTTAACTGTGTGTTATTATTTAAAAATGATGTAGCTATTGCAGAAATAAGCAAAACAAAAAAAATCAAAACAAATCTATCAAATAATGATTTTGTTTTATCGAATGCCAATGAAAATATAAATTCGATAACTCTTGTCGGAGTTATTTCAAATAATTTTTCAAAAGATATTTCATCAATACCTAAATCATTGAGATATTCTTTAGTTGAATCATCGATATTTTCAAATATTTCTTCAGTATATTCATATGAATAGGAACATATCGACATAGAAAACAAAACAATAAAAATTATAAAAAAACATAGAATCTTTTTCATTACAAATCAATAAATTTTAAACAAAAAATAATTATTCCATTAAAGATTGGAATTGTCATATAAAGAATAATGAATTTTGATAACAATATAACCGTATTAGACAGAGCAATTTCACCATTGTCTTTTAAATTATCAGAAATGATGTCAGTTAGTATTGCAATTCCAATTATCTTTATCAATAAAGAAATATGTGATGATTCAATATCAAATGAAGATAATAAAACTAAACAAGAACTGATAAATTCAGTCAAATAATCAATTGAATAGAATATAATAATAAAAATTGCTATCAGTCTGAGCAGAAAAACATATTCAGGTCTGTACGTTTTAATTACAGATGCTGATATAACATATACAACAGTTACTATTGCAATTTTAAATAATATGTTCATAAATTGAAGATAGAGCTGACTTCATCAATTACAGATGATAACTGTGGTATGAGCATTGCAATAATAACAACTATACCTGTAATTACAGTCAATGTTGCAAACTCCTCACGACCTGCTTTTGACAACATTTGTTGCATTATTGCAACAATCAAACCTATTCCTGCAATTTTAAAAAGAAATGAAATATCCATTTTCACCACTTAAATCAACATAATAATAATTAAGAATCCAACACCTAATATTAACATCCCCGAACTTTTACAATCTTTTAACTCCTTAATTTCGTTTTCTTTTAACTTCTTATTAAAAATGTCTTTATATGTCTTACAATTTATTATCTGGCCATTCAAATCAGATTTTCCAAGCACAGAAAAATAATTAATTAATGTTTCCTTATCGTCTTTATTCAGATAAGCATTATTCTTTATGTAAGTAATGTTATCATCATTTAATATATATTCATTTTCCTTAACTTCCATATTTTCATTTATTATATTTATAAATGTAAGTAGATAATAAGTTTTGTTTGTTGAAAGCATTTTTAATATTTCTTTGACACTCAAATTATTATATGACAACAAAATTTCAATATTTTCTATCATTAAAACACATTGACTTAATGCTTTCGTATGAAGCTTTATTCTTTTAATATAATTCAAAGCTGTTATTATTGTCAGAATAATTACTAATAGAATTATCATAGCTTTCATAAACTACCTCTTTTGTAAGACCATTTGATATAATTGTAAATTTTTTAAAACTATCTAAAAATAGTATATTCTCAACACATCCATTCTCAAGTAACTTTTGGAATGTGACTTTTCTCTTTAATTCTTCATAATTTTTTGCATGAATTGTAAAAATAAATATAACACCCGAATTCATAGCTTTAATAATCTCATCTGTATCTTCATGACTAATTTCATCACAAATTATAATATGTGGTGAAAGACACCTGACAGCCATAGAAATACCAACTGACTTTGGAAAACCATATAAGACATCAGTATTTAGTCCCAATTCTTTTGTATTTTTGTTTATTGTTGCAATTTCTTTTCTTTCATCAACAATACAAACTTTATAAAAAATACCCATTTTACCTGAAGATAAATGATAAGTTAAGTCCTTGAGCATTGTTGTTTTACCTGATGATGGTGGACCTGCAATCAACAAATTTGAAATTGATCTTTCATATATATTATCAAATACAATTTTTGAAATGTCTTTTACATATCTTGGAATACGAATGTTAATTCCATCTATATCCTTTATTCCTTTTACATTAGTTTTATCAAAAACTGCTGTACCTGTTAAACCTATTCTTGCCCCATTTTTTAATGTAATATATCCGTTTAACATATCTTCATAATGACTATGAATTGAATATCCACACATTTTGTTTACAATATCAATTATTTCATTACCAGATGCAATAACACAATTATTCGAAAATATTCTGCTTAATTTACCTGAAACAGTTAAAAAACAACACTCTGAAGGTAAAACAATAACAATCGGTCTATCGGCTCTGATTCTGATTTCCTGAATGTTTTCAATCAATTCATAATTTAGCTTTTTTAAATATGATTGAATTCGAGTTGTTGTAAAAGAAATAATATAATTAAAATCATTTAATAACTTTTTGTCCATAAACTTACCTATTACTACATTATGATTACTTGTCCTCTTATATTACAAATATTTATTGATATATAATCAAAAATATGATATAATTTAAAAAATTTTTCACAGGATGTATATTATGAAAACCAAACTCAAATCACTTATTCAAAACAACAAATTTATTCTTTTGTCAGGCTTAGCTGCTTTCTTTATAATAATGGTTGTTTATTTTTGTTACTCAATAATTCCATTTGGTGATAAAACAATCTACAGAATGGATTTATATCATCAATATGGTCCATTATTTTCTGAACTTTATGATAGAATCACAAATGGCGAATCTATGTTATATTCATGGAATTCAGGGTTGGGAAGTTCATTTATCGGAAATTTCTACAACTATTTATCAAGTCCATTTTCTATTTTAGTTTTATTATTTGGTCACGAAAATACTTTTGAAGCTGTTGCTGCAATGATTGCTATTAAAGCAATTTTGAGTGCAATGGCAATTTCTTACTATTTAAAAAAATCCAATAAGGCTGATGGTCCTCAACTTATTGGATTTGGTATAATGTATGCATTCAGTGCTTATTTTATTGCGTATTACTGGAATGTAATGTGGATTGACTCGATGTACTTATTACCATTAATAGTACTTGGTATAGAAAAAATAATTAATTCAGGAAAATGTGGAAACTATATTATATTCCTTACACTTGCTATTTTTACGAATTATTACATTGGATTTATGCTTTGCATTTTTTCATGTTTATATTTTCTGTACTACTATTTTTGTACATCAGAAAAATTTATTAAAAAATCAGTAATTTTAGATAACAATGATAAAAAATATTCTGCTCTTGGCAAATCATTTTTCTTTCAAAGTGGTTTAAGATTTGCATTTTCTTCATTAGCAGTTGGCATTATTCTTGTATTTATGCTTTTACCTGTTGCATATGTATTAAATTCATCTTCTGCAACATCAGGAACACACCCTGATGAAATCAAAAATTACTTTAATATTTTTGATTTTCTTGCAAATCATCTTGCAAGTCTTGAGCCAACAATTCGTAGCAGTGGTGAAGATGTTTTACCAAATGTATATTGTGGAATTCTTACTGTTATGCTGGTTCCTGCATATCTTTTTTCTGACAGAATTAGTTCAAAAGAAAAAATTGCAACTTCAGTTTTATTAGGCATTATGTTCTTTAGTTTCAATATAAACTATTTGAACTATTTATGGCATGGTCTTCATTTTCCAAATGATTTACCTTATCGTCAGTCATTTATGTACTCGTTTATTCTCATTACAATGGCTTACAAAGCTTTTATAAATATAAAATACATGAATAAAAAGCAATTTCTCTCTATTGGAATTGGTATTTTAGCATTTATTGTTTTAACACAAAAGCTTGGCTCAAAAAATGTTGATAATACAACTGTTCTCGTTTCAGTAATTTATGTTTTTGCTTTTACTATTATACTTGGATTAATTCAAAGTAAAAAAAATCAGGCGTATGCCCTTTCAATTATTCTTTCCTGTACAGTCATATCTGAAACAATAATTGCAAACACAGACCATTACGTTGCTAATCAAACAAAAACTGCTTTCACAGAAGATTACGATGATTTTAAGGAATTACAATCTGTTATAGACAAGAATGATAATAGCTTGTTTTATAGAACTGAATTGTCCGATTTACGTACAAGAATGGACCCAAGCTGGTATGATTATAATGGTGTTTCAGTATTCTCATCAATGGCTTATGAAAAAGTTGCAAATATGCAAAAAAGTATTGGCCTTTATGGAAATCAGATTAATAGTTACACATATAATCCACAAACTCCTGTATACAACTCGATTTTTGGAATCAAATATATTTACGACAGAAATTCATTAATTAGTGAAGGAAAATATTATACACTTGCAGATAAAAATGCAACATATTCTGCCTATGAAAACAATTACAATTTAAATATCGCCTTCCCTGTTTCCGAAACAATAACAAACTGGGATTCAGCTTTATATTCTAATCCAGTAGATTCACAGCAAGAGCTTTTCGCATGTGCAACAGGAATTGACGGAATATACAATAGAATATT
Source organism: Candidatus Fimenecus sp. (assembly GCA_045593555.1). GTDB lineage: Bacteria > Bacillota > Clostridia > Oscillospirales > Acutalibacteraceae > Fimenecus. The sequence goes on along the minus strand of JAZNWU010000017.1, from coordinate 66,146 downwards.
TGATTATGAGTTTATTTGTAACAATGTTTACGATATTTCAGAAGACGATAAGTATATGACTAATTTTAATATACAAAAAATTGATGATAGTACTGAGGCTTCTGCTACAGCTACAATCACTGCTCAATCAAGTGGACACATTTATATTTATTTGTATTCAAGAAATCTCGATAGTGTTTCTGTATATTCTCCATCAATCAGTACACATATGTCTGTTTCTGATGGTTATATCCTTGACTTAGGGTATTATGAACCTGATAATAAAATATCTGTCACAATGCCAATTGCTGAAGATAAAGCATATGCAAATGTTGATTTTGTTGTCTTTACAATAGACCACGATAAATTTGTTGATGGATATAACATACTTAAATCTGGTCAAATTGAGTATACCAGTTTCAGTGATACAACAATAGAAGGAACTTTTTCTGCTGATATTGATGAAGTTTTATTCACATCTATACCTTATGACAAAGGCTGGAACCTTTATATTGATGGTGAAAAAGTAGCAGAAGAAAATATTATAAAAATCTCAGAAGCTCTTTTAGGTGTTAAGGTTTCTTCCGGTGAACATTCAATTAAATTTGAGTATTCAATTCCAGGGTTAAATACAGCCATAATTATCTCTGTGACATTCATCAGTTTGCTGTTGATTACACTTATCTTAAAGAAAAAGAATGTATTTAAAAACAATAATACAAATATCTGGCAAGACTCAGAAGATGATGCTAACTTAACAGAAAATTCGATTAACAATATGGAACAAATTGAACTCAATGATGAATTCAACATTGATGAACAGTTTGAAACAGATATTTCCGAAAAATAGTCGAGCAATTATATAAATAAAAGCAGGATTTAACTCCTGCTTTTTCTTATTTAAGTATCTTTTTTAAATATTGCCCTGTATAAGATTTTTTGCATTTAGCGATTTCTTCTGGTGTTCCACAAGCAACGATTTTACCACCCTTATCCCCACCTTCAGGACCTAAATCAATTATATAATCTGCTGTTTTAATAACGTCAAGATTATGTTCAATAACAATGATTGTATTTCCTGCATCAACAAGTCTTTGAAGAACTTCGATAAGCTTATGAACATCGGCTGTATGAAGACCTGTTGTAGGCTCATCAAGGATATAAATTGTTTTGCCTGTTGAACGTTTAGAAAGCTCGGTTGCAAGTTTGACTCTCTGTGCTTCGCCACCTGAAAGAGTGGTTGCCGACTGACCTAACTTAACATATCCTAAACCAACATCATAAAGAGTCTGCAACTTTCGTTGAATTTTGGGAATATGACTAAAGAATTCAAGTGCTTCTTCAACAGTCATCTCAAGAACATCATAAATATTTTTTCCTTTATATTTAACTTCAAGTGTTTCACGATTATACCTTGCACCGTTACAAACCTCACAAGGTACATATACATCGGCAAGGAAATGCATTTCAATCTTAACAATACCGTCTCCTTCGCAAGCTTCACACCGTCCGCCTTTTACATTGAAGGAATATCTGCCTGAATTATAGCCACGGATTTTTGAGTCCTGTGTTGAAGCAAATAATTCACGAATATCTGTGAAAACACCTGTATATGTTGCAGGGTTAGAACGAGGTGTTCTACCAATCGGTGATTGGTCAATGTTAATAACCTTGTCAAGATGTTCAAGTCCAACCATTGAATTGAATTTTCCAAGAGGTTTTTTAGCATTATTGAGTTCATTAGCAAGGTTTTTATAAAGAATCTCATTAATTAAAGAGGATTTACCTGACCCTGAAACACCTGTCACACAATTAAAACAGCCGAGAGGAAAATTGACATCAATGTTCTTAAGATTATTCTCTTCAGCACCAATAATTGATAAGAAATTACCATTTCCTTCTCGTCTGTTTTCAGGTATTGGTACTTTTCTTTCACCTGATAAATATTTACCTGTAATAGAGTCTTTACACTTAATGATTTCATCAGCAGTACCTGCACAGACAATTTCACCACCGTGAACACCAGCACCGGGACCAATATCAACAATATAATCAGCTTCACGCATAGTATCCTCATCGTGTTCAACAACAATCAATGTATTTCCTAAATCACGGAGTCTTTTTAATGTTCCAAGAAGTTTGTCATTATCTCTTTGATGAAGTCCAATACTCGGTTCATCAAGAATATATACAACGCCCATAAGTGAAGAGCCAATCTGAGTTGCAAGTCTGATTCGTTGACTTTCACCACCTGAGAGAGTACCTGATGACCTTGAAAGTGTGAGATATTCAAGACCTACACTTTTAAGAAAATTCAATCTGCTGTTAATTTCTTTAAGAATTGACTCAGAAATAAACTTCTCTTTTTCTGTCAGCTCTAATTTTTCAATGAAATCAATAGCTGAGACAATTGACATATCACAGAATTGACTAATATTTTTACCACCTACTGTAACAGATAGAATTTCAGGTTTTAATCTTGTGCCCTTACAATCAGGACAACTACAAGCTGTCATAACTTGTTCAATTTCCCATTTAGCCCAATCACTTGTAGTTTCTTTATATCGTCTTTCAAGATTATTAACGATACCTTCAAATTCAGACATATATGTTCCAGAACCATACAATGTTGAACGAGTCATTTTCATTTTATGGTCTGTACCATAAAGAATTGCATTCATTCCTTCTTCAGATATGTCTTTTAAAGGTGTTTTTAATGTAAAACCATATTCTTTACCAATTGCATTATAATACATCGCTGCAATTGAGCCTTTTTCAGCTTTTCCCCAACCACTTGCACAAATTCCACCTTCACTAATAGAAAGGTTTTTATTAGGCATTACAAGGTCAGGATTAACCTTCAAAAAAGTTCCTAATCCAGTACATGTAGGACAAGCACCATATGGATTATTGAAAGAAAACATTCTTGGAGACAATTCATCAACACTTACACCGTGTTCAGGACAAGCATAATTAAGTGAATAAAGGTACTCTTTATCACCAATTACATCTATTATAACATTTCCACCTGAATGTTGAGTCGTTGTTTCAATAGAATCCGCAAGTCGTGTTCTTATTCCATCTTTTACAACAAGTCTGTCAACAATAATCTCAATAGTGTGCTTATAGGTTTTTTGAAGCTTCATATCCTCGACAAGTTCAGTAACTTCGCCATCAATTCTTGCTCTGACAAAACCCGCCTTCAATGCATTGGCAAGTTCTTTTGCATGCTCACCTTTTTTACCACGAACAACAGGAGAAAGAATCTGAAATTTTGTACCTTCAGGTAAACTTAAAATACTGTCAACAATCTGGTCAACTGTCTGTTGTTTGATTTCTCTGCCACAAACAGGACAATGAGGAATACCGATTCTTGCATACAACAAACGAAGATAATCGTAAATTTCCGTAACAGTACCAACAGTTGAACGAGGATTTTTTGATGTTGTTTTCTGGTCAATAGAAATTGCAGGAGAAAGTCCTTCAATTGACTCTACATTCGGTTTTTCCATCTGACCTAAAAACATTCTTGCATAGGAAGAAAGTGACTCGATATATCTTCTCTGGCCTTCTGCATAAATAGTATCAAAAGCCAATGAGGATTTACCTGAGCCTGAAAGTCCTGTGAAAACAACAAGCTTATCTCTTGGAATTTCTATATCAATATTTTTTAAGTTATTCTCTTTTGCACCTTTTACAATAATTTTATCGTGTATCATTTATTTCTCCGATTTCAGCTTTTCAATTTTATCTCTTAAATATGCAGCGTGTTCAAATTCAAGAATTTTTGCAGCCGCCTTCATTTCTTCAGTAAGACGAATAATAAGCTTTTGCTTTTCATCTCTGCTCATCTTTTTCTTGCCTGATTTATCACGACTTGAAATTTCAAGAATTTCACGGACATCCTTTGTAATAGTCTGTGGAACTATTCCGTGTTCTTCATTGTAAGCAATCTGAATTTCACGACGACGATATGTTTCACTAATTGCTCTTTCCATTGAATTAGTAACAGTATCAGCGTACATAATAACGTGACCGTTTGAATTTCGTGCAGCACGACCGATAATCTGAATAAGTGAGGTTTCAGAACGAAGAAAGCCCTCTTTATCAGCATCAAGAATTGCGATTAATGACACTTCAGGAATATCAAGACCTTCACGAAGAAGATTGATACCGACAAGAACATCAAACTCACCTAATCGCAAATCACGGATAAGCTCCATTCGTTCAATTGTATCAATATCGTAATGCATATATCGGACTTTGATTCCGTACTGTGATAAATAGTCCGTAAGATTTTCAGCCATTTTTTTTGTAAGAGTTGTAACGAGAACTCGCTCTTTTTTCTCGACACGGGTGTTAATTTCAGAAATCAAGTCATCAATCTGACCTTCAGTACCACGAACGGAAATTTCAGGGTCAAGAAGACCGGTTGGTCTTATAACCTGTTCTGCAGTTTGAACACTTTTTTCATTTTCAAACGGTCCCGGAGTAGCACTTACAAATATTTTTTGTCCAGTTTTACAGTAAAATTCATCAAAAGTCAAAGGTCTGTTATCATATGCAGATGGTAATCTGAAGCCGAAATTGATAAGGCTCTCTTTTCTTGAACGGTCACCGCCATACATACCTCTTACCTGCGGTAAAGTAACGTGGGACTCATCCACAAAAAGCACATAATCGTCAGGAAAATAGTCAAGGAGCGTAAATGGTGGCTCACCTGGTTTTCTGCCTGACATAATTGCAGAATAGTTTTCAATACCCTTGCAAAAGCCTGTTTCACGAAGCATTTCCATATCGTATTCCGTTCTTTGACGAATACGCTGTGCTTCAATAAGCTTTCCCTCTTTTTCAAAGGCTGCAACCTGCTGTTCCATTTCATTGTTGATTTGTTCAAGGGCTGACTCCATCTTTTCAGGTGAAACAACATAGTGTGAAGCAGGATAAATGGCAACGTGAGAAACTATATTTTTAACAGCACCTGTCAATGGATTGATTTCACTTATTCTGTCGATTTCATCACCAAAAAATTCAACTCGTATAGCAGTATCATTTGCATAAACAGGGAAAATTTCAACAATATCCCCTCTTACTCTGAATTTATTACGGATAAAATTGATGTCATTTCGTTCATATTGAATTTCAACAAGCTTTTCTATAAACTCATCACGACTTTTTTCCATTCCTGTGCGTAAGGAAATAACCATACTTTTATAATCAATAGGGTCACCTAATGAATAAATGCAGGAAACACTTGCAACGATAATAACATCTCGTCTTTCGGATAAAGCAGATGTTGCAGAATGTCGTAATTTGTCAATTTCGTCATTTATAGCGGAGTCTTTTTCAATATAAGTGTCAGTTGTTGCAATATATGCCTCAGGCTGATAGTAATCATAATATGAAACAAAGTATTCAACTGCATTTTCAGGAAAAAACTCTTTGAATTCAGCACAAAGCTGACCCGCAAGTGTTTTATTATGAGCAAGGACTAATGTAGGTCTGTTAAGCTTAGCGATAATATTAGCCATAGTGAAAGTCTTACCGGAGCCTGTCACGCCCAGCAAAGTCTGTTCTTTATAACCTTTTTTAATACCGTCAACAAGCTTTTCGATTGCTTGTGGTTGGTCACCTGTCGGCTGATAATTACTGACTAACTTAAACATTTTACACCTCACGCACATTTGTTCTATTAATTATACAATATTATAAAATTATAATCAACAGAAAAAGATTAAATATTATACTTTTTTCTTAAAAGAAAAAGCTGAGTAAATACCCAGCTTTCTCGTACTTTTTATCTTACACTATCGTAAATATCATAGAAGTTAGTGATGAATGTTGTACCTGCATGTTTACCGTAAGAGATAAGACACCAAGTATCACTATCAAAACCACCTGAAAGTTCATTATACTGATATCCAGCCATAACATAATTAGCTTCATTAGCAACATATCCTGCTGCATCATTCATAAGGTCCATGATAATAATATCTTCACCTGTGTATTCTCTGATTGTTGGCATTGGGAAGCCTTTTGCACCATTACCACCCATGAGAAGTTCACCAAATGTTTCACCAGGACTCATATACACTTTCATATTATCGCCTATTTCAAGGTAACCAACTTCAGAAACTGTATAATAATTCCAATTATCATCTTTAAGAACAAGATTATCTGCAATTGCTGTTTTACCAAGAAGACCAACAACATTGTTTTCAATCTGTACTGTAAACTGCTTTAACTTAATATTCAGAACAGGTTTAACTGCTTCTTTTTCAACAGTAGGAAGTCCCTCATACCAAATAGTATACTCTTCCTGACCACTATATTCTGCAATTCCGAGTTTATCACCTGTTGCAACATTAAGTGCAATTCGTTCAGCTTCTGTAAGGCTCATACCAAGAAGAATATAGCCAAACTCATAACCTAATCTCATTGCACCAAAGTGTGCACTACCATCAAGTCCGTCATTTGAATTGCCTCTTGATGAAGAAACAGTTGATACATTACCCTGAAGGAAAATAAAGTTATATCCTGCAGAATTAAGTAACTTTTCAATATACCAGATACAGTCAGCTGTAAACTTTCTATCAAAGTTTAATGGGTCAGTTTCATCCTGATTCCAGTCGAAGCTTGCTGATTCAGGATGACAACCGAATGTTGAAATGATAGTAGGTGTTTTACTTGAACTAAATGGCACGAATTCAAGTTTATACATATTTGTGTCATAGCAAATTGGTGCTGTACGGTCAAAAAGATAATCAGCAATATCAACCTTTGAATAGAACATCTTACCTGTTGTCATATCGTCAAGTGCATCCTCAAGAGCCTGTTTTGAACCATCAATTAATGAATTAATGAATTCACGAGGCACACCATATTTAACATCATTAGTTAATGTATTATTTACAAGACAACCAATAGGGTCTGTCCAAACACCTTGAGAATCAATACCAGTATGAATATGAGTACATGAGACATTGATTGAAACGATGTTGTTTTCTTCTGCAATTTCCTTCAAACCTTCACGGATTCGTCTGACATCTGAGTTTGCAAGTCCCATAGCATCAACAGCGATAAATACAACATTACCTCTGCCTGAACCATCATTCATAACAATTACTCTTGCCATAAGGTCTTCATAATTACCATCATCGTCTTTGTACATTTCGTTACCGTAAACATATGGTATGTATGCACCTTTTGCATAAGATTTTTCACCAAAATCAGCAGGAAGAATTGATGCTTTACCATATCCAAGGCTCCATACTTTATCACCCTGTGGCTCATCAATAAACTCATCCATACCAGAATAGAAATTCTCATAAGAGTCAATGTCAAATTCTTCATAATCAAGTACAGCAGCTGAATCAGGAACAATTAAACCAAGAGCTTTACCAAGAACATTGTTTATAAAAAAATCGCTTACAATATTAAGCACTTTATAAAGGAAAATTTTTGTCTGTAAAGATTCGTCTGTTTCAACACCTGTTTCTGATGCTGCAACATATTCAGCAGCAGAAGCATATGATTCTTCAGCACTTACAGGTAAAACAACCATTGGCACTAACATGCAAACACAAAGAATCATTGCGATAATTGATTTTGTGATTTTTTTCATAATAAAACCTACTTTCTTTAATTTAATCTATCTCTAATTTCATCTTTAAAGATGAAACGATATCCGTTATCTTCTAATAATTTATCATTAAGCATTAGTTGACCTAATCCTTTGATTTTTGCTAACCTCGGCTCATCAATGGTATTACATCTTATACTTAACTGTTTTGACAATCTTTCAGCAATGTCAAAAATCAATGAACCGCCACCACAAAGTGATATTCCATTATCTGCTGCATCAGACAACAAATCCGGAGAAACCTTTAAAATATCCTGATGTATATCTTTGATAATCATATCAATCTGCTCGTCAACATAAGGGTAAACTTCAGTAGATGTGATTTCAAAGGAAATCGGAAGATTATCAAGACAACTTTTTCCCGAAACTAAAAGAGCTGCTTCACATTCTCTTTTTTCTGCAGAAGTAATTTTATTCTTTATTTCACGAGCAGTATGTGGTCCAATAAGAATATCTCTGTCCTTTTTTAAATGATTGATAATAGCTTTATCAATATCATAACTACCGTGTTTAATTGTTCCTTTGGTACCAATTCCACCATTAGAAACAATTGCATATTCAGTGATATGATGACCGATATCAAGAACCATTCTTCCACCTGATTCATTACTAAAAAATTCACATCCGAATGCAGATGCCAATATGCCTTCAACCATACAGACTCTACCTGCACCAGCTAATGTAACGACATCAAGAAATGTATTTTTTTCAAGACCAGAAATATTTGCTGGCAATGAAAGAATGATATTGGGTTTATATATTCGATTACCACAAACACGCTGTATATAATATCGTAACATTCTTTCACCCATAACAAAATCAGAGATAACACCATTATGAATGACTTTTGAAATACTGATATCATCAGAGCATCTGCCATAGACATTGTCTGCAGCTTTACCGAATGCAATTGGATTGCCTGTTTGATTATCAATTGCTACAATTGACGGCTCATCAACAACGATTCCTTTACCCTCTACATATATTTTAAGAGAATATGAACCAAAATCAATACCAATTTTCATTCCTTTCAAAGCATCATCTCCTTTTGCTTTAGTTTTTCTTGAATTGCTGTTTAAGTCTTAAATCTTTTGAAAGAATAGTCTTTCGGAGTCTGATACTTTCAGGTGTAACCTCCATCAATTCATCATCTTTAATAAATTCCATTGACTGTTCAAGACTTAAGGTTGTGTGTGGAACCAATCGTAAAGCATCATCAGAACCGGAAGCACGAGTATTTGTAAGATGTTTTGTTTTACAAATATTACAGGTTAAATCTTCATTCTTTGAACACTCACCTACAATCATGCCTTCATAAACCGGAACACCTGGTCCGATAAACAAACGCCCTCTATCCTGAGTATTAAACAAACCATAAGCCGTACTTTCGCCTGTTTCGTGAGCAACAATTGAACCTCTTTCACGAGTTTCAATTTCGCCTTTAAATGGCTCATAACCTGAAAACAAGTTATTCATAATTCCGTTTCCATTTGTATCGGTCATGAATTCTGAACGGTACCCTATAAGACCCCTAGCAGGTATTTTAAATTCAAGATGAGTTGTTCCGCCTTCACGAGTTCCCATATTTTCAAGTTCACCACGACGAGAACCGATTTTCATCATAACTGAACCAACATATTCTTCAGGCACTTCAACAATCAACAATTCAATTGGTTCAAGAAGAACTCCATCTTTCATTTTTGTGATTACTTTTGGTCGAGAAACCTGAAATTCATATCCTTGGCGACGCATCGTTTCAATAAGAATTGAAAGATGCAACTCACCACGACCCGAAACCTTAAACGTATCAGTTGAATCTGTTTCTTCAACTCTCATACTCACATTTGTTTCAACTTCTTTAAAAAGTCTGTCACGAAGATTTCGAGAGGTTACAAATTTACCTTCTTTACCTGCAAATGGACTGTCATTTACAATAAAATTCATTGAAATTGTAGGTTCATCAATTTTAATAAATGGAAGTGGGTCAATACAATCAGGCGAACAAAGTGTTTCACCGATATTTATGTCTGTAATACCTGAAATACAGATTATATCACCAACTGATGCTGATTCAACTTCAACTCTTTTAAGCCCTTCGAATTGATAAAGTCGTGAAATTTTAACATTTTGCTGAGTGCCATCTGTTTTACAAAGCACAAGAGAATCGTTTCTGTTAATATGACCTCTTTCAACTCTACCTACACCAATTCGTCCAATATAATCGTCATAATCCAAACTTGAGAAAAGAACCTGAAGCGGAGCTTCACTATCCCCTGTCGGTGGCTCAATATTCTCAATAATTGCATCGAATAACGGTCTTAAGTCTCCTTCACGGACTTGTGGGTCTAATGAAGAGTAACCATCTCTTGCAGACGCATAAATAACAGGGAATTCAATCTGCTCATCACTTGCGCCAAGCTCAATAAACAAATCAAGAACCTCGTCAATAACCTCTGCAGGACGAGCACCGGGTCGGTCTATTTTATTAACGACAACTAAAACCTTTTTATTAAGACCGAGAGCCTTTTTAAGAACGAATCGTGTCTGTGGCATACAGCCTTCAAACGCATCAACAAGAAGTAAAACACCATCAACCATCATAAGGATTCGTTCAACCTCACCACCAAAGTCAGCATGACCCGGTGTGTCAACAATATTGATTTTAATGTCCTTATAATGAACTGATGTATTCTTTGAAAGGATTGTAATTCCACGTTCTCTTTCAAGGTCATTTGAGTCCATAACTCTGTCCTGAACAACCTCATTTGTTCTGATTATACCACTCTGTTTCAGAAGCTCGTCAACCAAGGTTGTTTTTCCGTGGTCAACATGAGCAATAATTGCTATATTTCTTACATCTTCTCTTTTTTTCAAACTATTTTCACCTTCATTGGATAACTTAAAAAATATTTTACCACTATAATTTCCATTACGCAAGATAAATAATGAAATGAAAAGCTAAAATTCTTTACAAAATACAGAAAATAAGATAAAATATAATAAGAAATTTATAGGAGTAATAAAATGAAACTTAAAATATTATCTTCACTTGAAAAAATATATCATAACGATAAATTACCTGAAAAAGACTATTCAGGTTTCTCAATACTTAAAAATGAAGTTAAATCATTTCAAATTGCAGTCGAAAGTGATATTCAGTTTTATGGTAAAATAATTATTGAATCGAGTTTTGAAAATGTAAATATATATTCCGTTGAACATATAAAATCTGATTACCCAATGGCAAAAGGTGCTGACGATTATTACCGTTTCAGCGATGACGGATATTATCCCGATTTACTTTTACCTGTAAAAAGTGAAGTTTCCTTTAATGAAGGCATCAATGTATTCTGGGTGGAAATCAAGGCAGATGAAAATACTGTCGGTAATCAGAAAATTACAGTAAAAATTGAAAACCATGACATTAGTTTAGAAAACAGTTTAAGTGTTGATGTAATTGACTGTGAACTGGATTTTAAGGATTTTATTTATACAAATTGGTTTCATACAGATTGCTTAATGTCATATTATAATATCGACGCTTTCAGTGATGAATATTGGAAAATTACTGAAAACTATTTAAAAACTGCAAATGAACACGGAATGAACTGTGTTCTTACTCCAATTTTTACTCCACCACTTGATACTGAAATCGGAAAAGAACGACCAACGGTTCAATTAATTGATGTTTTTGTGAATAATGGTAACTATTCCTTCAATTTTGACAAATTGACTAAGTGGATTAAAATGTCTGAAAGATGCAGAATCAGATATTTTGAACTTACTCACTTCTTCACACAATGGGGAGCAAGACACGCACCAAAAATTATGGCAACCGTTGATGGTGAATACAAGAAAATATTCGGTTGGGAAACAAAATCTTCCTCTAAAGAATACACCAAATTCTTAACAGAACTTTCTGTTGAATTGAAAAAATATCTTGAATCAAATGGACTTAAAGATAAGGTTCTTATCCATGTAAGTGATGAACCAAATTTTACGATGCTTCGTTCATATTCAAAAGCATCAAAATTGATACATAAATTATACAAAGGCTATAAAATCGTTGATGCTTTATCTGATATATGGTTTTACAGACTTAAAATTGTTTCTACACCAATTCCATCAAACGACCATATTGATAAGTTCATCGGAAAAACTGATGAATTATGGACTTATTATTGTAGTGCACAAACCAAGAAAAATGTATCAAACAGATTTTTCTGTAATGACTCAATAAGAAATCGGGTAATCGGCTATCAGATGTTTAAATACGATGTTAAAGGATTTTTACATTGGGGCTACAATTTTTATTACACACAGTTATCAAAAGCTCTTATTGACCCATTTAAAGTAAGTGATGCAGGCGGAAAATTCCCATCGGGTGACAGTTATGTTGTATATCCTGCAAAGAATGGCACTGCTTATCATTCAATAAGATTAAAGGTATTTTTTGATGCACTACAGGATATGGCAGCATTAAATGCACTTAAAAATATGACAAGTAAGCAATATTGTTTAAATATTATTGAAAACAAACAGCAAATAACTTTTTCTGATTATCCACATTCTGATGAATGGCTTTTAACTACAAGAGAAAAAATTAATTATGCAATTAAGGAAAATATAAAATGAAACGAGTTTTTAAAGAATTAAAAAACTTTATAAAAGAGACTGATAAAGTGTTATTGGGTCTTTGTATGTTGGCATCAGCATTCGGATGTATATCCGTTATGAGTGCTACAAAGTGGACTGTCGGTGACGGCGGTATGTTTTCACGAGATTGCATTGTTATGATTGCTGCCGTTTGTGCAGGTATTGTAATAGCATTAATAATATCAATTATTGACTATGAATTTATTATGAAAATGGCACCGTTTATTGGTCTATTTTGCATAGGAATTATGCTTTTACTTTTTGCAATTGGTGTCGGCCCAATTGAACGACCCGATGCTAAAACATGGATTAAATTCGGTTCGATTTATTTTCAGCCCTCAGAAATTGTTAAAATAGGTTTTATTATTACTTTTGGTGTTCATCTTGAAAAGCTTAAAGGAAATATTAATCATCCGTTTTCAATTGTACAACTTGCCGTTCATGCACTTATTCCAATTGCATTGGTTATAAAATCCGGTGATATGGGTTCAGCTCTTGTCTTTATAATTATTACTATCGCAATGCTCTTTGTAGCAGGATTACATTGGGGCTATTTTTTAGGTGGTGGACTTTTAATTCTTGCAGCATTACCACTTGCCTGGATGTTTTTACTCGATAATATTCAGAAAGAAAGATTTTTAGCCCTCGCCTACCCTGATTTATATCCTGATATTATTTATCAGCAAAAACGTGGACTTGCCGCTCTGGGTGGTGGCAGAATAACTGGTCAAGGTTTATTCAACGGTTCATTGACACAAACACCGAATGCTATACCTGAAGCAGAAAACGATATGATTTTTACTGTAATTGGTGAAGAATTAGGTCTTATTGGTTGTATTATTGCTTTATTAATTCTGACATTTATCGTTTTACGAATCATCAGTACAGGCAGACACGATAATGTTGGAAACATAAAAGTGATGTGTTATGGTGTTGCAGCAATGATTATAGGACAAGTTATAATCAATGTTGGTATGTGTTTAATGCTTTTACCCGTTATCGGTATCACACTCCCCTTCTTTAGTGCAGGTGGATCATCTAACTTATGTATTTATTTCTCTATTGGTTTAATTTTAAGCTTTTATAGATATAATCAGCAAAGAGATATGATTCATGTAAGTCAGTCAAATATCTATAATCCATTTTCGGAGATATAATAAATTAGATTGCTCGTTTATCGATGTCCTCATTGTGGAAAACATATTGACAGAAGCCACAGGACAATACTGTACATATTGTAAAGAAGATGTAAACAAACTTTGATGCTCAAGCACAAACTTATAATTTATCTAACGCATAAAAATAGAGGTCACACTAAGTGACCTCTTAATTTATACTTTTTTTACAACACCCATGTTTGCCATAATCTTTTTTGTACCGACTTTTTCAAAGGCAATTTCCATAAGTGTATCGTTTCCCATTGGTCGTAAGGATACAATCATACCTTTACCGAATACTCTATGAGTAACTGTTTCACCGATAATAAAGGAGTCATTTAACTTTTGAGGTGTTGAATTAAAACCTACACCAAATCCACTTGTAAGAGGTTTACGAGGTTCTTTCTTTGTTATAGTTCGAGCAGTTTTTTTTGCTTCAAGAAGTAATTCACAACAATCCTTTGGTAATTCTTCTAAAAATCGTGATGGTCTGTTGTATTTTGTTGAACCAAAAATCATTCTTGAACGAGTATTTAAAAGATATAGTTTTTCCTTTGCTCTTGTAATTCCAACATAAGCCAATCTTCGTTCTTCTTCAATTTCAGAAGAATCATAAAGTGCTTGCATTCCGGGAAATACACCTTCTTCAAGTCCAGGCATAAATACAACAGGAAACTCAAGACCTTTAGATGCATGCAAAGTCATAAGAACAACTGAATCTGCATCTGCATTATAATTATCAATATCAGTTAATAAAGCAACTTCTTCAAGGAAATCTGATAACTCTCCTTCAGGATTTTCTTCCTTATATCGAATAAGGTTTGAATTTAATTCATCCAAGTTCTGAAGTCTGTCTTCAAGCTTTTCTTTATCAGTTACAGCAAGATAATCTTTATATCCTGTTTCATCAAGCAAAGAAATGAAAACTGATGACATAGATTCACGATTAAGCAAATCAGCAAAGCTTTCAATCATCTGTGTAAACTCAATAAGCTTTGGTGAAATTCGTTTAAGTTTTTCATATTCATCTGCAGTTTTAAACACTTGGAAAAGACTGATGTTCAAAGCATCAGAAATTTCTTTTGCTGAAGCAATTGTTGTTGCACCAATTCCTCTTTTGGGAACATTGATAATCCTTTCAAGTCTTACACTATCATCGTGATTTGAAATGACAGAAAGATATGCTAAAGCATCTTTAATTTCCATACGGTCATAGAACTTATGTCCACCGATGATTCTGTATGGAATACCACTTCTCACAAAACATCTTTCAATTGAGTTTGACATTGAATTCATTCGATAAAGAACAGCAAAATCACTGAACTTTCTGTTTGAATTCATTTGCTTCATAATCTCATCAGCAATATATTTACCTTCGGAATACTCATCATCAAGTGTGTTCAAGGTGATTTTATCTCCTGAACCATTTGCCGTCCAGAGATTTTTACCTTTTCGTTGCTCATTATTTGAAATAACAGCATTTGCACCATCAAGAATATTCTGTGTTGAACGATAATTCTGTTCAAGACGAATTACCTCTGCATCTTCAAAGTTCTTTTCAAAACTCAAAATATTCTCAATAGTAGCACCACGGAATTTATAAATACTCTGGTCATCATCACCAACAACACAAATATTGTTGTAACCCTCTGATAAAAGTTTTGTAAGCATAAATTGAGCATGGTTAGTATCCTGATACTCATCAACAAGAACATATCTGAATTTTCTCTGATAGTATTCTCTTACCTCGTCATTTTCTTTTAACAACTTGACAGTATAGAAAATAATATCATCAAAATCCATAGCATCAGCATTCTTTAAAAGCTTTTGATACTTTGCATAAAATTCGCCGATTTGCTTTTCTCTGTAATTTCCACTGCCCAAATTCAAATATTCTTCTGGTGGAACAAGCATATCCTTTGCTTTACTGATTTCTGCAAGAATAGACTTATGAGGAAGGAATCTTTCATCAATATTAAGAAGTCGCTGACAATCCTTAATAATACGTTTACTGTCATCTGTATCATATATGGTAAAATGCTTTGAAAAGCCTAATAATTCGGCATTTCTACGCAAAATACGAACACATATTGAATGGAATGTACCTGCCCAAATATCATTTGCTTCTTCACCAATTCTTAATGCCAATCGGTCTTTTAACTCATTAGCTGCTTTATTAGTAAAAGTAAAAGCAAGTATTTCCCATGGCTTTGGAGCATCAACTGATAACAGATTCTTTATATGTGGATAAACAGAACTGTTTCCGTCATAATAAGATTTCATTAATTCATAAGAATCATCGTCAGGTTTATGTTCAAGTATATCAGTATTATATGCATTACCATATTTAATAAGATTTGCAATTCGATTAACTAAAACTGTTGTTTTACCACTGCCTGCTCCTGCAAGAATTAAAAGCGGTCCATCAATTGATAAGACCGCTTTCAACTGCATAGGATTCATTTTATTAAATTCTTTTTCAATTATCTTTTTTCTTAACTCACAAATTTGTGAATACATTTATATTCTCCTATTACATTAAAAAGTGATTTCCCATTACTATCAATACCAACAATAAGAGGAAAATTATTAAATTCAAGTTTTTTTACAGATTCACAACCTAAATCATCAAATGCAATTACTTCACATTTTGTAATGCACTTTGAAGCAAGAGCACCTGCACCACCTGTTGCACAAAAATAAACAGCATTATTTCTTATTATTGCATCGATTACATCTTGGTTTCGAGGGCCTTTGCCTATCATCCCTTTAAGTCCTAAATCAAGTAAAGTCGGTGCAAATTTATCCATTCTGCTTGATGTTGTCGGTCCACAACTGCCTATTGCCATTTCATCAGGAGTTGGTGTAGGTCCTGCATAATAGATAAACGAATTCTCCAATTCAAACGGCAATTCATCTCCGGAATTTATTAATTGAATAATTCTTTTATGAGCTGCATCTCTTGCAGTAAATACTGCACCTGAAAGAATAACCCTATCCCCTGCTTTAAGTACTTTTATATACTCTGTAATCTCCTGAGTATTAAAATAATATTCAGACATTATTACTCATCATCCCCGTCAAAAGAAACAGAAACATATTCCTCTGAAACAGTATATGTAACATCATCTTTCTGTTCATCAACATAATCAAAATTATGTGCTTCAAGTTCAGATAAATCTGTATGTAAATTAAGCAAGTTAGATGCAGAAGAATTAAGTTTTGAGCTAAGTGCATAAACATCTTTATGAAGTTGCTCAATTGAAGAATTGAATTTTCTTGAAATCGCATCAACATCTTTAAGAAGTGCTTCGATTTCAGAGGCTTCACGTTTAATATCCTGAGAGGCAAAAGCACCTATATCTTTAGCTTTACTTTTTGCATTTTCCACTAAATCATCAGAATAACGACGAGCATCAATGTATGCAGCACCAATCTGCTTTTCAGCGCGTCTTAACTTTTCTGTCTTTTCGTCAAACTCAACACTTTTTTCACTTAATTGCTTATTTTCCAACAAAGCTGCATCAAGTTTCTGAGTTAATTCTGAAACTTCATTTTCCTTGTCAGCAAGTTTTTCATTAACTACTGTTAATTCCTCAAGTTTTACCTCAAGCTCTTCAATCTTATTTTTAAGCTCAAGTGCTTCTTCACGCTTTGCATCAAGCAACTCCTTGGTTTCAGTAGTTTCAGTCTGAAGTTGTTCAATAAAAGTCAGAACATCTGATTTTTTAAATCCGCCAAAAAGAGCAGTTTTCATAACTGTAAATTCTTTACTCATATAATTTATCCTCTTAATATATGATTTTTATATATTTTAACAGAAATTTTATCATAAAACAACACTTATTGCAAATTTTATCAATTATCGTAAAAAAGAATAGACAACACAAAGATTTAGTTGTAAAATAAGATTTGGGAGGAATTCTTTATGAAAAAATCTACAAAAAAAATTCTGAAAACAGCTGGAATTATCGGTTCAACTGCTGCAGCTACATATTTTATGATTGGCAATTTTTTCTATTATGTTACTTTGACAAAAAGTGGTTTAAAAAATCCATTTGTCGCTAAAGTTGCAAGTGGTAAACCAAAAGAACCAGACGAAGAAAGACTTCGTCTTGATAAAATGATGCAAGATGGTAAAGATTGGTTTAATAACGCAAACAAAGAAAAAATTGCAATTAAATCCTCTAATTTCAATAAAAATATTGTAGCAGATTATATCTTTGCAGATAATGAAAGTGATATATGTGTAATTGTAATTCACGGATATACATCTAATCCTTGTTCAATGGGTGTTTATGCAGAAAAATATCACGAGTTAGGATACAATGTACTTATGCCAAGCCTTAACGGACACGCTGACAGTGAATCGAGTGTTGTAACTATGGGTTGGAAGGACAGACTTGATATAATTGATTGGATACACTATCTTGTAGAAACTAATCCTGATATTAAGATTGTTTTACATGGTGTTTCTATGGGTGCAGCAACCACAATGATGACTACAGGTGAAAAATTACCTGAAAATGTTAAGGTTGCAGTTGCAGACTGTGGATACACTTCCGTCTGGGATATTTTTGATAATAAAATTAGAAACAATTTTAAAATGCACTCATTCCCAACTCTATATAGTGCTAACACTGTCAACAAATTATATTCCGGATTTGATTTTAAAAAAGCATCTTCAATTGAACAGTTAAAGAAATCTAAAACACCAACTATTTTTATTCACGGTGATAAAGATACTTTTGTGCCATATGAAATGCTTGATAAAGTTTATGAAGCTTGTGCAAGTGATAAGGAAAAAGTTACAATTCCAAACTCACCTCATGCGAGAAATTCCTGTGCTAATCCTAAATTATACTGGAATTCTGTTTGTACTTTTATAAATAAATACATAAAATAGTTTAATATAGACAAAAAATCGTGCCTTACAATCAAGTAAAGCACGATTTTTTATTTAATAAAATTATTCAACAGTAACTGTACCATCTTCGTACACAGTGATTTTGTCACCTGTTTTTACAGTATTAAGGAATTCTTCTCCAAGGCAGTCAACTGTTGGCATTGGTGTATCAGTCCAAACAGAACCGATAATAGCACCTGCTGCTGCAAGAGAGTCAATGTGCTCTGAGAAAAGCATACATGCAGGACAACGTTCCATTACCTTTGCACAATAAAGAACAAGACCACCTGTTGTTGAACCAATTGTCTGTGGAAGACAAAGTGCTGTTCCAACCATTGGTTTTTCATAAATATCTTTATTATTCTGGTCACCACATTTTGCTTCTTTATCACCAAACTGGAGTGCACCCTGGAAGGAAGCAAGAGTATTAAAACCACCATGAGAAACAAGTGCAGTTGCAGTTGCCTTTCCCGGAACTACAGGACGACCTTTAAATGTTTTCATTTTATTTTGCCTCCTTTGTAATAATATTAAGAATCTCTTCACTTGTATAGTAACGAGATGTTGTGTATGTACGAAGCTTATTTGAGTTTGTGATAACAGGCATCTTCTTTGCAAGAGGATTATTCATATACATAAGAGGACAAATATAACTGAGTACTACACCTGTTGACTGAAGTTTTGCATATAAATCAGTCTTCTTGAATTCATCACAAACTGCAGGAGGAGCTGTAAATACAGTTGGAACAGAAACCTTTTTAAGTCCATTTTTCTTAAGACCTTCATAAACATTTACTGTCCATTCCTTAAGCTGAGCCATTGTCATATGAGGACAACCAACGAAACAGAGTTTAGGAGTTGCATCAGGATTCTTCCACATTACTGGATATGATTTCTTTACCCTTTCAAGTTCAGCATCATCAATAACATAAACCTGTGCATTTTCAGTAATGAGTGACTCACCCATTTCAACTGCTTCAGGAGTAAGACCTGCAATATGATAAAGACCAACAGCACCGTTAGAAGCACAAGCAGCACCAAAGTCTTTAAGATATGCTTTTGCATCATCATTAAGTTCTGTACCAAGCCACTCATTCATACCCTTAACAAATGGAACATCTTCCATAACTTTCATACCGATTGCAGAGCCAAGAATCTGTGCTTCAGGCTTCTTTGAGCATTTTACTTCGATAATCCATGTTGCTTTTCTTCCTTCATCAGTAAGAAGACCAAAATCAGGAACAAAACCTGCTATTGAACCCATCATTTCAATAAGACCTGAGTTACGGTTACAACGAGCACCGATAACAGAATTTGCATATGCTACAGCACTTGATTCAGCCCAGGAAAGAATATCACCTTTCTTTGGTGTGTTTCCAACTTCATCAAGATAACAAGCACATGTATATGCATCGTCATTTAAAAGTCCCATTTTACGAAGCTGTTCATTGTATGAATCCTGTTTTGAATACATAAATTTCTTAAATACGAAATTTTTAAGAAAATCAGATGGAACATTTGGGTCAAAAGGCTTTGGGTCAACTGAGAATTTCTGTTTTGATGTAACTCCAGCATTAAGAAGCTGGTCCATCAAATCAAATACAGGAGTCATCATTTTAAGACCAAAGCTTGTAACAAGATGTCCCTTTTCACTTGTTACGGGAACCATTTTTTCTGCACCAAATGTTTCACCATACATAACAAGTGTTTTCATAACTTTAGCCATTACTTCGCCTTGCTTACCGTCCAACATTGCCTGTTGTTCAGTTGTCAATTGCATTGCCATTGTTATTACACCTCTTTAATAAAATATTAACAAACATAGTTTACTCTCAATAACAAAAAGTGTCAATGATTATTTGTTAAAAATTTGTCTAATTAAGCAAATATTAAAGGTAAGACATAATATCTTACCTTTTAATCAGTTTAATTGGAATTAATACCAGCAACAATTTGTAAAATTTTACGAGCATCCATTGCGGTTATTTTATTATCATTATTAATGTCTGCATTAAAACAGTTTATATCATTTTCTGTCTTTATACCTGCAACAACCTGCAGAACTAAACGAGCATCTATTGCTGTAACTTTTCCATTACTATCTGCATCACCAATTATAATTATTTCATCAGAGCCGTGAATGTTATCAATTTCTCTTGTTTCAGAATATTTGCAGGATTTGCAAGTCCTTATTTCTTCGCCATTATGTTCTTCAGTTTCTTTTATAGTAGTTTTCCAGTTCCCAAAATTATGAGGCAATTGTTCAATAATTTCTTTTTCAAGTACTATACCACAAGTTTCGCATTTCTTAACACGTGAACCCTCACTTACACAAGTAGGTTCAACATCTATTTTCCAATCGCCATATCTATGACCAAGTTCATTTATCGACCTTATTTCACCCTTTTTATTACACACACTGCAATATGAGGTTTCCTGACCATTATCAGTACAGGTTGCTTCAACAGTTATTTTCCAAACGTAATTGTGTTTACCTGTTGGAGAGATGTTATTGAATTCTTTTTTACCACAATCACATTCTCGCATTTCAGTTCCCACATCGATACAAGTGGGTTCAAAAGTTGTTATCCAATCACCAAAACTACACACATGCGTTTCATAATTATAAATAATGGTAGCATCCGTCAGATAATTGTTTCCATTCAAACTTATGTCAATTTTCTCCCAATCTTCACAAGTACCTTCATAATAAACATATGTTAATAGACTACAATTCTCAAATGCATTATCATTAATTTCAACAACTGATTTTGGTATTGAAATGTTTGTCACCACCTCACAAATAGCAAAAGCTTTTGTACCAATATTTGTGACTCCATCAGTAATTATAATTGACTTCACATTACTACAATTACCATCAAATGATTGATAATAATTATAATTTTTCATTTTGCCTGTACCAGATATCGTTAATATATAATCATCTTCATTAAATGACCAAATAACATTATCTTCATATATGCCACAACTACCTTCAGTTGATGCATTTACAACTATGCCAAACATTGAAAAAGAAGAAATTATCAATAATATTGTCATAAGTATTAATGCAATTTTATTTAACTTTTTCACAAAACCACATCCAAATAACATTTTTAATAATGTTATCATATTTTATATGTTTCTTCAAGATATAAAATATGACGGAGTATTGCTCCGCCATATAACTTATTTATCTTTTTCTTTTATTTACATTCTTCATGCAATGCTTATCAAAGCTTGGATTAAATGCATAGAAATTCTTACTGTCCAACTTATCTGTAACAAGTTGTAAACCTTCACCGAATCTTTGATAATGCACAATTTCTCTTTCACGAAGGAATTTTATCGGGTCGCGAACATCTGGGTCATCAACAAGTCTTAAGATATTATCATAGGTTGTTCTTGCCTTTTGTTCTGCTGCTAAATCTTCGTGCAGGTCAGTTATAACATCACCCTTTGATTGAAGATACATTGCAGAAAACGGTGTTCCACTTGCAGCTATCGGATAAATACCTGTTGTATGGTCAACAAAGTATGTGTCAAAACCAGATTTTTTTATTTCATCAATTGATAAATTTCTTGTTAATTGATAAACAATTGCACCGACCATTTCCAAATGGCTTAATTCTTCCGTTGCAATATCAGTCAAAAGTCCTTTTAATTCAGGTAATGGCATTCCGTATCTTTGAGAGAAATATCTCATAGATGCAGCCAATTCGCCGTCGGGACCGCCAAACTGTGAAATAATGACTTTTGCCAATTTTGGATTAGGATTCTTGATTTTTACTGGATATTGTAATTTCTTTTCATATTGAAACATCAGCAACCACACTCCGTATATTCCCAAGGCCATGGGTCTTTTATCCATACAAGTCCACTTCCAGATTTATGTGTCAATGGACCAAAGCATTCTTCATATTCTTCTTTTAATTCCATAGCTCTTTCCGAATACTTTTTATGCATTTCAATAGCTTTTTCATCACAAGGATGAGTATCTAAATACAAATGCAATTCCCACGCAGCAAAACTTACTGCAGAGATTTCTCGTAATAATTTACATTTATCCACAGCTCTTACCTCCATAGAACTTTTTATCTAACTCCGGAAAAAGCGTTCCATTAGACAATGCTTCAGTACTTGTGTATGTTACAAGCTCTGTCTGAAAAGGTACATATGCCATTGCAACAACCATATCTGATGGCAGTTTATTTAATGTTCTGAAATTACATTGACATTTATTTTCTTCCATTTGCTTTTCTCCTTTTTTTATATTTGAGACTCTTCTCAAAATATCATATTCAGTTACCCAATAAAATGTTATTTATATTGAAATCGAGAAAAGTAAATGTTAAAATATGTAATAACATGTGAGGTAAAAGATATGAAAGATAAATTAATGGAATTTTTAGAAAAATCGGTATCAGGTGAAATTATATTAAAAAGAATCGCTTTTTATCTGTTTTTAATTTGTGTTTTACTTGGTTTAGTTTTCTTTAAATTAAATGAAATAAACGAGAGTATTCTTATGATTGCAGAACCAATTTCTGTACATACAAAAGAAGAAAAAAATGAAGAGATTGCTGATGTTTTTATTGAAGAAAAAGGTGAAATCGGTGATGTATTACCTTATTACAATGAGTTAGAGGAATCCTCATCAGAAACAACTACCACAACGAATATAGAAGAAACAAACTCAAATATTAAAGAACACGAAGATAAAACAAATACTACAACTGAAGTTTCAACTTCAAATAGTCACAGTTCTTCAAAAATGAATTTTGTTATAAATGTGAACAGTAATAAAATACATTATGCTGATTGTTCATTTGTAAACAGAATGAAAGAGGAAAACAGAAAATACATACAATTAAGTAACGACGAATTAAATGAGTATTTAAATAACGGCTATACTTTATGTAGCACTTGCGGAGGTTAAAATTATGAATATTAATGAAATTTTATCAAAAGTTGACCATACTTTATTATCACAAAATGCAACTTGGGAAGAAATAAAATCAATTTGTGATGATGGATTTAAATATGAAACGGCATCAGTTTGTATTCCAGCATCATTCGTAAAACAGGCAAAGGAATATGTTGGAGATAAGATTGCTATTTGTACTGTAATAGGATTTCCAAACGGATATTCAACAACTGCGACAAAGGTTTTTGAAACAGCAGATGCCGTTAAAAACGGTGCAGACGAGATTGATATGGTAATCAATGTTGGTTGGTTAAAAGATAAGAAATATGACGATATTCTCAATGAAATCAATGAGATTAAAGATGCTTGTAGTGGTAAGATTTTGAAAGTTATTATTGAAACTTGCCTTCTTACTGACGATGAGAAAATCAAAATGTGTGAAATTGTAAGCAATTCAAAGGCGGATTTTATTAAAACATCAACAGGCTTTTCAACAGGTGGAGCAACAAAGGCTGATATTGAGCTTTTTGCAAAGCATACTACTAATGGCAAGAAAATTAAGGCTGCAGGCGGAATTGCCTCCATACAGGATGCAAAGGATTTTATAAATCTTGGTGCATCAAGATTAGGTACAAGCAGAATTGTAAAAATTGTTAAAAATGAACAAGGTAGTGGATATTAATGAAATATAAAAGAGTGTTTTTGATTGTTCTTGACAGTTTTGGTATTGGCAATGCTTCTGATTCTGAAAAATTTGGAGATTTTGGTGCAAACACACTTAAAAGCATTTCAAAATCAGATAAATTCCATATTGATAATTTATTAAAACTCGGTCTTTGTAATATTGATGGTGTTGATTTAGAAGATTACCCTTGTCCTATCGGTAAATTCGGTGCAATTCAGGAATTATCTAAGGGTAAAGACACTACAATCGGTCATTTTGAAATTGCAGGAATTATTTCAGAAAAACCAATGCCCACCTATCCTGACGGATTCCCTGATGAAATTATTAATGAATTTGAAAAGCAAACCGGTTGTGGTACACTTTGCAATAAACCATATTCGGGTACGCATGTTATTGCTGATTTTGGTGAAGAACATATCAAAACAGGCAAATTAATTGTTTATACATCTGCAGACAGCGTTTTTCAGATTGCAACACATACTGACATTGTTCCATTAGAAAAGCTATATGAATATTGCAGAATTGCACGAAAAATACTTGTTGGTGAACACTCAGTTGGTCGTGTTATTGCAAGACCATTTGCAGGTGAATACCCATTCACAAGAACTGCAGACAGACACGACTTTTCTGTTGAGCCTCCTGAAGATACGATGCTCGATAAGTTGAAAGCAAATAGTTATGATGTTATTTCAGTTGGTAAAATTGCAGACATTTTTGCAAATCGTGGAATTACTGAAAAATACTTTACTCATTCAAATGATGAGGGTATGAGCAAAACTCTTGAACTGCTTGACAATGATTTCAACGGACTTGTTTTCACTAACCTTGTTGATTTTGATATGAAATTCGGACACAGACGAGATGTCCAAGGATATGCAAATGCTATCAGCGAATTTGATAAATGGTTAAATGATTTTATTGCAAAAATGAAAAGCGATGATTTACTGATTATTACTGCCGACCACGGTTGTGACCCTGCATTTAAAGGTACAGACCATACAAGAGAACAAGTACCTTTTCTTATGTATTCAAAGGATATTGAGCCACAAAATATTGGTACAATCAAGGGTTATAACTATATCAGTAATATTGTTCTTGAAAATTTCAATTTAAGGTGATTTTTATGGATAAAAAAGACCTTTTTAACAAAACAACAGAAGCTATGAAAAACTCTTATGCGCCATATTCTAACTATAATGTAGGTGCAGTTTTAGTTTGCAAAAACGGAAATATATATAAAGGGTGCAATATTGAAAACGCATCATATTCGGTTACAAACTGTGCTGAAAGAACAGCTTTGTTTTCTGCAATAGCAAGTGGTGAAAAAGAATTTGTTGCTATTTGTGTAGTTGGTGGTAACAACGGTGAAATTACTGACTACGCTATGCCTTGTGGCGTTTGCAGACAGGCATTGTCTGAATTTTGCGATGCCGATTTCAAAGTATTTGTTGGTAAAAATGAAGATGATATAAAGGAGTTTACTTTAGGTGAACTACTCCCCTGTTCTTTCAATAAATCCAAATTAGGTGAATGATATGAGAATTTACGATATTATTGAAAAAAAGCGTGACGAACAGAAACTTACAAAAGAAGAAATAGACTTTTTTGTACAGGAATATACAAAAGAAAATATTGAAGATTATCAGGCTTCAGCATTATTAATGGCTATTTTTATTAATGGTATGGACGAAGAAGAAACAGTAAATCTTACTGAAAGTATGGCTAAATCCGGTGATATGCTTGATTTGTCGTCTATTGACGGTATTAGTGCAGATAAGCACTCCACAGGTGGTGTTGGTGATAAGACCTCACTTGTTGTTGCTCCTATTTGTGCTTCCCTTGGAATTAAAATGGCAAAAATGAGTGGTCGTGGACTTGGTCATACAGGTGGCACAATCGACAAGCTTGAAAGCATTGAGGGATATAATACTTCAATTGATACTGAAGCATTTTTCAAGCAGGTTAATGAAATCGGTATTGCACTTATAGGACAGACAGGCAATTTAGCACCTGCTGATAAAAAGATTTATGCTTTGCGTGATGTTACTGCAACGGTCGGAAATATTTCACTTATTGCTTCAAGTATTATGAGTAAAAAAATTGCTGCAGGAGCAAAAAACATTGTACTTGATGTAAAATGTGGTAGCGGTGCATTTATGAAAGATGAGCAAAGTGCAACGGAACTTGCTGAAATGATGGTTAAAATCGGTAAGAAATGTGGTCGAAATATGGCTGCAGTTATTACAAATATGGATATTCCGCTTGGGTCAAACGTCGGTAATGCACTTGAGATTAAAGAGGTTGTTGATATACTCAATAATAAGGGTGATAAACAGTTAAGAGATTTGTGTCTTGTTTTATCTGCTACTATTTTAAGTATTTCCTATGGTTGGGATTATGATAAAGCATACGAGAATGCTGAAAATGCTTTGCTTGATGGTTCTGCATTAAATAAACTTAAGGAACTCGTTTCTGCACAAGGTGGAAATGCAGAAATGCTTGATAATACTGAACTCTTGCCAAGTTGCGAAAAATCACTTGAAATCAAAGCAAAGCAAGACGGTTACATCCAAAGTATTGATTCAAGAATTGTTGGTGAAAGTGCTGTCTTGCTTGGTGCAGGTCGTGAAAAGAAAACCGATACTATTGATTACGGTGCAGGAATTGCACTTTACAAAAAAACTTGTGATAAAGTTTCAATTGGAGATACAATCGCTGTACTTTATGCAGAAACCGAAGAAAGACTTAAAAACGCGGAAAAGCTTTTCAACACCTCATTTACAATAGGTGATGAAAAGCCTGAAATGAAACCTTTAATTTATAGAACGATAAGATAAGGAGGAAAATCACAGATGATTAGAAAAGCTAACACAACAGATTATGTTGAATTGCAAAAATTATCCTTTGAAGATTTAGGATATGAATGTGATGTTGAGCTTGTAAAAAGCAGATTGGAAAACCTTGACCCAAACAACGAATGTGTTTTTGTTGCAGAGGTTAACAGCAAGGTTGTTGGCTATGTTCATATTATAATATTTAATACTTTGTATTATAAGAGTATGGCAAATATTCAAGGTATGGTTGTTGCAAAAGAACACCGAAGAAAAGGATATGGCAAAGAGCTTATGAATGCCGCAGAAAATTGGGCAAGAGAGAAAGGCATTGAAATAATAAGGCTTAATTCCGGATTTGTTCGACCTAAAGCTCATGAATTTTACCGTACTATTGGTTACAGTAATGAAAAAGAACAAATCAGATTTATGAAAGAATTATAAAATTATATTGTAACGAAACCAGTATTATTCTTAAATATTTTCAAAAAATGACCGATATAACAAAATCTATCTATTTTAATTTTTAATCGGTCTCATTTTATGTACAACCAAAAATCAATTATAGTGTACACTTACAACAGGCTGGCGGGGGCGTCAGCCCATACAAATTAATTTAACAATCGAGTAAAATAATAAGGAAAGATATGAGTTTTCATACCTTTCCTTTTGTTATATATGGTCTTATTTTATATGCTGAAAGTGAAGATAAAATGATGCAAATTATCTCTTTTGGTATAAATGGCAGGAAAACTGTCTGAATAAACCAAATTGCAGAGTAATTATTATTATAAACATTTGTTATGAATGCGAAATATAAAACACCTATTATGTAGATTATTGCAACACCAAGTAAAGATATGGCGAAATACTGCCAAAAACTGCGTTTTTTTTGTTTTTCCGCAATAATACTCATTGTTACTGATGAAATAACAAAACCAATTATAAAGCCGAAATTAGGCATTAAAACATAGCCTAATCCCCCACCACCTGAAAAAATTGGTAATCCAATAAGTCCAAGTACCATATAAGTAATAGTTGCAAGGGTTGATGCTTTTAATGGCAGTATAAGTCCCGTAAGCAAAACAAAGAATGTTTGCAAAGTCATTGGCATCATATTTGGCATTGGAATTCGTATAAATGAGCCTATGCAAATCAATGTACAGAATAATGCAGACAATGTTAATGTTACAATCAGATTTCTTCTTTTCATTTGACCCTCACACTGACATCACCTGACGAAATCTCCTCAATTTCGCCTTTTTCATTTTTAACAAGCAAATGACAATCGTCAGCAATATCAATTACCGTTGCAGATCTTGTGTTTTTTCCTGAAACAATGTTGATTTCTTTGCCTGTAAGATATGAATACTCTTTATATCTTTTAACAAAATCAGTATCAATTCCGTTATACATACTGAAAAATCTGTTAACAATATCTGCAACGATTTTTTCTTTAATATTATCTTCCGTTTTTCCCGGGAAAATTGCAGTTGCAATATTTTTTATATCCTCGGGAAAACCGTTTTCAGGTGCGATTACATTTATACCAATACCAACAACAGCGTAGTCGAGCATTTTATCAGAGTTTATTGCACCTTCAGTAAGTATTCCGCAGACTTTTTTACCATCAATATAAATGTCATTTACCCACTTGATTTTAACATCATTTTTGTTGTATTTCATAACAGCTTCTGCAACTGAAACAGCAGCCATAACTGTCAAAAAAAGTGATTTTTTGGCAGAAAACTCCGGATGTAAAAGTAAAGAAAAGTAAATTCCCGTACCATTTGGAGAATAGAAAGAACGACCCATTCTGCCTCTGCCACCTGTCTGACTTAAAGCAATAACGAGTTGAGTTTCTTTTTCACCACTTGAACCTATTTTTTTCAAATAGCTATTTGTAGAATCAAGTTCATCAAAAATTGTGATATTCAGTTTTTGGTTTAAATATTGCTCTAATACTTTTTTATCCAAAATTATCACCAAAGATATTATATATTGATTTTCTTATTTATGCAACAAAAAAGGGCTCGATTGAGTCCTTTTTTAATTCTTTATAAATGCCAAATGTCCTTTGCATACTCTTTAATTGTTCTGTCTGATGAGAACTTGCCTGCATTACACATATTGAGCCAACATTTTTTATAGAATTCATTTTTATTCTTGTAATCAGCATTAACTCGTTTCTTTGTTTCAAGATAATCATTGAAATCAAGAAGCAAATAGTAATGGTCAGGCTTATGCCAGGATGCACCTTTAAGAATTGAATCATAAAGTTCTTTGAAAATCTTTGTTTTGCCGTCTTTAAGAGTACCATCTGTAAGGGCATCAAGAACTCGTTTAATTTTTTCGTCGGTTTCATAGAATTCTTTTGAAGAATATGTCTCTTTTATATCCTCAATATCTTCAACACGAGCACCGAAAATGTAGTTATTCTCCTCCCCTGCTTCTTCAACGATTTCAATATTTGCACCGTCATAAGTGCCAAGTGTTACTGCACCGTTGAGCATAAGTTTCATATTGCCGGTTCCCGAAGCCTCCGTACCTGCTGGTGAAATCTGTTCACTCACATCAGCTGCTGCAACAAGTTTTTCAGCATAAGACACATTATAATTCTTAACGAAAATAACTTTTATATATTTTGATACTTCACTATCTTTTTCGATAAGATTTGCGATTTCGTTAATTAGTTTAATGATACCTTTTGCACGGGCATATCCGGGTGCTGATTTTGCACCAAAAATAAAGGTTGTTGGTGTGAAATCTGTAAGTGAACCTTCTTTAATTTCAAAAAAAAGTTCAAGAATAGCAAGTGCATTTAAAAGTTGACGCTTGTACTCGTGAAGTCGTTTAATCTGAATGTCAAAAATTGAATTTTCGTCAATTTCAACTCCGTCATGAACACGGATATACTCTACTAACTGCTTTTTCTTCGTTTCCTTAATTGCAATAAATCTTTTCAAAACAGTTTCATCATCAGCATACTTTTCAAGTTCCTTAAGTTTATCAAGGTCAGTAACCCATTCATCACTACCTAAAAGTTCAGTAATAAGTGTTGATAATTCACGGTTACAAAGTAATAACCATCTTCTTTGAGTAATACCGTTTGTCTTATTCTGAAATTTTTCAGGATATAATTCGTACCAATCTTTCAAAACATCTGTTTTAAGAATATCTGTATGAATTCGAGCAACACCATTTACATACTTTGAACAGAAAATTGCAAGATATGCCATATGAACTCTTTTGTCCTGAATAATCTGCATTTTATCTGCTTTTTCTTTTGGGACTTTTGAGTCTTTCAACTCTTTTTTGAGCATTTTATCAAGTTGCTTAATAATATCAAGAACCTGCGGAATTGTATCACGAATAAGCTTTAAATCCCACTTTTCAAGTGCTTCCTGCATAATTGTATGATTTGTATAATTAAACATATTTTTACAAATCTCAACGGCATCTGAAAACTTGACATTTTCGTTGACTGTTAAAAGTCTGATAAGCTCGGGAATTGAAATTACAGGATGTGTATCATTAAGCTGAATTGTAATAAAATCAGCAAATTTCGAGAAATCATTTCCGTGAACTGCTTTAAATTTTCTGATAATATCCTGTAATGATGCACTCGAGAAGAAATACTGCTGTTTAAGTCTTAATTTCTTACCTTCATTGTTATCATCATTAGGATAAAGCACACGGGAAATATCTTCAGCTCTATTCTTCAATGCAACAGATTTATCGTATTTCTGTGCGTTAAATAAATCAAAATCAAATGGCATAAGAGATTCACTTTGCCATAATCTTAATGTACCGATATTATCTGTACCATATCCAATAATAGGCATATCATAAGGTACTGCTTCAACTGACATATCCTTAAAATCAACTGTTACAGCATCACCCTCACATCTTACAGACCACGGGTCACCGAATTTTGTCCAGTCATCGGCTGTTTCAATCTGAAAACCATTGTGAAAATCCTGCTTGAAAAGACCATATTTATATCTTATTCCGTAACCATCAAGAGGAATATCAAGAGTTGCTGCACTATCAAGGAAACAAGCAGCAAGACGACCTAAACCACCGTTACCGAGGGCAGCATCTTCGACATCTTCAAGTGCTTTTAGTGACACACCATATTCGTTCAAATCTTTTTCAACTTCATCATATAAACCTTTTGAAACAAGATTATTGTAAATTGCACGACCAACGAGAAATTCAGCAGAAAAATAAAACGCTGTTCTGTTCATAATTCTCTTGTCTTTACTATTTTTCCAGTCGTCGGAAATATATGACATTACAGCAGTTGAAATTACCTCGTGTAACTCATAAGAACTTAGTTCTTTTATATCTTTAAAATATTTACTTTTTGCAAGCTTAATTGCATCATTAACTATTTGTGACATTTATTTTACTCTTTTCTTTTTAGGGATTCTTTGATACAAATCTGTATAATATCTTATTTTTTCAGCCAACTCGTCTGATAAGTAGTCAGGTTTTGCTCTCCATTGCCAATTATCCTTAACAGTTGAGGGGTAATTCATTCGTGCTTCATTTCCGAGTCCTAATAAATCTTGCATTGTAACAATTGCCGTATCGGAATTACTTGACCATACGGCCTTCATAAAGCCCCAGTTATATCCTTCTTTTCTCGATAAACGAAGATATTCTCTCGCTCTTTTTCGTGTCTTTCGGGGAGCAGTTTTTGTCATATAACCGATTATTGTATCGTTATCGTGAGTACCTGCATAAGCAACTGAATTTTTTGTGAAATTATGAAGAAGATAGTCATTTTCTTCGTCTGCATCAAATGCAAACTGAAGGACCTTCATACCTGGATATTTGCTTTGTTTAAGCATTTTTTTGACAGCAGGTGTCAAAAAGCCCAAATCTTCGGCAATAATTTCTTTTTTACCAAGTGACTTTTCAATTTCTTTGAAGAATTCAATTCCCGGACCTTTTCGCCACTCACCTATTTTTGCAGTTTCTGAATCAGCAGGAATACAGTAATAAGATTCAAATCCTCTGAAATGGTCAATTCGTATCACATCACACATATTGCATAAATGGTTAATTCTGTTTTTCCACCAGGAATATCCGTCTTTTTTCATATACTCCCAATCATACAACGGATTACCCCATAACTGTCCGTCTTCGGAAAAAGCATCAGGAGGGCAACCTGCAACCTCTATCGGATTACAATCCTCATCAAGTAAAAACTGCTTTGGATTTGCCCACACATCTGCACTGTCTCCTGCAACATAAATTGGAATATCACCAATGATTTTTACGCCATTTTCATTAGCATATCTCTTTAAATCATTCCATTGTCTGAAGAAAATATATTGAATGAATTTTTGAAAATCAACTTCTTCTTTAAATTCATTTTTTGCTTTTGAAATACTTTTCTTGTTTCTTGTTTTCAATTCCTGTGACCATTCATTCCAAGGTTTACCATCAAATGAATTTTTTAATGACATATACAAAGCAAAATCGTCAAGCCAATATGAATTTTCATTACAAAAATCAAAAAATTCTGTATTATTCAAATCAAAGTTAATAAAGGCTTTTCTTAAAACCTTAAAACGATTCTTGTAAATCAATTCAAAGTCAACTTTTTGAAGATTTTCACACCATTTTATTCTTGAATAATCACTCTTTTTAAGTAAACCGTCATTACAAAGAAAATCAAAGTCAATAAAATATGGGTTACCTGCAAAAGTTGAAAAAGATTGATATGGTGAATCACCATAACTTGTTGGACATAAAGGCAAAACTTGCCAATATGTTTGTCCGCTCTTCTTTAAAAAATCAACAAATTCATACGCTTCTTTACCTAAAGTACCAATTCCTGTATCTCCGGGTAAAGAGGAAATGTGCATTAAAACACCACTTGCTCTCATAAAAAATCAC
The DNA here is from genome assembly GCA_045593555.1 of Candidatus Fimenecus sp. Classification (GTDB taxonomy): domain Bacteria; phylum Bacillota; class Clostridia; order Oscillospirales; family Acutalibacteraceae; genus Fimenecus. The sequence continues at coordinate 33,450 of JAZNWU010000017.1, read as the reverse complement.
CAATAAAAATATATTATTTTTTGAGAAAAAAGTCAATCACATATAAGTCTTTCATTGATTTTATCAAAGATATGAATTCTGTCAATATCAAATTTAATTAAATAATCTTTTTCACTCTCAACGTTTTGATTTGATGCTACATTTGCAATAATTTTTTTATTATCTAATTTACCATATAAAAAGTAATCTGCACCGGTCATTTCAGCAATATCAATGTGTAGTTTTATTGTATTTTCTTCTTTTTGATTTGAAATTGACATATTTTCAGGTCTTATACCAAAAACAACCTGTTTGTTTTCATATGCTTTTAATTTATTATTCATCCTCTTAGGCAATTTAATACTATAACCAGAAAACTCAGCAAAATAGTTTTCATTTTTCATTTTGATAATTGCATCTATCAGGTTCATTTGTGGTGAGCCGATGAAACCTGCAACAAAAATGTTTTGCGGATGGTTATAAAGCATTTGAGGTGTATCAAACTGTTGAATTACTCCGTCTTTCATTACAACTATTCTGTCACCCATTGTCATAGCTTCTGTCTGGTCATGGGTAACATAAACAAATGTTGTTTTAAGCTCTTTATGAAGCATAGATATTCTGCTTCTCATTTCCGTTCTTAGTTTTGCATCAAGATTTGATAAAGGTTCATCAAGTAAAAAAACTGCAGGTTCACGAACCATTGCACGGCCTAGTGCTACTCGTTGTCTTTGACCGCCGGATAATGCTCTTGGTTTTCTGTTTAGATATTCTTCAATATCAAGCATTTTTGCAGCAGCCTTTACTTTTTTATCGATTTCTTCTTTTGGAACTTTTCTATTTTTCAGTCCGAATGCCATATTTTTATAAACAGACATATGAGGATAAAGAGCATAACTTTGAAAAACCATTGCAATATCTCTGTCTTTAGGTGAAACAGAGTTTACAATCTTATCTCCAATTAAAAGTTCTCCATCAGTAATTTCTTCAAGACCTGCTATCATCCTCAAGGTAGTTGATTTTCCGCATCCTGATGGTCCAACAAGAATGATAAACTCTTTATCCTTAATATCTAAATTCAGGTTATCAATTACGGTTACTCCGTCTTCATAAGTTTTCTTAATATTTTTTAATGTTATTGAAGCCATTATTTTATCCTTTCACGGCGCCATCAATTACGCCTTTGATAATATATTTCTGACAGAGTAAATAGAAGACAATTATAGGGATGACTGAAAGTACAAGCATAGCCATAAAACCGCCCCAATCAATTGCACCATAAGCACCTTGCATTGCAAGTTGAATTGCAACAGATAATGTTTTATTACCTGAACCCAATAAAAGATATGGTAATAAAAAGTCATTCCAAATCCACATTGCATTAAGTATTGCAACGGTAATTGCTGTAGGTTTTAAAATTGGAAAAACTACATAAAAAAATGATTTAATCGGGCTACACCCATCAATCATTGCAGCTTCTTCAATCTCACGAGGCAATCCTTTTATAAATCCACTAAACATAAAAACAGACAATCCGGAACCAAACCCAAGATACACCGGAATGATACCTAAAACAGTATTCAAACCTATTTTTGCACTAACCGAGGTCATTGTAAACATTACCATCTGAAAAGGCACAATCATACTAAAAATAAATAAATAATAGATTACTCTGTTTAGCTTTGTTTTTACTCTTGTAATATACCAAGCTGTCATAGATGTAAATATAACAATTGCCAGAACTGAACCAACAGTTATTATCAATGTTCTTATAAAAGCACCAACTAAGCCCGAAGATTCTATACCATTAAGGTAATTTTCTAGTCCAACAAATGTGTCACTATTCGGAAAACTAAATGGTTCTCCTATTATTGTAAATTTAGATTTAAACGAATTAATTACAACAAGATAAATAGGAAATAAAAAAATAATTGATAATAACAAAAGAAATGAGAATGTAAAACTATCAGATAACTTCTTATTATTCATTAATTTTCAACCTCTTTTCTTCCTGTTATTTTAAGCTGAACAAAAGCAATGACGGCAACTATAATAAAGAATACTACTGCTTTTGCCTGTCCTACACCCTGCCATCCGATTCTTCCATAAAATGTGTTATAAATATCAAGAGCCAACATTGATGTTTCTCTTGCAGGTGCACCACCGGTTAATGCTAAATTCTGGTCAAATAATTTGAATGAATTTGTTATTGTAAGAAAAAGACATATTGTTACCGATGGCATTACCATCGGTATTTTTATATTCCGAAGAATTGAAAAGGATGATGCGCCATCAATCAAAGCTGCTTCCGTAAGCTCTTTTGGGATATTCTGTAAACCGGCAATATATATGACCATCATATATCCTATTAACTGCCAATTCAAAAGAAATACAAGACCCCAAAAGCCATAATCAGCATCAAAAGTTATGTCATATCCAAAAATTCCTAAAATCGAATTTATAAGCAGATTCCAGATATAACCAAGAACAATTCCACCAATTAAATTCGGCATAAAAAATATTGTTCTGAAAGCACTTGTACCCTTAATAGCTTTAGTTAAAAGTAACGCTAAACCAAATGAGAATAAATTTATTGTTATAACAGAAACAACTGTGAATTTAACGGTAAACCATAGTGCATTTAAAAAACTATCATCTTCGGTAAACGCTTTTAAATAATTCTCAATTCCTACCCATTCAGCACTCTCAACAGTTGTAAACTCCGTAAATGACAGATAAATACCAAGAATAAAAGGAATAAGAAATACAACTGCGAAGGATATGAAAGTGGGCAAAACAAATACAGGAAAATATTTCTTTATATTCTTTTCCATTATTTATCCATCCTTAAAACAAAAATTTATTTACTTTCGCTTTTCCAACGATTTACAAAAGTTGTTTTTACATCATCCCAACTTTTTGTGCCCTGTGCATACTGTAAAAGAGCAGAGCCGAAATCGTTTTTGAATGTCTGACTTGGAAATATAGTGAAATTCCAAGGTATATTATTGATGTTTTCTTTATTCATCCACTTTACTACTTCTTGTGCAAGTGGGTCATTCGGAACTTCTTTTTCTGAAAATGTGTCAAACGGAGCAATTAAATCAAGCTTATTTATTACAAAATCTTTACCTTTTTCACTTGAGAAAAGCCAATAGATAAAATCCTCTGTTGCCTTTTGTTCTTCTTCACTTGATTTAGCATTTATTGCAAAGAAATTTTCAGTACCTATACAAAGACCTTGGTTTTCTTCATTCTCAATCCCCATATAGATAGGCAAATATTTTATATTTTCAGATTTTACAGTGTTTCCTTTTATATCCTTTATCTGATTCCACGCCCAGTTGCCATTCTGCACCATCGCACACTGTCCGAGTGCGAATTCTGCCATTGACTCGTCAACTACTTTAGAACCAAGAACTTTTTTATCAGTAACAGAATTATTAATATATAAATCAAAAATATTTTTGAAATTATCTGAATAAGTGAAATCAATTTTAGATGTTTCGTTACTTGATAAATCAACATTTTTCTTTTCAAATTCGTAATAAACAGGAATATTAGCTAAATGTGTATGCCAACGCCAATCTTCACCTGTTTTCATAGATGTTGTTGCAAATACACCTTTTATACCAAGTTTATCGGCATTCTTCTGCATATCCTCAACAACCTCTTTAAGCAAAGAAAAACTATTGATTTCTTCCATTGAGTTAAGTTTTGTTGCTTTATTTTCAAGTTTAAAATATTTATCGGTAATTTCTTTGTTATATATAATTCCATAGCCTTCAACAACATATGGAATTCCATATACTTTACCATCAACAGTTATTGCCAAGTCTTTATCTGTCAAATGCTTATATAATTCTGTATTCGATAATTCAGCACAATAATCCTTCCAATTCACATAACCTTTCGGTCCATTTATCTGAAACAAAGTCGGAGCTTCATCAGTACCCATTTTTGCAGTCAAAGTTTGCTCATAGTTACCACTTGCAGCAGTTTCAACAATAAGTTTAACACCTGTTTCCTGTTCATACACTTTTGCAATTTCATCATATACGTTTGCTACTTCAGGCTTAAAGTTTAAAAATCTAATTGTTGTTACTTTTTGAGTAGTAGAGTTATTGTTGTCATTTTCTCTTTTACATCCAGAAATAACTGATGTAAACATAATTAAAGAAAGTACGATAGAAAAGATTTTTTTCATTTTGTCCTCCTAAGATAAAAATTATTTCTTTTGATGACTTCTAACAGCCTTCTTTTTATCTATTTTTAACAAAATATTATAAAAAAATTCCACGAAATAAAAAGTTAAAAATTATTGTGTTTTTTGACATTTTATTCTATAATATGATTATAAATGTGTTAAGAGGATATGGATATGCAATTATTAGAAGATAGAATAATAAAAGATGGAAAAGTTTTTCCCGGAAATGTACTTAAAGTTGATAGTTTTTTAAATCATCAATTAGATGTTGACCTTCTGGACAAAATGGGTCTTGAAATGAAAAAATTATTCAAAGAATCAAATGTAACAAAGATTCTCACCATTGAAGCATCAGGTATCGGTGTCGGATGTATGGTTGCAAGACACTTTAATTGTCCCCTTCTTTTTGCAAAGAAAAGTAAAACATTAAATATCAAGGGTGATGTATATACAAGTAAGGTTGAATCTTTTACTCATCAGTGTACATACGACATCATAGTATCTAAAGATTTCTTAAATGAAAATGACACTGTTTTAATTGTTGACGATTTCCTTGCAAAAGGTAATGCATTAATTGGTTTGATTGATATTGTCAATCAGGCAGGTGCTAAACTTGCAGGCTGTGGTATTGCAATTGAAAAAGGATATCAAGGCGGTGGAGATAAACTAAGGGAACAAGGCATCCGTGTTGAGTCAATGGCTATCGTTGAAGAAATGGATGCAGAAACAGGTAAAATAATTTTTCGTAAATAGGTAATTACAGCTTATGCTGTCAAATACAAAATAAGAAAAGGAGAGAAATTTTTATGAAAAATTTCAAAAAAATCATTGCAGTTGTTCTTGCTCTTGTTATGGTAGCAACAGTTTTTGCTGCTTGTGGCGGAAATGAAGACAAAAACCCTGCAGAAGACAAAATCAAGGTAGCACTTATCTGCTTACACGGTGATGCTTCAACTTATGACAAGAACTTCATCGACGCTTTCAAGGAAGCTTGTGCAAACAAGGGTCTTACAGCTGACGATTACACAATCGTTACAGACATTGATGAAGACACAGTTTGTTATGACCAGGCTGCTGACTTAGCAGAAACTTGTGACCTTATCTTTGCTGATTCATTCGGTCATGAAAGCTATATGATTAAGGCTGCAAAAGAATTCCCTGAGGTTGAATTCTGTCACGCTACAGGTACAATGGCTCATACAGAAAATCTTCCTAACTTCCACAATGCTTTTGCAAACATTTATGAAGGTCGTTACCTTGCAGGTGTTGCAGCAGGTATGAAGCTTGTTGAACTCTATGGTGACGAAAACGGTAAGGTTTCTGATGAAAATGCAAAAATTGGTTATGTTGGCGCTCATCCATATGCAGAAGTTATTTCAGGTTATACATCATTCTATCTTGGTGCAAAATCTGTTGTAGAAAACGCAACTATGGAAGTTCGTTATACAAACTCTTGGTACGATGAAGCTGCTGAAAAGACAACAGCTCTTGCTCTTATCGACAGTGGTTGTAAGTTAATTTCTCAGCACGCTGACTCAATGGGTGCCCCTACAGCTTGTGAAGAAAAGAACATTCCTAATGTTTCTTACAACGGTTCAACTGAAGCACAGTGTCCAAACACATTCGTTATAGCTTCAAGAATTAACTGGGCTCCATATTTTGAATACATTATTGATTGCGTTATGAACGATAAGGCAATTGATACTGACTGGACAGGTACTCTTGAAACAGGTTCTGTTGAAATCACTGCTTTAGGTGCTGCTGCAGCAAAGGGCACACAGGAAAAGCTTGATGAAGTAACTGCAAAAATTAAAGACGGTTCACTCAAGATTTTTGACTGCGCTACATTTACAGTTGAAGGAAAAGCATTGACAACATATTTAGCTGACGTTGATACAGACCAGAATTTCACACCTGATACAGAAGTTGTTGAAACAGTTAACGGTGTTACATTCTTCAACGAAAGTGCTAAGCGTTCAGCTCCATACTTCAATATTATCATTGATGGTATTACAGCTGTAACTGAATAATTATTTAAGGTTATTCTGATTTAATATTTGGGAAAGGCGGAGCTTATTACTTCGCCTTTCTCGGTTGATTAAGACAAAAAATCCTTTGTTATTTAAGGAGTTCCTATGGATAAAACTGTTATTTTACAATTAAAAAACATTACAAAAAAATTTGGCGCTAAGGTTATTGCCAACAATAATGTTAGCTTGGATGTATATAAAGGCGAAATCCTTTCTATTCTCGGTGAAAATGGTTGTGGTAAGACAACCCTTATGAATATGGTTGCCGGTATTTATTATCCTGATTCCGGTAAAATTTTAATTAATGGGGAAGAAATTGTTATTCGCTCCCCTCGTGATGCTTTTGAGCATAAAATCGGTATGATTCATCAACACTTTAAGTTGATTGATATTTTTACTGCAGCACAAAATGTTGCATTAGGTATTGAGAACGAAAAATTTAATCTTAAAGAAGTAAAAAACCGTATTAACGAAATGGCTAAAAAATACGGATTCAATATAAATCTCGATAAGAAAATTTATGAAATGTCAGTTTCTGAAAAACAGACTGTTGAAATTTTAAAGGTTTTATACAGAGGTGCTGACATTCTTATTCTTGACGAGCCTACAGCAGTTTTAACTCCACAGGAAATCAGAAGCTTATTTAAAGTATTGAGTGCCATGAGGGATGATGGCAAATCAATTATCATTATTACTCACAAGCTCAATGAGGTTATGGAAATTTCTGACAGAGTTTCCGTTTTGCGTAAGGGTGAGCATATTGCTACTGTAAACACATCAGAAACATCTGAAAAAGAGCTTACTGAAATGATGGTGGGTAAGAAAATTGAGCTTAACATTAATCGCACAGATGTTGTTGACACTAAGCTCAGACTTGCTGTTGAAGGCTTGACAGTTGTTAATGCTGACGGCTACAAGGTAGTTGACGGCATTTCCTTCAACGCTTACAGCGGCGAAATTCTTGGTGTTGCAGGTATTGCAGGCAGCGGTCAGAAGGAATTGCTTGAAGCTATTGCAGGACTTAACAATTATCAATCAGGCACGTTGACATATTATCATCCTAAAAAAGACAAGCCTGTTTCCTTCTATCATAAAACATATAAGCGTGTTATGGAGCTTGCAAAAGAAAATGCATTCAAGGATGAAAACGGAAACGATATTGACTTTGGTAAATTGTCTAAAAAAGAAATTATAAATCTTGTTAACAGTGAGAAAATCATTTTCAAGGAAGATGAGGTTGTTGATTTAAAAGATAAAACCCCGAGAGAAATCCGTGAGCTTGGAATCCGTTTATCATTTGTCCCTGAGGACAGACTTGGAATGGGTCTTGTGGGAAATATGAATATTATTGACAATATGATGCTTCGTAGTTACAGAAAAGGAAAGTCAATATTCCTTGACAGAAAGCAACCATCAGACCTTGCTGACAGAATTATCAGTGAATTAGAGGTTAATACTCCTGATTCAAGAACTGCGGTGAGAAAGTTATCGGGTGGTAATGTTCAGAAAGTACTCGTTGGTCGTGAAATTGCTGCTTCCCCTGCTGTTCTGATGACTGCTTATCCTGTTCGTGGTCTTGATATTAACTCATCATACACAATTTATAATCTCCTGAATGAACAGAAGCAGAAAGGTGTTTCAGTAATTTTCGTCGGTGAGGATCTGGACGTATTGATGGCATTAAGTGACAGAATATTGGTTTTAAGCGGTGGTAAAATATCCGGTATTGTTGATGCAAGAACTGCTACAAAAGATGAAATTGGTTCTTTGATGGTAAAAGCCAATAAAAATGAGGTAACACAATGAAAAAAAGTACAAATAATTTAAAAGAACCTTTTGTTCGTATTGTAAAACGAGATAATATTTCAGTCCTGAAAATTATCGTAATTTATCTTGTAGCAATTGTATTGGGATTACTTTTATGTGGTGTAATCTGTACATTGTTTTCAGACAAGGGCTTGTTTGACTTTTTTGAAGCGTTGTTTAACGGTGCTTTCGGCAGTGAACGAAAATTATGGCTTTTATTACAAGACACATCACTCCTTTTAGGTATATCAATCGCATTACTTCCTGCTTTTAAGATGAAATTCTGGAATTTGGGCGGTAACGGACAAATCCTTGTAGGTTGTCTTTCAGCAATTGCTTGTATGTTCTACCTTGGTGGTAAAGTTGCTGATTCGATAATTATTCCAATTATGCTTTTGGCAAGTGTACTGAGTGGTGCTTTGTGGGCTGTTATTCCTGCGATTTTTAAAGCGAAATTCAACACAAACGAGTCACTTTTCACACTCATGATGAACTATATTGCGCAGGGTCTTGTTTCATTTTTCATTACAATATGGGTAAAAACAGGTTCAGGTGTTTTAGCACCTATTTCTTATGGTAATATCCCTGAAATCGGAAATAAATACTTATTACCAATTATTTTGTTTTCACTGATTACAGTATTAATGTACATATATCTCAATTATTCAAAACACGGATATGAAATTTCCGTTGTTGGTGAAAGCATCAATACTGCAAAATATGTAGGTATCAAGGTTAATAAGGTAATTATCCGTACAATGATTTTGTCAGGTGCGATTGCAGGTCTTGTTGGCTTTATTTTAGCTGGTTCAATTAACCACACAGTAAGCACCGCTTCAGCTAATAATATGGGTTTTACAGGTATTATGGCAACATGGCTTGCAGCTTTTAACCCGTTAATCATTGTTCTTACAAGCTTTTTCATTACATTTATTTCTAAGGGAATGATGGATGTAAGAAAGACATTTATGTTTACAAATGATGCCATTTCAAACATAGTTGTCGGTATTGTTTATTTTATAGTTATAGTTTGCTCATTCTTTATAAACTACAAGCTTGTATTCAGAAAAAAAGAAAAGGAGGATATTGAGAAATGATTATTACATTCTTAATGAGTGCTATTGCCATAGGCACAGTTCTTCTTTTTGGTTGTGTTGGTGAAACAATTACTGAAAAAGCAGGCCATTTGAATCTCGGTATTCCAGGCATTATGTGTACAGGTACTGTTGGTGGTTGCCTTTTTGTAAGCCTTTATTTACAGGGCCTTGAATCAGCAGAAAGCGCATCCTGGCTTGTACTTGTTTTAATATCAATGCTCGGTGCATTCCTTTTTGCAATGCTGACAGGCTTAATTTACGCTGTAATGACTATTACATTCCGTTGTAATCAGAATATTACAGGTCTTGCAATTACAATTTTCGGTAATGGCTTGACACAGTTTTTAATGCATTCTTATGTTGACAGAAGCGGTTTTTCAACTGCAGGCAAAATAATTGCAAAATGCTTACCTTTTGCTGAAAACTCTGACGGTATAGTCAAAGTGTTATTCGGTCACGGTATTTATGTTTATTTAGCAATTGCTATCGCTTTAATTACAACATTCATTTTCAATCGTACAAGAGTTGGTCTTAACCTTCGTGCAATCGGTGAAAGTGCGGCAACTGCTGATGCTATGGGTGTTAATGTAACAAAATACAAATATGTTGCTATTTTAATCGGTAGTGGTATCGCAGGCTTTGGTGGCGTATTCTACATTATGGACTATGTTAAGGGTAGCTGGGAAACAGCATCTACAATCGAAGCTTTTGGTTGGCTTGCAATCGCACTTGTTATTTTCACTTTGTGGAAACCAAATATTTCAATTATAGGCTCATACATTTTTGGTGCATTATATATTGCAGCATTTGTTTTCGGTAACATAACTTCTTCTGAAAGAGAAATACTTAAAATGTTACCTTATGTAATTACTATTGTTGTTTTGATTATAACAAGTATTACAAATAAAAAGGAAAATCAGCCACCTGCTTCACTTGGATTATCATATTTCAGAGAAGACAGATAAAGAGGTTGAATTATTATGAGTAAAAATTATGATGTAATTATTATCGGTGCAGGTCCTTCGGGCATTTTCTGTGCTTATGAATTACTTGCAAAAAAAACAGATATTAAAATTCTTATGGTTGAAAAGGGGCGTTCAATTGAAAAAAGAATGTGTCCCAAAAGAACGACTAAAAAGTGTGTAGGATGTAAACCTTGTTCAATTACAACTGGTTTTGCAGGTGCAGGTGCTTTTTCTGATGGTAAGCTTTCTCTTTCCCCTGATGTTGGTGGCACACTGCCAGACATTCTCGGATATGAAAAAACTATGGAGCTTTTAAAGGAAGCTGATAGTGTATACCTTGATTTCGGTGCAGATAAAAATGTTTACGGTGTAGATAAACAAAAAGAAATTGAAGAAATCAGAAGAAAAGCTATTAATGCTAATCTTAAACTTATCGAATGTCCTATCCGTCATTTAGGTACTGAAGAAGGATATAAAATTTATGGCAGACTTCAAAAGCACCTTGAAGACAATGGCTGTAACATTATCTTTAATACAATGGTTGAAGACATTATTATTGAAGATAACAAGGTTAAAGGAATCGTAGCTAACGGTGAAACATATTATTCTGATAAAATAGTAGCCGCTGTTGGTCGTGAAGGTGCTGAATGGCTTAGTCATATTTGTAAAAACCACGACATTGAAACACAGGTTGGTACAGTTGACGTTGGTGTTCGTGTTGAGGTTCGTGACGAAGTTATGAAGTTCCTTAATGATAATCTTTATGAAGCAAAGCTTGTTTACTACTCACCTACCTTTGATGATAAAGTCAGAACATTCTGTTCTAATCCGTCAGGTGAGGTTGCAACTGAATATTATGACAATGGTCTTGCAGTTGTAAATGGTCACGCATATAAGTCAGCTGAATTTAAGACAAATAATACTAACTTTGCACTTCTTGTATCAAAAAACTTTACAAAACCGTTCAAATCACCTATTGAATATGGTAAGCATATTGCTCAGCTCAGTAATATGCTTTGTGACGGAAAAATTCTTGTTCAGACTTACGGTGACTTTAAACGTGGAAGAAGAACAACAGGAGAAAGACTTTGTAGAAACAATCTTATTCCTACTCTTAAAGATGCTGTTCCAGGTGATTTGTCTCTTGTTTTCCCACATAGAATTATGGTAGATATTGCTGAAATGCTTGAAGCACTTGATAAAGTAACTCCAGGTATTGCAAGTGACGAAACACTTCTTTATGGTGTTGAAGTTAAATTCTATTCCAACAAAGTTGTTGTAGATACTAATTTTGAAACAAGTGTTAAAGGTCTTCATGCAATTGGCGATGGTGCATCAGTTACTCGCGGACTTATGCAAGCATCATCAAATGGTATTAGTGTTGCACGAAGTATTCTTGAATCTATGTAAAAATCAAAGGGACTGATATTCAGTCCCTTATTTTTGGGTGGCATTATGGTTAAAAATATGACGCAGGGAAATCCCGGTAAAGTGCTGATAAAATTCACTATTCCCCTCCTTATCAGCGTTTGCTTTCAACAATTGTATAATATTGCCGACAGTATTATTGCAGGTAAATTCTTAGGTGGTGATGCATTGGCATCCATCGGAATTTCCTATACTGTAACAATGATTTATATGGCAATTGCCAACGGTTCAAATATTGGTTGTTGTGTTGTTATTTCTCAATTTTTCGGTAATAAAAACTATAATAAACTAAAAACCTGTGTCAGCACTTCCCTGCTCTCTTTAACTATTCTGAGTATTGTTTTAACTGTATTAGGTCTTGTTTTTTCAAATAATATTCTGACATCCCTTAATACGCCTGATAATCTACTTAAGGATGCTGCAGTTTATCTTAATATTTATACAGCAGGTTTAGTTTTCCTTTTTCTGTATAATGTTTGTAATGGTATATTTACAGCTCTTGGTGACTCAAAAACGCCGCTATACTTTTTGATTTTTTCATCTGTTTTCAATATTGTGCTTGACTACATTTTTGTCAGATTTACTTCACTTGGTGTGTCGGGTATTGCTTGGGCAACATTTTTAGCACAGGGAATTGCATCTATACTTTCATTCATCTTTTTAATGATAAGAATACATAAACTGTATAGTGAAAAGGCAAAGCTGTTTTCATTTGATATGCTAAAGAAAATTATGTTTGTTGCCATACCGAGCATTCTACAACAGAGCTTTGTTTCTGTCGGTAATATCTTTATTCAGGGTATCGTAAATTCCTTTGGTGAAATTGTTGTTGCAGGTTTTTCTGCAGCAGGAAAACTCAACACCTTCACAATCACATCAATGACTGCTTTAGGAAACAGTATGTCAAGCTATACTGCACAGAATATCGGTGCAAATAAGATTGAAAGAATTAAATCAGGTGTAAAGTACCTATATTTAATTTCATTTATAATTACTATTCCCCTATTTATCTTATTTTTCTTTATACCTGATACAATGATGACTATTTTTGTAGATAGCAGTGAAACTGAAATTATAAAAACAGGCTCAGAATTTTTAAAAACAGTTGCCCCTTTCTATCTATTTATTTCAATAAAATTGATTATTGATGGTGTTTTACGTGGTAGTGGTGTAATGAAAATGTTTTTAATTTCAACATTTACTGATTTGCTTTTACGTGTTATACTTTGTTATACATTAACTCCTGTACTGAATGAAAGAGGTATTTGGATTTCGTGGCCTATCGGTTGGCTTGTTGCAACTGCTATTTCCTGCATATTTTACTTTACGGGAATATGGAAGAAAAAAATCAATAATCTTGCTAAATAAAGGAAGAAATTATGCTCATATCTATTAATAATATCAGCAAAAGTTTTCTTGATAAAAAAATACTTAATGATGTTACTCTCGCTGTTAATGACAAGGACAGAATCGGACTTTTAGGCATTAACGGTGTTGGTAAGACTACCCTTTTGAACATTATTTCAGGTAATCTTGAACACGACGATGGCACTATTGCCAAAAAGCCTGATTTAAGAATCGGTTATTTAAAGCAAAATGAGGCATTAAATACATCAAATTCTCTCAAAAAAGAAATTGAAAGTGCCTTGCAGTTGGTGTTTGATACACGAAAAAAGTTGGAAGACATTTCAAAGAAAATGGCTCACACAAGTGGCACTGAATATGATGCTCTTTCAAATGAATATGAGCATTTAACTAACATTTATGATGCTGCTGACGGATACAATGCTGAAGTGAGAATCAACACTATTCTCAATGGTATGGGATTTGGTGATTTTGATTTAAATACACCTGTTTCTGTTCTTTCAGGTGGTGAAAAAACAAGATTTGCACTAGCGAAAATTCTTGTTGAAAATCCTAATCTTCTTATTCTTGACGAGCCTACTAACCATCTTGATTTCGGAATGTTAAACTGGCTTGAAAACTACCTTACTGAATACAAAGGTGCAGTTATAATCGTTTCCCACGACAGATATTTCTTAAATTCAGTTGCATCTGATATTTGCGAAATTGAAAATGGTGAATTAGTCCGTTATAAGGGTGGATATTCTGCATTTTTAAAGCAAAAGGAAGAACGAATCAAGACGCTTACAAAAGAATATGAAAAGCAACAAAGAGAAATTGAGGAATTACGTGATTATGTCCGTAAAAACCTTGCAAAATCAAGTAGTATCAATAGTGTAGGCTCTCGTGTTAAGGCACTTGAAAAAATGGAATTGGCTGCAAAACCTAATCCACAGGTAAAAGACCTTCATATATCCTTCCCTTTTGATATTGAGCCACATAAAACTATTCTTGATTGTAAGGGCTTAAATGTAAGCGTCGGTAAAGGCGAAAACAAAAGAATACTTTTTGAGAATTTCAATCTTGAAGTATTAAGAAATGAAAAGGTTGCTTTTGTCGGTAAAAACGGTGTCGGTAAATCTTCTTTATTAAAGGCAATTTTAAAGAAAATACCTTGTGAAGGCTCTGTCCGTTGGGGCGGAAATGTTAAGATTTCATATTTTGACCAGGAGCTTTCAAATCTTGACCTGAATCTTACTGCAATCGAATCTGTTCACAGAAGATTCCCGACAAAAACTGAATATGAAATCCGCAGTATGCTCGCACGATTCCTTATTGAAGATGAAGATGTCTTCAAGAGAATCCGTGAAATGAGCGGTGCAAATCGAGCAAAAGTTGCTCTTTGTATTATAGTTTTTGAACGCTCAAATGTGCTCATTCTTGACGAACCTACCAATCACCTTGATTATAAGGCAAAAGAGGCTTTAGACCTTGCATTAAGTCAATACGAAGGTACAATTATCATGGTTTCTCACGACAGATATTTACTCAATTCTGTTCCATCAAAAATAATTGAAATGAAATCTGATGAAATTATTATTTATAATGGAAACTATGACTATTATAAAGACCATATTCAGGTTGAAAACAAAGAAAAAACAGTAAAAACAGAAACAAAAAGCGATTCCGCAATACAATATGAGGAATCACGAAAGAATAAGGCACAAGATAGAAAACGTCGTGCAAAGCTTATGAATACAGAAAAAGAAATTGAGGCTTTGCAAGATGAAATTAACGAGTTAAAAGAACTTATTGAATCTCCCGATGTATCAAGTGATTACCAAAAATTATCAGAAATTCTTGCTGAAATTAAAATCAAAGAGGAAAAGCTTGAAGAACTTGAAACTCTCTGGTTAGAATTGGCATAAAATAAGGAGTTTACCTTATAAGGTAAACTCCTTAAAATTTTTATTTAAATGATAATGTTGCTGTTAACGGGAAATGGTCGCTCGTATAATCACCGTCATATGTATCAGTAATAACCTTATATTCATTTACGGTGAAATCACCTTTTGAAACCATTATGTAATCAATGCATTCCCTATCAAGCTCTGTTCCCCAATTTTGGAATGTACAGCTTGTCATAGTATTTTCTGTCTGATATTTTACATCAAAGAAATTCTCTGTCGCACTGATATATGTTTCCGAATCTTCTTCAGCATTAAGGTCACCCATTAAAACTGCAGGAATCGAACCGAATTCTTTAATTTTATCAAGCACAACCTGAATACCCTTTATTCTTGCTTCATCACTAACATGGTCAAGATGAGTATTGAATACTACAAACTCTTTATCTGTTGCATTAGCCTTAAGAATAACATAGCTACAGATTCTGTAACATGCTGCTCCCCAATCCTTACTCATAACATCAGGAGTTTCGGATAACCAGAACGAACCTTTGTCAACAAGAGTGTATAAATCAGTTCTGTAAAAAACAGGACATCCTTCGGAATATACAGGTATATTATCACGATAAGTAATAATAGAATCATATATAGGCATTGTTTCACAAAGATAATCATATTGCCAACTGTTTACTTCCTGAAAACCAATAATACCAGGCTGTGCTTTTTCAATAGTATCAACAACTAAGTCAGCACGATAAAACCAGTTTTTATGACCTAAATCATCAGGAGCATGACAGCGAATATTATAACTCATTATATTGATTTCATCAGTATTAAGAGTATCAGATAAATTTATTTCTCTTTTATTTTTTTGGTAATGTGGATAATAAATATATATTACAGCACACCATAGAATTATAAAAGCTAAAAACACTGAAACAAATGCAACTAAAAACCTTTTAATAAATTTTTTCATATTTCACTCACCTCATAATTATTTTAACATATATATCAAAGAAAGGCAAAGGAAAATATATAAATATTACTTGAAAAAAAAATAATAATATGATATCATAACTTCCGTTAAATTAATCGGGGTGTGGCGCAGCTGGGAGCGCGCTAGACTGGGGGTCTAGAGGCCGCAGGTTCAAGCCCTGTCACTCCGACCAAAACTATAAAAACCGTTTAAACTCAAAGGTTTAGACGGTTTTTATTCATAACTGAACTTCTTTTTCTGCAAATTAACTATGATTAATTTGTATTTTAAAGAATACATTTCAAAGAAAACTGTTATATTAAAAAAAGTATTGATTAAACTTAAAAATTATTGTATAATGATAAAAAATACGAAATGAGGATAATAAAAATGAAAAAGTTTATTGCATTGTTACTAGCAGCAATTATGTGCCTTTCCCTTGTTGCTTGTAGCAAAACACCTGAAGAAAATAAGGAAGATGATACAAATAAGACACCTGTTGTTCAGACAAGTGGTGATGTTAAATTAACTAAAGACAACTTTGATACATATTTTGAGTTTATTGAAGAATCATTCTTTACAAAAGATGCTTCAGGTAAAGTTAATGCATTACGCTTCAGACATTATTATAAACTTAAAGACGAATTTAATATTGATTTGGAAAAATCATCGATAGAACTTAAATATGATTATTCAACCACAACAAAAAAAGTTGATATTGATTTTGAAAATCAAAAATTCACTCTTGGTGACCAGATTGGTGAAAAAAAAGAAGTAAAAAATATTACTATTGATAAAATTAGTCAAATGACTTACAAGGATTATGCAATTTTACTCTTACAGCCTACACATGCTTCTGAAGGAGCAACTGAGATAGAATTCCTTTCAGACTTCAACTTAATCAGCGTTGAAGGAACTATTCACTTAATTGAATATGACGACACTACAGAATCACACAGTCATTAATAGTAAAAAATGAGCAGACAAAATGTCTGCTCATTTTTTTATTTTCTTTAAATATTTAGATGCTCTTAATAATTTGAATATTTTTCCTGATAAAAAAGTTTCAAGAATTTTTGTCATTTCTTTTTCGGATAGCTCTTTATTATTACGAGCATAATACAACATAAAATGTGTTAATGCACCCGATAACAGAACTACATGGTATGCAAAGTCAGGTTGGTTATCAAAATTAGGTATAAATCTGTTCAAAAAATGTACGATTGCGTTAAAGATTTCATCTGATACAAGATTTCCCATGTTATTCTTAACAATTACATTCACTAATCTTGGATTGCCTCTTACAATATTAACAAAAGAAGAAATCGCCTCATTAGAACTTGGAATTTCAGTTAATGAATTCAAAATATCTTCATATGTGTTTCTTAACAAAAATCTGAAAAGGTCATCCTTTGAATCAAAATAATTATAGAATGTTTGTCTTGATAAATCCGCCTTTTTACAGATATCCATAATTGAAATGTCGGCATATGGCTTTTCTTCCATTAAATCAAGCAAAGTTTCTGTCAGCCATTGTTGTGATTTTAAAGCTGTTGGGTTATTTCCATCATACATTGACAATTCTCCTTAAATGTACAACTTTTAATCATAAAGTTGACTTTTTATTAAAAATTTGTTAAAATAAACTGCAAATTTTACATTTGTCAAATTTAAGTAAATATAAATCCCCTATAAACTAAGGAGAAAAAAATATGGCAAAAAAACATATAAATGCCGGTAACGCAAATATTCCTGATTATCAGACACTTAAAGAAATAATTGTGACTGGTGCTCAAAAAGGTCAGGATAAAAGACAGTTTGTGTTCCTTGACAAAGACAAAAATGAATGTGAAAGAACATTCAATCAGACCTGGAGTGAAATTGCTGCTCTTGGTACATATTTCTTTACAAAAGGTCTTAATGGTAAAAAGAAGATTGCTATCATTGGTGAAAACTGTTTTGAATGGATGGTTACATATTATGCAACTATTTGTGGTTGTAACATAACTGTACCTATGGATGCAAAACTTCCTTATGATGACCTTGCAGACCAGCTTATCCGTTGTAATTGTGACGCTTTGGTTTACACGCCGAAATTTAACAAGGCTGTTGAAGAATTCAAAGCAAATCCTGATATGCCTGAAATGCAATATTTTTGTACAGATAATTATAACAGTTTTCTCGAAGAAGGTCAAGCAGCATTAGATGCAGGAAATAAAGATTTCATCAATGCGGAAGTAAAACCGGATGACCTTGCTTGTATTGCATATACTTCAGGTACAACAGCAAAAAGTAAGGGTGTTATGCTGACACATTACAATATTGCAAGTAACTGTTCTGCATCATGTCGTGCACTTAATGGCAGACATGCTATCGGTTTCTTACCATTGAACCATACATACGCATGGGTTAGTGGTCTTTTCTCATCTTACATTCTTACAGAGTGGGGATACTTATGTGACGGTATAAAAAACATCCAGGGTGATATGAAAAAATATCAGCCATATAACATCTGTGGTGTACCACTTGTTGTTAATACTATTTACAATCGTATCTGGAAAACAGCAAGAAAAACAGGCAGAGAAGATATTCTTAAAAAAGGTCTTAAAATCAGCAATACTCTTATGAAATTCGGTATTGATAAGCGTGCAAAAATCTTTAAGACAATCATTGATAACCTTGGTGGAAATCTTAATATGATTGTTTGTGGTGCTGCCAACCTTGACCCAAAGATTGAAAAAGGTATGCATGATTTTGGTATTGACATTTATAACGGCTATGGTTTGACAGAATGCTCCCCTGCCGTTACTTGTAACAAGCCTGGCAAGTTCAAATTCGGTAGCGTTGGTACTCCGCTTGATTGTTGCGAAATCAAAATTGTTAATCCTGATGATGAAGGTGTCGGTGAAATCTATGTAAGAGGCACTAATGTTATGAAAGGTTACTACAATGACCCAGAAGCAACAGCTGCTACTTTCGACGGTGAATGGTTAATTACTGGTGACCACGGAAGAATTGACGAAGATGGTTTCTTATTTATGGTAGGCAGAAAGAAGAATCTTATTTGTCTTTCTAACGGTAAGAATGTTTCTCCTGAAGAAATTGAAGATAAGCTCTCAAGAATAGAGTATGTTGAAGAAGTTCTTGTTTATCAAGAAAACGAAAAAATCGTTGCTGAATTCTACCTTAATGAAAAAGAATTCCCGGATGCTCGTGACAGAATTGATGATGACGTTGCACAGTATAATAGAGAAAATCCTATCTTCAAAAATGTTGCTGGTATTAAAATCAGAGATACTGAATTCAAGAAAACAACAACACTTAAAATTGCAAGAAATCAGAATGATTAATATTTTTGACCTATGTAGTTTATGCTACATAGGTCTTTTTTTATAAAAATAATTAAATTTACTTGATTTAATTAAAAAAATTTAATATTATATATTAGAATTAGATATTTGGAGGTTTTCTGATGAAAGAGGAATCAAGAAAATATGTCCAAGAAGCATGGGACATTGTAAAATATGCTTCTGAAAAAATTGGTTCTCGTCTTCCTGGTTCAAAGGGAGAAAGAGAATATGCAAATTATATGGGTGAAAAACTTCGTGAAATTGGTATTGAACCAAAGAAAGAAGAATTTTGTGTTTCACCAAGAGCAGGTATTGGCGGATTACCATATGCAGGTTGGTATGGACTTATAGCAAGTGGACTTATTTATTTTGCACTTCATAACTATTATATCTGGTTTGGTATGGCTCTTACTGGTATTTGTATGGTTCTATGGCTTGTTTTCAGCTGTTTCCTTTACAAACCATGGTTTGATATGTTTTTCAAACAGAAAATATCACAGAATGTTTACGGTGAATTAGTTCCTGAAGACGGAAAATACGATTATACAATTATTCTTTCAGGTCATACTGACACAAGCTGGAACTGGAAGCATTCAGAAAACGCATCAAGATACCCTGAAAAGCCTGTTTATGGTCTTATCACAACATATGGTAAGGTTGGATTTGGTGCAGTTTGCGTTTTCTTCCTTGTTGGTCTTTCAGTTGCTATGGCTACAATTTATACAGGTCTTTACTTTGATGCATCATGGGCATATATTGCTGCTTCATCAGATGCACTTAACAAATTGATTATTGCACTTCATTTCTTGCCAATTGTTACTGCTATCGGTAGCTGTTTCGTAATTATGTGGAATGACAGTGACGAAGAAACAGCATCAAGAGGTGCTATGGACAATGCTACAGGCTGTGCTTTAAGTTATGCAGTTATCAAGTATTTTAAGGAAAATCCTGATAAGATGCCAAAGAATTGCCGTATTGTTGACTGTAATGTTGGTTCAGAAGAAGCAGGTCTTCGTGGTTCAATGAACTTTGTACATAGACACAGAAATGACGATTTGACAAAGAATGCATGGAACATTAACATTGACTCTGTTGCTGATAAGGAATACTTTGAGGTTGTTATCAAGGATGACTGGCAGGGCTGTCGCTTTGATACTGATATGGAAAAAATGTTTAAGGACACATTTAACGAAATGGGTATTGAAAGCAAGACAAACGGTTGTATTCATAACCCTGTTGGTGGTTGTGACAGTACTCCTATGACAAGAGGCGGAATCAAGTCTGTTACATTTGCTGCACAGAATCCAATGCTTACTTGGTATTATCACACATTCCACGATATGCCTGACCGTTTTGAAATGGAAACTGTTGGTGATGGTTTTGACGTTGTTCTCAGCGTTATTGACAAGATTGCTGCATTCCAGGAAGAAAAAGGCTTTAACGGTCCGCAGAAGAAATAATTTTAATAAATTCAGTAAGGTATGGCTTAGGTCATACCTTATTTTTATGAATAAATTGTTAAAAATAATTGACTTATTCAAAAAATTGGTGTATATTTACTTTATCTATTTAAAGAGATATGTACAATTACAATATTGTACAAAAATTAAGGAGGATTTCTTATGAAAAACTTAAAGAAAGTTCTCGCTGTGCTCGTTGCATTAACACTTGTTGTTACTTGCTTTGCAGCATGTGGCGGAAACGAAGGTAAACAGGACGACACATCAGCAACAATCAAAATCGGTGTTAGTGGTCCTCTCACAGGTGGCGCTGCTCAGTACGGTAATGCTGTTGTAAACGCTGCTAAGCTTGCTGTTGAAGAAATCAACAATGCAGGTGGCGTTAACGGTATTAAGCTTGAGCTTGTAACAGCTGACGACGAAGCTGACTCAGGCGACAAGGCTGTTAGTGCTTACAACTCACTTAAAGACCAGGGTATGCAGATTTTCCTTGGCACTGTTACATCAGGTTCATGCCTTGCAGTTATTGACAAGACAGCTGCTGACCAGATGTTCCAGCTTACTCCATCTGCTTCTGCAGACGCTGTAATCGCAAACGATAACACATTCCAGATTTGCTTTACAGACTCTAACCAGGGTACTCGTTCAGCTCAGTACATTGCTGAAAACAAGATTGCAGAAAAAGTTGCAGTTATCTATGACTCATCAGATGCTTATTCAACAGGTATCTACAACAGCTTTATGGAAGGCGCTAAAACATACAACCTTTCAGTAGTTGAAGCTCAGTCATTCCAGAAGGACAACAAGGACTTCTCAGCTCAGATTAACGCTTGTAAGGCTGCTGGTGCTGACCTTATCTTCCTTCCAATTTATTACACAGAAGCTTCTCTTATTCTTCAGCAGGCTGCTGCTATCGACTATGCACCAAAGTTCTTTGGTTGTGACGGTCTTGACGGTCTTCTTGCTATTGAAGGATTTGACACAAAGCTTGCTGAAGGCGTAATGCTTCTTACTCCTTTCGCAGCTGACGCTGACGACGAAGCAACTCAGAACTTCGTTAAGGCTTACAAGACAGCATACAATAATGAAATCCCTAACCAGTTCGCTGCTGACGCATATGACGGAATTTACATCATTGCAAAGCTTATCGAACAGGAAGGCATCACAGCTGATATGTCAGCTGCAGACATTTGTGCAAAGCTCAAGGTTGCTATCTGTGCTGATGGATTCTCATACATGGGTATCACAGGTGCTGGTTCAGCTCTTACATGGGATGCATCAGGTGCTGTTTCTAAAGACCCAATGGCTGTTGTTATCAAAGACGGCGCATACGTTGCTCTTTAATTAATAATTAACAAAATACTTAAAATACTGACAGTAATAACTGTCAGTATTTTTTTGTCTAAAATTATTGTTTTTATAAAATCATTGTGATATAATACTATGAATAAATTTTTGTATAGATTCAATTTATACAAAAAAATGGAAGGATGTTACATAAATGGGTTTTTTAAGTAACCTGATTAATGGTATCAGTCTTGGCAGTATTTATGCGGTTATTGCCCTTGGCTATACTATGGTCTATGGTATTGCAAAAATGCTCAACTTTGCACACGGCGACGTTATTATGATTGGTGCTTATGTTGTCTATCTTGCTTCTGTTAAGGCAGGGCTCCACCCTCTTATTGCAATTGTGGTTTCAATGATTGCCTGTACAATTCTCGGTATTACTATTGAGAAGATTGCTTACAAGCCATTGCGTCAGTCAACATCATTGGCTGTTCTTATTACTGCTATCGGTGTCAGCTATTTCTTACAGAATATGGCACTTGCTATTTTCGGTGCAAACCCGATTAACTTCACATCAGTTGTAAGTGTTCCTGCTATCAAGCTTTTTGACGGACAGATTGTAATTTCCGGTGAAGCTTCAACAGCGATTGTTGTTTCATTAATTATCGTTATTGCTCTTTCACTCTTTATTAAAAAGACAAAGAGTGGTAAGGCTATGCTTGCAGTTTCTGAAGATAAAGGTGCAGCACAGCTTATGGGTATCAATGTAAATCAGACAATTTCTCTTACATTTGCAATAGGTTCAGCCCTTGCTGCAGTTGCAGGTGCTCTTTATTGCTCTGCTTACCCTATTCTTTCAAACACAACAGGTGCTATGCCCGGTATTAAGGCATTTACTGCTGCTGTTTTCGGCGGTATCGGTTCAATTCCGGGTGCTATGATTGGCGGTATTCTTATCGGTGTTATCGAAATTCTCGGTAAGGCTTACATTTCAACACAGCTTGCTGATGCTATTGTTTTCGGTGTTCTTATCATTATCCTTATGGTTAAGCCAACAGGTATCCTTGGTAAGAAGACAAGTGAAAAAGTTTAATTTGTGAAGGGAGCGTTTTAATATGAAGAAATCTTTAAAAACGGTTAAACCTTACACAAAGCAAAGTTTAATCACTTATGTAATGCTTATTGCAGTATTTGCCGTTACTCTTATTTTAAGAGGCTCAGGTAATATGTCATATATGATGCAGGACCTTCTTGTTCCTCTTTGTGTATATGCAATTCTCGCAGTTTCATTGAATCTTACAGTTGGTATCCTTGGTGAATTGAGCCTTGGACAGGCAGGATTTATGTGTATCGGTGCTTACAGCGGTGCGTTGTTCTCTAACTTAATGGAAGAAGCAATCCCTGAAGCTGTTATCCGTTATCCGATAGCACTTGTTTTCGGTGGTGTTTTAGCAGCAATTTTCGGTATTTTAATTGGTATTCCTGTTCTTCGTCTTAAGGGTGACTATCTTGCTATCGTTACACTTGCTTTCGGTGAAATTATCAAGAACATCTGTGCATCAGTTTACCTTGGTCGTGATGCAGAGGGCTTCCACCTTTCAATCAAGAGTGTTTCTGATATGAATATGGCAAGTGACGGTGAAATGCTCATTAACGGTGCTCTCGGTATTAACGGTACACCAAAGGATTCAAGCTATGAAATCGCATTTGTTATCCTTCTTTTAACAGTTATTATCGCATATAACTTTGTTAATTCAAGAACAGGTCGTGCAGTAATGTCTATCCGTGACAACAGAATTGCTGCTGAATCAGTCGGTATCAACATTACAAAATACAAACTCATCACTTTTGCATTGACAGCATTCCTTGCAGGTGTTGCAGGTGTTATTTATTCACACAACTTCTCAACACTTCAGGCTGTAAAGTTTGACTATAATATGTCAATTCTTGTTCTTGTTTTCGTTGTTCTCGGTGGTATCGGTTCAATCCGTGGCAGTGTTATTGCTGCAGTTGTACTCACACTTATCCCTGAACTTTTAAGAGAAACAATCGGTAACTATCGAATGCTGTTCTATGCTATTATTCTTATCGGAATGATGCTTATCACATCAAATGAAAATATTAAGAGTAGACTTAATGCTTATACAGGTAAGGTTAAAGGTCTTGTAGTTAAAGAAAAGAAAGGAGAGGTTAAATAATGGCTATTCTTGAAGTGAAAAATCTCTCAATTTCTTTCGGTGGTCTTCGTGCCGTTGACGAATTTAATGTAAAAATCGAAAAAGGTCAGCTTTATGGACTTATCGGTCCTAACGGTGCAGGTAAAACAACTGTATTCAATCTTTTAACAGGTGTTTATAAGCCAACATCAGGTGCAGTAATTCTTGATGGTGAGAACATCACAGGAAAAAGCACTATTGAAATTAACAAATGTGGTATTGCAAGAACATTCCAGAACATCAGACTTTTCAAAAACTTAAGTGTTCTTGATAATGTTAAAGCAGGTTTCCATAATCTTCATAAATATAATACATTAGTTGGTGTTCTTCGACTTCCAAAATATTTTAAGACAGAAAAGAAAATGGATGAAAAAGCAATGGAACTTCTTAAAGTTTTCGGTCTTGAGGATGAAGCTTCAACATTAGCTGATAATCTTCCTTATGGTAAACAGAGAAAGCTTGAAATTGCCCGTGCATTGGCTACTAATCCAAAACTTTTGCTTCTTGATGAACCTGCAGCAGGTATGAACCCAAGTGAAACACAGGAACTTATGGATACAATCCGTTTTGTTCGTGATGAATTTGACATGACAGTTCTTCTTATTGAACACGATATGAAGCTTGTAAGCGGTATCTGTGAAGAGGTTTCTGTTCTTAACTTCGGTCAGGAATTAGCACAGGGTAAAACAAGTGACGTTCTTAATAACCCTGAGGTTATTAAGGCTTATTTAGGTGATTAAGGAGGAATAGTAATGGCACCACTTTTAAAAGTAGATAATATCGAAGTATATTACGGTATGATTAAGGCTTTGAAAGGTGTTTCTTTCGAGGTTAATAAAGGTGAAATTGTTGCTCTTATCGGTGCAAACGGTGCAGGTAAAACAACTATTCTTCACACAGTTACAGGTCTTTTAAAACCAAAGACAGGTAAAATTCTTTTTAACGATAAGGATATTACAAAAACTCCTGCTCATAAAATCGTTTCAATGGGTATGGCACACGTTCCTGAAGGAAGAAGAATTTTCTCTCAGCTTTCAGTTCTTGACAACATCAAATTAGGTGCATTCACCCGTAAGGATAAGGATGAAATCGAGCAGACATTACAGTATGTTTATGAGCGTTTTCCACGACTTAAGGAAAGAAAAAATCAGATTGCAGGTACTCTTTCCGGTGGTGAACAACAGATGCTTGCTATGGGTCGTGCCCTTATGTCAAAGCCTGATTTCGTTTTGATGGATGAGCCTTCAATGGGTCTCTCACCTCTTCTTGTTTCCGAAATCTTTGATATTATCAAGGCTATCAATGAAAATGGCACAACAGTTCTTCTTGTTGAACAAAATGCAAAAAAGGCACTTTCAATTGCTGACAGAGCTTATGTTCTTGAAACAGGTAATATAGTTCTTTCAGGTGATGCGAAAGACCTTATGAATGATGAATCAGTTAAAAAGGCATATCTTAGTGAATAAACTCTGAAAGGTGGTCAAATCAATGGATAATAAAATCGTTATTACTATTGCTCGTGGTTACGGCAGTGGCGGTAGAACAGTTGGCAAAATGCTCTCAAAGGAGCTTAATATCCCCTTTTATGACCGTGAAATTCTCTATATGGCATCTGACGACAGCGGTATAAATCTCGGACTTTTCCAGAAGTATGACGAGGAAGTCAGCGTTGGTCTATTTGACTCATCAACTAAACAATATACAGGTGGAATTATTCCTCCTGAAGACAGTAAATTTACTTCGAAGGAAAATCTTTTTAACTATCAGGCAAAGATTATTAAAAACCTTGCTGAAAAGGAATCCTGCATTATTGTCGGTCGTTGTGCTGACTATATTTTAAAGGATTTTGACAATGTTATTAAGGTTTTTATCTGGGCACCGCATAATGTCTGTGTTGATACAATCAAGGATATGTTTGCAATGACTGAAAAGGATGCAGACAAGAAAATCCGTAAAATTGACAAGCACCGTAGTGAATTTTATCATTATTACACTTGTCGTGATTGGGACAACGCAAGAAACTATGACTTGTGTCTTAACAGTGCTGATTTAGGCTTTGATGGTTGTGTTGAAGCAATCAAGGCTTATATTGAAGTATTGAAAAATGTAAAGAAATAAAGTTTTAAGGGTTGCCATATGGTAACCCTTTGTTTTTTGTTGATTAAATTGTTTTTTTGATATATAATATCTAAAGAAATATTCAAATTAGGAGAATTAAAATGAAGGTTGCATCAGTTTCACCAAAATTATATGTTGCTAATCCAACAAAAAACTATAATGAAATCATTGAAATTCTTAATAATTTAAAGGATAAAGCTATAGATGTTATTGCTTTTCCTGAATTGTGTCTTTCAGGATGTACTTGTGGTGATTTGTTTTTCCACAATACGCTGATTGATGCTTGTAAAAACGCCATTGAGTCATTAACTGATTATTCAAAGGATTACAATTCACATATTGTCATTGGCTCACCTATTAAGGAAATTGACAGACTTTATAACTGTGCTGTTCATATTTATAAGGGTGAAATTGTTGAAATTATCTCAAAGAAACATCTTTCCACAAGTGAATTAAGATGGTTTACAAGTGGATATGAAGTAAAAAGTCAAAATTCTTATTTTGATATTTCTGTTGGTGACGATATTTACTATGAAAATTACAAATTTGATGTAGTTTTAAATATAGGTGCCTCCCCTGCTCTTGTTACGAAATATGATAACTATATATCATTTATAAAAAACTATACAGACAAAAGAAATTGTGCTTATATTTCTGCTTTTTCAGGGGCAAATGAATCAACAACTGATTTTGTTTACTCAGGTGAATGTATTCACGCAGTAAACGGAAAAATCATCTCTGAAGCAGAAAGATTTTCATTTGAAACTAAAATAATTATAAGTGAATTTGATGTTCATGCTTCAAAAGTAATTGATAATATTGACTTTACAATATATGAAGCCGAAAAGCTTAAGGGCAATCCCTTTATTCCGTCTGATGTTGATGAGCTTAACAGAAGATGTGACGAAATACTTAAAATTCAGAGCACAGGTCTTGCAAAAAGAATGAGGCATATTCATTGTGAGAAGCTTGTTCTTGGTATTTCAGGCGGACTTGACTCAACTCATGCCTTACTTGTTTGTGTTGAAGCATTAAAGAAACTTAATTTACCTATAGAAAACCTTATTTGTATAACAATGCCGGGCTTTGGCACAACAGATTTGACTTATACAAATGCTTGTAATCTTGTGAAGCTTACAGGTGCTTCACTTTTGGAAATCAATGTTAAGGAAGCCAGCTTACAGCATTTTAAGGATATCGGTCATGATGCAGATATTCACGATGTTACCTATGAAAATACTCAGGCAAGAGAAAGAACACAAATCCTTATGGATTATGCAAATAAAATTGGTGCTATTGTTGTAGGTACGGGAGATTTGAGTGAATTGGCACTCGGTTGGTGTACTTATAACGGTGACCATATGAGTATGTATGGTGTTAACGCTTCTGTTCCGAAAACACTTATGCGACATCTTGTAAAATATGTTGCAGACAGAAGCGACGAGAAAGTGTCTAAAACCCTCTACAGCGTCGTTAACACTCCTGTTAGTCCCGAACTACTGCCACCGGATAAAAACGGCAAAATGGAGCAAAAAACGGAAACTACGCTGGGTCCTTATGAGGTACACGACTTCTTTATCTATTATTTTATAAGACATAACAAAGCTCCTGAAGAATTATTTGAAATGGCAATAAATAATTTCAAGGGAAAATACACTGAAGAGGAATTGAAAAACTGGCTTACAATCTTTGTGAAAAGATTTTTCAACAATCAATTCAAGCGTTCCTGTATGCCTGACGGTCCTGCTGTCGGTACAGTTTCACTCTCACCTCGCGGAGCGTGGAGTATGCCTTCAGATGCATTCAGTGACGAATGGTTAAAATTTTAAGCATAAAAAATGTCCCCTTACCAAATCGGTAAAGGGACTTTATTTTTATGTGAGATTATGCCTTTTTCTTTGAAACTGCTTTAATTACGAGGAGTGTACCAAGCATAAGGATTATACCGATTGGAAGAGCAATATATGCCTTCTGTACAAAGCCTGCAATAACATAAGTTACAAATGAAACACCTGCAACTGTCAAAGCATAAGGCAACTGTGTTGATACGTGGTTAATATGGTTACTCTGGCTACCTGCACTTGCCATAATTGTTGTATCAGAAATTGGTGAACAGTGGTCACCGCAAACAGCACCTGCCATACAAGCTGAAATAGCAATAACTGAAATTGGACCACTGCTATATGGGAATACAGCAAGAACAAGAGGAATAAGAATACCGAATGTACCCCATGATGTACCTGTTGCAAATGAAAGTCCAACTGCAATAAGGAAAATAACTGCAGGAAGGAAGTTTGCAAAGCTACCTGCTGTTGACTCAACAATACCTGCGATAAATGCCTTTGCACCAAGGCTGTCTGTCATAGCCTTAAGAGTCCATGCACAAGCAAGAATCATAATAGCAGGAACCATTGCCTTAAATCCGTCAGGAATTGAATCCATGCAATCCTTGAATGTGATTACACGACGAATCATAAAGTAAGCAACTGAAAGAATAAGTGTAATGAATGAGCCATAAAGAAGACCAACTGAAGCGTCAGCACTTGAGAATGCTTCGATAACATTGTGGAATGCACCACTTTCTGCATCAAAGAAACCACCTGAATAGATAAGACCGATTACACAAGCAATAATAAGTGCTACAACAGGGATAATTAGGTCAATAACCTTACCCTTTGGATTAGCATTTGTATCATCTGCTGAATCCTTAAATGATTCTGCGTCACTTGTGAACAAGTCACCATTTAACGCATTCTGCTCGTGAATTCTCATTTTACCGTAATCAAACTTCATAACAGTAATTGCAACCATCATTACAATAGTAAGAAGTGCATAGAAGTTATATGGAATTGCACTGAGGAAAAGCTGGAAACCACTTACCTCTTCTTCTGCAACGAAGCCTGCAACTGCTGCTGCCCAAGAAGAAACAGGAGCAATAATACATACAGGTGCTGCAGTAGCATCAATAAGGTATGCAAGCTTTGCACGGGAAACCTTATGGCTGTCTGTAACAGGTCTCATAACAGAACCTACTGTAAGACAGTTAAAATAGTCATCAATAAAAATCATACAACCAAAGAGAACTGTTGCAAGCTGTGCACCAACTCTTGATTTAATATGTGTCTTTGCCCAACGACCGAATGCAGCAGAACCACCTGCTTTATTCATCATTGAAACCATTGCACCGAGAACAATAAGGAATATGATAATACCCATATTGTATGAGTCAGCAATATTTGCTACAAAGCCATCACTGAATACGTGAACAATTGTGCCTTCAAAATTACCCTCTGCATAAAGCAAACCACCGACTATAATACCAACAAAGAGTGAAGAATAAACTTCTTTTGTGATAAGAGCAAGACCGATAGCAATTACAGGTGGAAGTAATGACCAGATACTTGCATAAAATCTTGATGGTGCTTCTACCTGTCCTGAACCACTACAATCACCACAAATATTAGCTGCTGTAGAACAATCTGCACACGCAATATTTGTACCCTCACAATTTTCGCATACAGAAAGAACTCCAGCACCCTCACAAGATGAACAATCAATCATCTTTACTGTTGCAGCTTCACCATCACTTGCGAAAGCAAAAATAGCCATACTTGCAATAAGTAAAACTGAAATTGCTATAGCAACTGTGGTTTTAACACTAAACCTTCTTTTCATTTTTACATCTCCTTTTCTGTATATTGTAAATGCTACAACATACAATAAATACATAAAAAAGATACCATATTTCGTATTTTTTGTCAATTAATTTAATAATTTGTCAAATGTTAAAAAAATAACATTGTACATTTAAATTTTATTATGATATAATTTCTAAAAAGGAGTTGTTTTTTATGATAAGAAATGAAGCGATGTTCAAGTTAAGCTACGGACTTTTTGTGCTGACAGCTAGTGAAAACGGAAAGGACAACGGTTGTATAATTAACACTGTTACTCAGGTTACTGATAGTCCTAAAAGAATAACAATTGCTGTTAATAAAAGTAATTTCACATGTGGGATGATTGAAAAAACTAAAAAGTTTACTGTATCAATTCTCTCTCAGGAAGCAACATTTGATATATTTAAGAGATTTGGTTTTGCAAGTGGTAAAGATACTGATAAATTTACAGGATACAATGACCATTACAGAACTGAAAACGGAACATTTTTCATCTGCGAAGGTACAAATGCTTACATTTCCTGTACTGTTACAGAAATGATTGACTGTGGAACTCACATTTTATTTATCGCAGATGTAACTGAGGCTGAAACATTGTCAGATGTGCCATCTGCAACATATCAGTACTATTTTGATAATATCAAGCCAAAGCCGGAAGCTCAGAAGAAAAAAGGATATGTTTGTAAAATCTGCGGTTATGTATATGAGGGTGACGAATTACCCGAGGATTTTGTTTGTCCTCTCTGTAAGCACGGTGCAGAAGATTTTGAACCAATAAAATAACAGAATGAGGTAACACACCAGTTACCTCATTTTAATATAATATATTATTCTTTCTTTTTAATAGCAAATACAACACCAAAACAAATTAAAGAAAGTCCAACAAGCAATAAAACAATCATTAAAATCATATTATTGCTATCATTATTGTTATCATTTTCAACCACTTCATTATTTGTGGTTGTTTCACTTGAAATAACATTAGTAGTTTCAGGAACGGTTGTACTTTCACTAGTTGGTGATTCTGTTGTGGTTTCAATTGAAATATTATCTAATATTGTTATTTCGGAATTGTCAACATTATACGCTAGCTTTTCTAAATCGCTATTAACAAAATCAGCAGCATTAGGAATAGTAATTTCCAAACTTGTCTTACCGGAAGCTGATTCAAGTGCCTTAAATGTAATACTAAAAATGATACCCTCTGAAGAAACTGATGTGGATGCAGACATATATGTAAATCTTACATAATTCTTGTCTTTACTTATATTACGAATACTTATATTACCTTTTGTATCAAGAATTGCTCCTTCTTTGGCAGAAATAAATTCAAGCTTTTCGTTGTCATAATTTATATCAATAACTGCACCACTAATTTGTGAATTATCACTTATAAATACATTAACAGTAAATTCATCCCCTGCATAAACCTTTTCATCCTGAATTGAAATCATGACAGGGTCTTCTGCACAAACAAAAATTGATAATGAGAATATTAAAACCACTAAAGTTAAAATAATAGAAACTATTTTCTTCATAACTATCACCAACAACATATTAACATAAAAAACTACTAATTACAAGAAAAAATCCTTCACTAAAAAGTGAAGGATATATTTTTAATCCTTTAAGGAAGAACTTAAAAATTCTTTAAGTCTTGGGCTTTGAGGCTTTTCAAACAAATCAATAGGAGCACCAACTTCTTCAATAATTCCATCAGCCATAAAAATAACTTTATCAGATACATTCTTTGCAAAATTCATTTCATGGGTAACAATAATCATTGTAGTATTACCATCACGAAGTTCACGAATTACACGAAGAACCTCACCTGTAAGTTCAGGGTCAAGAGCACTTGTAGGCTCATCAAAACAAAGAATTTTAGGTGAAAGCATTAAAGCACGAGCAATAGCAACACGCTGTTGTTGACCACCTGAAAGTTCACATGGATAAGCATTAACCTTATCTTCAAGACCAACTCTCTTGAGAAGTTCCAAAGCTCTGTTATTGATTTCTTTAAGCTTTTCTTTATCTTTTTTCTTAACATTCTCAAGCAATTCTACTGCAAGAGTAAGATTTTTTAAGATACTATATTGTGGAAAAAGATTAAATGACTGGAAAACAAGACCAAAATTTAATCTTTTCTGACGAAGAGAAGCATCATTCTGTTTATCATGCAATGCAAAATCAACAAGCAACTCATCATCAACAATAATCTTACCATTTTCAGCAAATTCAAGGAAATTAAGACATCTCAATAATGTTGTTTTACCACTACCTGATGAACCGATAATTGATAAAACCTCACCTTTTTCAAGTGAAAAACTAATATCCTTAAGAACTTCGACATTACCGAAGCTCTTTTTTATATTTTCTACTTTTAATATAGACATAATTAACTCCGATAATAATCAAATTTCTTTTCAATATAGTTAAATAACAATGTTAATCCACCACAGAATGCAAGGAAGAACAATGCTGTGTAGAACAATGGCCAAATAATACCCTGACTTGAGAAATCAGTAGCTTCCATAAGAATTTCAGAAACTGCAATAACTCGAGCAAGAGAAGTATCCTTAACAAGTGTAATAATTTCATTACTCATTGGTGGAATAATACGTTTAACAACCTGCATTAAAACAACCTTAAAGAAAATCTGTGATTTTGTCATTCCAAGTACCTGACCAGCTTCATACTGACCTTTTGGAATAGATTCAATACCACCTCTGTATATTTCGGAAAAATATGCAGAATAGTTAATAACAAAAGCAATAAGTGCTGCAGTCATACGAGATTTCATTGGTGTCCCAAAAACAAGTCCCGGAACATAAAAGACCACAAAAAGCTGGAGCATCAGAGGCGTACCTCTGATGACCCAGACAAATGCTTTTGTAATAAATTTTATTGGTTTAAACTTTGACATTGAACCCATTGAAATAATAAGTCCAAGTGGCAATGAAAATAACAACGTTGCTCCAAACAAGTAGCAATTTTGTAAAAAGCCCTCTAATAGTGTAAGGCTAACCTGTACAAAAGACATCAATTAAACTCCTAAATTAGTCAGCCTTAACAACAACTGCCTGTTTATTTTCCATATAAGGAATTGAAATTTGCATATTTTCTTCTCTTTCAGGTGTGATTGTCATACCATTCCAGATACAGTCGATCTTTTTAGCTTCAAGCTCGATTTCCTTTGAGTTCCAGTTGATTTCAACAAATTCAGCTTCTACACCAAGCTTTTCGCAAACAGCTTTTGCAAATTCTGTTTCGAAGCCAATAAGCTTATTGTTGTCATCAATATAGTTCATTGGAGCAAAATATGTGATACCGATAACCATCTTGCCTTTTTCTTTAATATAGGCAAGGTCGCCCTCTTCATATTTGTCGTCCTGAGCTTTACCGTCTTTAATCAATAGATCCTGTAATTTGTAGTTTGCTGCAATACCGTCCATTGTACCGTCAGCCATAAGTTCAGCAATAGCTGCGTTTACTGCAGGAGTAATGTCGCTGCCTTTTCTGAAAGCGATACCGTATTCTTCAGGGTTGAAGTCGTGTCCTTTAACAACTACAAGGTCTTCGTAATCTGTGCCTTCACCGATA
>JAZNWU010000016.1:0-38867 GCA_045593555.1 Candidatus Fimenecus sp. | reverse complement strand
GTTCATACTCACTTGTTACTTCAAAACTTTTTATTTAACAAGACATTTTTTGAAGAGACTGTTTTGACAAGCATACATTCGTTCTGTATAATGATGTCACAAATTAAATATTAACTTTGTAGCGCGTAAGCGGAGCAATATCTATTGACTACCCAAGCACCGTATGAAGATAAGAACAGAGGCAATCTGTACTTATTTCAGCGGTGTTTTTTGTTTGTCTTGCGTGATACCAACGATAAAAGTCCTTTCCTCTGTTCATCGGAGGTGAGGACTTTTTTTGCTTTTTATGAACCTTGAAAATTTAATGACCGTCTGAAAGTGATACGACTTTGCGATGATACGAGCAAGGCAACGCTGCGTTGAGATTCCGAGGCAGGAACTATTTCAGGTGAAACGGCAAGAAATTTGTAGAAAAATATTGACAAAAGAACAAATGTTCTTTATAATGGTAAATTGGTAAATAATGTATTTACCCTACAACTAAATATCAACTGAAACACATATTTTTTACTTATTGGCTTTATGCCAACACATATTATCTGACCGAAAAAAGTATAGTCCGATACTCGGTCAGCAATATACGGACAATTAGTGCTTAAACTTTAAGCCGTTACATAGTTTCAGTGCAAACTGTGTGAGAGGATGAAATGTCTTCCCG
The DNA here is from genome assembly GCA_045593555.1 of Candidatus Fimenecus sp. Lineage (GTDB taxonomy): Bacteria > Bacillota > Clostridia > Oscillospirales > Acutalibacteraceae > Fimenecus. The sequence continues at coordinate 38,209 of JAZNWU010000016.1, read as the reverse complement.
CTATTTGTGCTGTCTATGTGACGGCTTTTTTGTTTTCTGAAAAGTATTTTTGAAAATCCGGAACAATTTTATGTGACTTATTCCCATTACCTTTAGGTGCAATTTCTATATATGATAACTGCCCCCACTAAAGCATCTCGGTATAAAGGACACTACAGCCACCTTTACATAGCGAAGCTCGTCTGCGGTATATACCGCAACTAAAGTTTGTCGTTCCCTTGATAAGCGAGAAACTTTAGTTTATAAGCCTCGCAGAAGATTCCCCCACAGTGTGGGGGAAATGTCAGCGAGGTGAGAAAATTGAAAGAGATATTTCCCGATAACAAAACCATATTTGTTGTACCGCCTGAGCCTATTGATGAAAATGAGCTTTCAAGCATGTCAGATATTATGGCACCCCGCAGTGACGAAGCTGTTGTTGACCGTAGCAAAATACGCCGTTTCGGTGAAGAAACCTTTCAAATGAAAATCGGTGGTACAACCTATGAGGTTTCTACGCACTTCAACCCCAAAGGCAGACAGTGTATCTTTGAGCAGTTCAAGGAACTGATATTGTCTGAAAAATTATTGTAAATCACACATTTGAAAAAAGACAATCGGACATTGTAAAATGTGAATATCCTTGCGATGTCCGGTTGTCGGAAAGGAGAAATTTTAATGACAACTGCAACAAATATTTCAGGACAAACAATAAATGATGAATTAATTACGGCTCTTTACTGCCGTCTTTCAGTTGAAGATATAAAGGATGATAAATCCAAAAAGAAGAACGGCAGAGAAGATGAGTCAAACAGTATATCCAATCAGAAACAGATTTTGCTTGACTACTGTAAAAAACACGGATACAAAAATATAATGTTTTTCATTGATGACGGTATTTCGGGTACAAGTTTTGACAGAAGCGGTTTCAACCAAATGCAGCAAATGGTTGAAGAAGGTAAGATTTGCAGAATTATAGTAAAAGACCTGTCACGATTTGGTCGTGAGCAGGTCGAAGCTGGCAGATTAACACAAATTGTATATCCGTCACTTGGTGTGACTTTCATTTCAATTCAGGAAAATGTAAACAGTTCCACAGGAGATGGTATGGAGATGTTGCCGTTCTATAACATCTTTAATGAATGGTATGCCGCACAAACCTCAAAGAAAATCCGTGCTGTATGGCAGTCGAAAGCTAACAACGGTAAAAGAGTATCTTCTACTGTACCTTACGGTTATGTAAAAGATGAAAACGACAAAGAGAAATGGCTTATTGATGAACCTGCAGCAGAGGTTGTACGAAAAATATATGATTTGTGTCTTGCAGGACGAGGTCCTCTGCAAATTGCTCGTATATTAGAAGCGGAAAAAATATTACTACCGTCAGCATATTATGAATCTGTAGGCAGAAAGCATTCAAATCCTGTTCCTGCTAATCCTTATAGATGGGACCCAAAGACAGTTGTTAACATTCTTGAGAACAGACAGTACACAGGTTGTGCTGTAAACTTTAAAAGTACAACTGTCAGTTACAAGGTTCATAAGGTAATTCATAATCCGAAAGAAGAGTATCAGATAATCCCTGATATGCAAGAACCTATTATCAGCGAAGAAAAGTGGTTAAGAGTTCAGGAGCTCCGTGAAAATCGTCGCAGACCTACTGCAACAGGAAGAACAAGTTTATTCTCAGGCTTGGTTTATTGTTATGATTGCGGTGCGAAATTACACTTCTGTGCAGCTAAAAGTCTGAATAAAAATCAGGAATTTTTCAGATGTGCAAACTACAAGGACGGCAGAATCGGTACTTGCAAAATTCATTATATTCGTAATGTTGTGCTTGAGAAAATTGTGCTTGAAGCTATACGAAACTTAGCAGAATTTATTCGTTACAATGAAAAGGTCTTTTTGTATATGATTGCAAAGCAGAACGATGCTATGAGAAAAGCAGAGTATGAAAAGCTGAAAAAGACTGTTGCTGACGGTGAAATCCGAATAAAGGAGTTAGACCGTCTTATTGAAAAGGTTTACGAAGACAATGCTCTCGGCAGAATGGATGATGAAAGATACCGAAAACTGATGACAAAATATGAGCGAGAGCAAAAAGAACTTGCTGTAATTGTTTCGGAAGGTCAGGAAACATTGAAGTCTGCTGAGCAGAAATCTGTTGATTTAAGGTTGCTTCTTCGCACCTTCAGAGAGATGACGGATATACAGGAGCTTACCCCGACACTTGTCAATTCACTTATTGAGCGTATTGAGGTTCATAACAATGATAAATCAAGTGGTCACTGTTTTGTTAAGGTGGATATTTATTTTACAGCTATAGGAATGATTTGTATTCCGACAGAGGAAGAAGTTATTGCTATGATGGAAGAAGCAAGAAAGAATCCGCAGGAATACCGCATTGTAGCATAATAAACAAGAAAACGGTGCAACCCCAAACGGGGTTACACCGTATCTCTCAAAAAACATCCTTATGGGGCGTGTGCATCACGAATCGCCCTTTTTCTTTTTATATTTTTACATAAAACTATTGACAACTATATCGGGTGACGATATAATGAGTATATCGGAAGACGATATATCGCCAGACGATAATAAAGGAGATGTTCAAATTGGCTTATATGGCATTGACAGAGGCAGTTTATTATATTTTAGTTTCACTTTTACAGCCAATGCACGGTTATGGAATAATGCAGAATGTTGAAGAACTCTCAAATGGCAGAGTAAAACTTGCTGCAGGTACACTTTATGGTGCATTAAACACTTTGCTTGAACGTGGTTGGATTGTGGAATTACCCACTATCTACAATACTCGCAAAAAAGAATATTTAATAACAGATTTTGGTAAAAGAGCATTGGAACTTGAATATGCTCGTTTACAAGAACTTGTATCAGTTGGAAAAATCTTTGTAGAGGGGGATGAAAATGAAAAAAACAGTTAAAAAGTTTTTTGGATTATGGAACCTTGATAAAGAAGAAAAATGGCTAAATGAAATGGCATCACAAGGTTGGTATTTGATTTCGGTAAAACGTTGGCATTATGAATTTGAGCAAGCAACTCCGGGAATGTATAATATTCGTCTTGAATTTATGAAAAAAGGTCCTTCTCATCAAGATAATCAAAGATATATTTCTTTTCTTCAAGAAACAGGTGTAATTTATATAGGCGGTGTGGGATATATTGCATATTTTGCAGGCACGACAGAGGCTGATTTTGAGTTGTTTTCAGATAACACATCGAGAATCAATTATTATAGTCGTATAATAAAAGAAATGAGCTTTTGGGTAGGATTTTCATGGCTTGAAATGTTAGTGCAAGTTTTTCTATTTCTATTAAGTTTATCTGATTTTCAACCAATTGATGTTGAGCATATTGTTTTTGCAATAATTTGGTTGCTAATAGCAGTCTTTTATACAAAAGGACTAGTCAAAAACATAAAAAAACAAAAAGAGCTAAGAGAACAACAAAAGATATTTGAATAAATAATGTAGGGACGATGTCAACATCGTCCCTACATTATTTATTCCTTGACATATACCCTATGGGGGTATATAATAAAATTATAAAAGGAAGTGATTTTATGAGTAATACTTGTGAATGTTGCAAAACTAAAATTCGTACTGAAGAAGAATACAAGGCATTGATTAACCGTCTTAACCGTATTGAGGGTCAGATTCGTGGAATCAAGGGTATGGTTGAGAAAAATGCCTATTGTACGGACATAATAGTACAGGTATCAGCTGTTAATGCTGCACTTAATGCTTTCAACAAAGAATTGCTTTCAAATCATATTAAAACTTGTGTTGCTGACGATATAAAAGCAGGTAAAACGGAAACTGTTGACGATTTGCTCTCAACATTACAAAAACTTATGAAGTAGGTGAAACTATGACTCAATATAATGTGACAGGTATGAGTTGTGCTGCCTGTGTTGCACGAGTTGAAAAAGCAGTTAATGCTGTGGAAGGTGTCAATTCTTGTTCTGTCAGTCTGCTGACTAATTCTATGGGTGTGGAAGGATCTGCAGACCCACAGAAAATCATTTCAGCAGTAACTGAAGCAGGCTACGGTGCAACACTAAAAAACGAGAAAAGCACATCATCAAAGACGGATAATGATGATGTACTAAAAGATACCGAAACACCAAAACTCAAAAAACGACTTATTGCATCGTTAGGCTTTTTGATTGTATTGATGTACATTTCAATGGGACACGTTATGTGGGGTTGGTGGTTGCCTGAAATATTAGCAACAAATCCACTTGCAATCGGACTTTTACAGTTGCTCTTAACTGCAATAGTAATGGTAATTAATCAGAAATTCTTCATAAATGGCTTTAAAGGAATTTTGCACAAGTCCCCCAATATGGATACTCTTGTAGCATTAGGTTCAGGTGCATCGTTTATATACAGCACTTATGCACTTTTCAAAATGACAGCAGTAAGCAGTGAAATGGCACATCATTATCTTCACGAATTCTATTTTGAATCTGCTGCCATGATTCTGACGCTCATTACTGTTGGTAAAATGCTTGAGGCAAGGTCAAAGGGTAAAACCACAAATGCACTTAAATCTCTTATGAATTTAGCACCAAAAACTGCGACAATTCTTAAAGATGATGTTGAAACAGAAATTACAATTGAACAAGTGCAAAAAGGTGATATTTTTGTTGTTCGACCGGGTGAACAGATTTCTGTTGACGGTGTCATAATTGACGGAACAACTGCAGTTGACGAGTCAGCACTTACAGGGGAGAGTATTCCTGTTGATAAACAACCCAATGACAGAGTTTCGGGCGGGACAATAAATCAATCGGGATTTATTAAATGTGAAGCCTTGCGAGTAGGTGAAGATACAACTCTTTCGCAGATTATAAAGATGGTAAGTGATGCGGCTGCAACGAAAGCACCTATTGCAAAAATTGCCGACAAGGTTTCAGGCGTGTTTGTTCCCGTTGTAATTACAATAGCAATAGTTGCAACTGTTGTCTGGCTTATTGCAGGGCAAAGTTTCGGTTATGCTCTTGCACGAGGAATTTCAGTTCTTGTAATCAGTTGTCCTTGTGCTTTGGGACTTGCAACACCTGTTGCCATTATGGTTGGTAATGGTGTCGGGGCTAAAAACGGTATTCTTTTTAAAACTGCAGTTTCTCTTGAGGATACAGGTAAAGCAAATATTGTAGCTCTCGATAAAACGGGAACAATAACTATGGGTAAACCTAAAGTGACAGATATAATCCCTATCAATGTAACTGAAAAAGAATTACTTGAATTTGCATATTCTCTTGAAATAAAAAGTGAGCATCCGCTTGCAAAGGCAATTGTTGAAAAAGGAAATGAACTGAATATTTCATTAATTGATGTGCAGAATTTCAAAGCACTTTCAGGAAACGGTATAACGGCAGAACTGAACGGGAAAACAGTTTATGGTGGTAGTCTTAAATTCATTAATGAGAAGATAACCGTTGATGAAACAACCGTTAAGACAGCAGAAAACCTTGCTGAAAACGGAAAAACACCTCTGTTATTTGCAAATGATGAGAACTTACTGGGTATTATCGCAGTTGCCGATGTGATTAAAGAAGATAGTCCACAAGCAATTAAAGAATTGCAAAACATGGGTATAAATGTTGTAATGCTTACAGGTGATAATGAAAAAACTGCCAATGCAATCGGTAAGCAGGCAGGTGTTGATGAGGTTATTGCAGGAGTTTTACCTGACGGTAAGGAAAAAGTCATTCGCAGACTTAAAGATAAAGGTAAAGTAATAATGGTTGGTGACGGAATAAACGACGCACCTGCTTTGACTCGTGCAGACATTGGTATTGCTATTGGTGCAGGAACGGATATTGCTATTGATTCAGCAGATATCGTTCTTATGAAAAGCAGACTTTTGGATGTTTCTGCTGCAATACGCTTAAGTCGTGCAACGTTAAAAAATATCTACGAAAACCTTTTCTGGGCATTTTTCTATAACGCAATTGGCATTCCACTTGCTGCAGGTCTGTTCATAAACCTTTTCGGATGGGAATTGAATCCTATGTTCGGTGCAGCTGCAATGAGTCTTTCCTCATTCTGTGTCGTATCAAATGCTTTGCGATTGAATTTCAAAGATATTCGCAACAGCTCAAAAGATAGAAAAATAAAATCAAAAGTAAAGGAGAAAAAACCAATGGAAATTACAATGAAAATTGAAGGTATGATGTGTCCTCACTGCGAGGCAAATGTTAAGAAAACTCTTGAGGAGTTTGCAGAGGTAAGAGAAGCAATTGTAAGCCATAAAGACGGCACAGCAATTGTAACTCTCGATGCAGATTTAGGTGTTGCAACTCTCAAAAAAGCAGTTGAAGATAAAGGGTATAAAGTAATTGACTAAATAAAAAGAGGTATTCAATCGAATACCTCTTTTTATTGTGAAACAACAAGGTTCCGGGGCACCCGTCCGCATTTTTAATGCGTTGACGGGACGGGTTCTTATTTAATATCATTTACATCATATGGTGTTCGCTGATACACAAAATAGTTGAGCCAGTTCTGGAACAAAAGGCTTCCTGCTCCACGCCAGGTAAGTGGTGGTGTCAACTGTGTATCGTTATTTGGGAAATAATTGTAAGGAATTTTAATGTCTAATCCCTTGTGCAAATCTCTGAAATACTCACGAGCAAGTGTGTCGCTGTCATATTCACTATGCCCTGTACAGTAGAAATTTCTACAATCCATATCAGCCACAAGGTGAACACCTGAAATTTCAGAATAAGAAAGAATCTGCAAGTCCTTAACAAGTGCAATATCTTCTTTTTTAGTTTCCGTATGTCTTGAATGCGGCACATAGAACAAATCACTGAAACCACGAAGCAACGGGTGATACATATCGAGCGGCTTATGTGGGAAAATACCAAACATCTTTTCAGGCAACTTGTACTTTGGAATACCGTAATGATAATAAAGTGCAGCCTGAGCACCCCAACAAATGTGGAATGATGAGTAAACATGAGTCTTTGCCCAATCAAAAATCGTACAAAGCTCTTCCCAATAGTCAACTTCTTCAAAAGGCATCATTTCAACAGGAGCACCTGTCACAATCATACCGTCAAATTTCTGGTGTTTAATATCATCAAAAGTCTTATAGAATTTGAGCATATGCTCTTTACTTGTGTTTTTACTTTCGTGACTTGCAACCTGTAAAAGTTCAACCTCTACCTGTAAAGGCGAATTGCTTAACAATCTTAAAATCTGTGTTTCAGTTTCAATTTTTGTGGGCATTAAGTTAAGAAGAATAATTTTCAGCGGACGAATGTCCTGAATACTTGCTCTTTGCTCTGTCATGACAAAGATATTCTCCAACTCAAGATTATGTCTTGCCGGTAACTGGTCATCAATTTTAATAGGCATTTCGTCCACTCCTTTCTTCAATATGCAAGTAATTATTCTATCACAATATATTTACAATGTCAAAGGGAAATGCTGTGTTCAATATCCATCCACTTATGTTCTGCAAAGTTTCTCATACGGATAAGGATTTCGTCATTATAAACTTCAACATACATTCCCATGCCTTGCTGTTGAATGTCAGCATCACCATCTGTGTTATCTGCACCAAAGGCAGGAACATTTATGTAAGTGATATTACCCTCATTGATGTATGACACCTGATTGTCATAAAGGCCCATATGAAGATGTCCTGAAAAATAGATAATCTTGCTTTTACATTCTTTCAATATTTCGTGAAGTCTTTCACTATCTTCACCAATGTGACCATCTGTCCACACGGCTTCCCAAGTGTGATTAAGTGGATAATGGTTCAAAATGAAAATTGGTTTTCCGTTTTCTTCTGTATTTTTCAACTCATCTTCAAGCCAATTGAGTTGCTCGTCAGAAAGGTCTTCCTGAACACCTGCATCAGATTCAGACCCAAGTACAATAAATTTGTAGTCATTTATATTATAACTGTAATATACGCTGTCATCATATTGAGCCTTTATATATTCACTTTTATAATCAAAAAATCTATTTTTTAAATCTTCATAATCACCAACATTGTAGTCACTCGGACAAAGGTCGTGATTGCCAGTAACCATAAGGGTAATACCAATTTGATTATATTCTTTTAATAATCCGTAAAATGCACTTAACTCAATGACTTGATTGTTCATTGTGTTATCACCTAAAAAGATAAGTGCATCATTTCTTTCGGCAGAATTTACATCACGGATTCCCTCACCAAAGAGCTGAAATTTATCTTTATTATTTCCCTCAACATGAACATCAGAAAGAATAGTAAATACCATTTCAGCATTATCTTTGGAGACAGTGTATGTTGCAATTTCAGTTGCAGGAGAATAAATGAAAAATGCCAGTATAAATGCAATTAACTTATAAAACAATTTCATAATTATACACCTATAAAATCTCTGCCAATATTGTATTTGATAAAAGAAAACCTTTGCGACTTAATTTTAATGAGTTTTCATTTGCAATCATATATCCATTCTTAATGAATATTTCTGATTTTTCATAAATTTCTTTTGGTATATTGTGACCAAATCTATCAAAAACTTTGTTTTCATTCAAGCCTTCTGTGAGTCTTAAATTCAGCATTGCATATTCTGTAAAATCGCCACCATTACCATCTTCAACAGGGGAGTTGCCATTCATAAAAGAGTCAAAATCACGGTCATAATAGAATCTTTTACCATTCAAAAATGAATGGGCAGAAGGGCCAAGACCTAAATATTCCTCACAATGCCAATACTTAAGATTATGCTGACTTTCAAAGCCTGGTTTGGCAAAGTTTGAAATCTCGTACTGCATTATTCCATTGTTTTCGAGAGTTTCGCACATCTGCAAATATAAATCTGCTGTCAAATCATCGTCAGGAAAATTATATTTATGCTTCATTTTATAAAAATGAGTGTTTTCTTCAATTTTGAGCATATATGCACTGATATGTGGTATGCCAAGAGAAATACAGAAATCAATAGTTTCCTGAAGAGAACTTTCTGTTTGGTCAGGAATTCCAAGCATAACATCAAGGGTGATGTTGTCAAAACCGACTTTTTGAGCTGTTTTGACTGCATTTTCAACCTGATTTCTGTCACTTAAACGACCCAGAATTCGTCTTTCATTATCAACAGCAGATTGAAGTCCCATTGAAATTCTGTTTATTCCTGAAGCATATAAAACCTTGAAGAAATCTTCATCAAGTCCGTGTGGATTACATTCAACTGTAATTTCAGCATTATTAGTCAAGAATACTGATTTGCAGGTTTTTACAAGAGTTGTAAGATTTTTTGCACCTAAAACAGACGGTGTTCCGCCACCGATGTAAAGTGTATTACCTTTACGTTGTAAAGTGGAAATACTTGATAGAATTCTTTCCTTCAATACTTTTGTATACTCATTTTTCTGATTTTCTTTACCTGAAAAGGAATAGAAATCGCAGTATGGACATTTAGATTTGCAAAAGGGGATATGAAGATATAATCCTATGTTTTTCATACCTTGATATATGTAATTGTGTGACCACAGGATTTAACAAATGTCACAAGGTCACTGAATTTTAAAAATACAGTTGCGTGGTTGTCGTTTGGATGACAACCAACAATATCTTCATTCTTTAAATCTGCATCAAAATAGATTTCAAGTTCTCTCTCTTCATCATAAATAACACCAAAAGGAGAAACAGAACCCTTTTCAACCTTAAGATATTTATCTAATCTTTCGTCAGAAGCAAAACTTAATTTTGTTGAGTCAATTTCTGCACGGATTAACTGAAGATTTGCTCTTTTGTCACCGTGAAGAACAACAAGCATATTACGAGTACCCTTAACATCACGGAGAACAAGGTTTTTAGGAATATGACCGTTTTCAGTAAGGTGATATTCCTCGATTTCCTCCATTGTAAATGCAGCAGGGTGCTCAATCATTTTATATTCTATTTCTAATTCTTTAAGCTTTTCAAAAATTTCTTTATTCATCATCAAGTTTAAGCACAGCCATGAATGCCTCTTGAGGTACTTCGACAGTACCGAAGTGGCGCATACGCTTTTTACCTTCTTTCTGTTTTTCAAGCAATTTCTTTTTACGGGTAATGTCACCACCGTAGCACTTTGCAAGAACATCTTTTCGCATAGCCTTAACGGTTTCACGAGCAATAACCTTACCACCGATAGCCATCTGAATCGGAATTTCAAACATCTGTCGTGGAATATTGTCTTTAAGCTTTTCAGCAATTCGACGAGCCTTCGCATATGCTTTTTCAGAGTGAATCATAAATGAAAGAGCATCAATGATGTCACCGTTGAGAAGTACATCAAGTTTAATTATGCTTGAACGCTGATAATCACTCATTTCGTAGTCGAATGATGCGTAACCACGAGTACGTGATTTAAGTACGTCAAAGAAATCGTAAATGATTTCATTAAGTGGCAGGATGTAATGTAAATCAACACGGTCACTTGCCAAGTGAGTTGTGTTCACATAAACACCTCGTCTGTCCTGACAAAGATTCATAATTGCACCGATATATTCAGGTGGAGCATAAATGTGTGCCTCAACTGTTGGCTCTTCACAATAGTCAATATTTGCAGGGTCAGGATAATGGCTTGGGTTGTCAATTTCTATAATTTCACCATTTGTAAGGTGAACCTTGTAAATAACGCTTGGAATTGTAGTAACCAAGTCAAGGTTATATTCTCTTTCAAGTCTTTCCTGAATGATTTCAAGATGAAGAAGTCCTAAGAAACCACAACGGAAACCAAAGCCTAAAGCACCTGATGTTTCAGGCTCAAATGAGAGTGCAGCATCATTTAACTGCAATTTTTCAAGTGCTTCACGAAGGTTTTCATAGTCAGCACCGTCAGCAGGATAAACACCACAGAAAACCATTGGATTAACCTTTCTGTAACCTGCTAATGCTTCACTTGCAGGATTTTCTGCAGTTGTAACTGTGTCACCAACTCGGGCATCACCAACAGTTTTGATTGATGCAGTAATATAACCAACTTCACCTGATGTGAGTTCTTTTTGTGGTTCCATAGCATTTGGTCGCATATAACCCACTTCAACAACATTGAATTCAGCACCCGTTGCCATCATTCGCATTGTGTCGCCCGGCTTGATTTTACCGTCCATAATACGGACATAAACGATAACACCCTTGTAGCTGTCATAAACAGAGTCAAAAACAAGTGCACGAAGGGGCTCACTATCACGATTTTCAGGTGGTGGCACAAGGTCAACAATGCTTTCAAGTACTGCTTCAATATTCTGTCCTGTTTTTGCTGAAACACGGGGTGCTTCGTCACAAGGAAGTCCGATAACTTCTTCAACCTCGTTTGCAACTCTGTCAGGGTCAGCAGCAGGTAAGTCGATTTTGTTGATAACAGGCACTAATTCAAGGTCGTGGTCAAGTGCTAAATATGTATTTGCAAGTGTCTGTGCCTCAACGCCTTGAGATGCGTCAATAATAAGCACAGCGCCTTCACAAGCAGCAAGCGAACGGGAAACCTCATAGTTAAAGTCAACGTGACCGGGAGTGTCAATTAAGTTAAGCTCATAGGTTTCACCGTCTTTTGCCTTGTAATCAAGCTTTACGGCATGAGCCTTAATTGTGATACCTCGTTCACGCTCAAGGTCCATATTATCAAGTAACTGCTCGGTCATATCACGCTTTGCAACAGTTTCAGTAAGCTCTAAAAGTCTGTCGGCAAGTGTACTTTTACCGTGGTCGATATGAGCGATAATTGAAAAATTTCGGATGTTTTCTTTTTTCATATATTACCTCATAAATCCTTCACCGAGAATTTGCTTTGACTGTGTAACAATAAAAAAAGCATTTTCATCGGCTGATTTTATTTTTTTAATAAGTTTTTGAGTCTGGTTGTCAAAACAAGCACAAAGCAGAATATTCTTTTCAGCACCTGAATAACCACCCTGACCTTTAAGCACCGTAACTCCACGATGAAGGTCATTTATAATTAAGTGACGGATTTCATCACTTTTTTCTGAAATTATCATAATTGTTGCACCACGACTGATACCATAAATGATATAGTCAAGGACTTGTGCACTTACAAAAACAGTAATGGCAGCATAAAGCATTGACTCAAGGTTACCATATACAATTCCACCTGTAATAATCACAACAGCATCAAGAATGAAAATGGATTTTCCAAGAGTGATGTGTGGATATTTCAGCTTTATAAGTTTTGCTATTATGTCAACTCCGCCTGTTGTGGCATTTCGTAAAAATATGATACCCAATGAAAACCCTGAAAGCACACCACCGAAAATGGCTGAGAGAAGTAAATCGTTTTTATAAACGGGTAAAAATGCCCCAAGGTCAATAATTACTGATGAAATTGCTATTACCCAGAACGTACGAAATACAAACATCACACCAAGTTTTTTGAATGCTATAAGAAGTAAGGGAACGTTCATAAGAAAAATTCCCATTCCTATAGGAAAATCAAAAAGATAGTTTAGTATTGTTGCAATTCCTGTAATTCCACCATTGAGAATATTGTTATTAGCAAGAAAACAGTTTATACCAACTGAAAATGCTGCACTTGCCAGAATAAATACAAGTGTATCAATAAAAAATTCTTTTGGATTATACTGAATTTTTTTCAGACCCATCAACCTCGATTGCTTTAATAACTTCATTAAGCAATTCGTTAAGGCGTTCTGTTTCGTCTTTTAAGTACAAATAACCTACAAGTGCCTCGAAACCTGTTGCGTAATGATAGTCACAACCACTTTGGTTTTTCGGGGTATGAGAGGTGTGGGCATTTCGTCCACGCTTAAAGACTTCCGTTTCTTTTTCTGTAAGAAGTGGAAGTATAGCGTGCATACCTTTGCTTTGTGCCTCAGCTTTAACCCAATTAACCGAAAGCTTATGTAACTGACCAACAGGTCGGTTGGCTTCACAAACGAGCATCTCACGGACATACATTGAAAAAACGGCATCACCTGTGAAAGCCAATGTAAGCGGACTTAATGTATCCACCTTTATATCTTTACCATATAATCTCATAACTATTACGGAACATAGTCAAATTCTAAATCATAGATGCTGACTGTGTCGCCCTCCTGAATACCTTTATCAATAAGTGCCTGAATAACACCACGCTCCTGAATAACTCTCTGGAAATACTGGAGTGATTCATAGTCGTCAAGGTCAGTTTTGCAAAGAATTCTGTAAATCCAATCAGCTTCAACAATGTAAACTCCGTCTTCAACAGTAACTGTAAATCCGTCGTTACTCTTTTTAGCGATAACTTCCATTGGAATTTCTTCGCTTTCATAACGTTTAACAGGAGGTAATGTGTCAAGCTTTCTTGCAACTGCATTTATAAGCTCCTGTGTATTATGCTTGATTGGTGCTACGATTTCAAAGTATTCATAGCCCTTGCTTTCAATATATTCTCTGAATTCAGCCAACTGTTCGTCGGTAGCAAGGTCGATTTTGTTACCTGCTACAATCTGCGGACACTTTGCAAGTTCGGGATTGAACTTTTCAAGTTCTGCATTAATTGCTTCAAAGTCTTCGATAGGATTTCTGCCTTCGCTACCTGCAACGTCAACAATGTGAACGAGCATTCGGCATCTTTCAACATGTCTTAAAAATTCGTGACCTAAACCGATACCCTCAGCAGCACCTTCGATAAGTCCGGGAATATCTGCCATAACGAAACTCTTTTCAGGTCCCATTGAAACAACACCTAAAACAGGAATGATTGTTGTGAAATGATAGTCACCAACAATAGGCTTTGCCTGACTCACAACTGAAATAAGTGAAGATTTACCAACATTAGGAAAACCTAAAAGTCCAACGTCAGCAATAAGCTTTAATTCAAGACTTACTTCCCATTCCTCACCGGGAGCACCGTTTTTTGCGAATTTCGGAGTCTGTCGAGTAGATGTAGCGAAGTGAGAGTTACCCCAACCGCCTCTGCCACCTTTAGCACCGATGAACTGTTCGTCAGTTGACATATCAGCCATAACGACTCCGCTTTCAACTTCACGGATAACAGTGCCACGAGGAACTTTAATGATTAAATCTTTACCTTTTTTACCACTGCAACGGCTACCCATTCCGTTAGCACCGTTTTCAGCCTTGTATTTTCTCTTGTAACGGAAATCAGCAAGAGTTGCAAGGTTGTCGTCCACCTGAAAAACAATGTTACCACCTTTGCCTCCGTCACCACCGTCAGGACCACCTGCGTTTATATATTTTTCTCTGTGAAATGTAACGGCACCATTACCACCGTCACCGGCTTTAATCTTAATTTTTGCAATATCAACAAACATATTTTTACCTCGTAAAGAATACAATTAAATATAAAATCCCATTATCCTTAATATTCTACACTATTTTTATAAAATAATAAATACCTATTTTAAATTTTTTCAAATTATAATCTGTAGGAATGTTGGCTTCCCCTCAAGGAGAAGACAAAAGAGTCCTATAAACTCCAATTCACCGAACAAATTGTCGAAAAATACTTTTATTTTTGAAAATCTAATAATATTTTTTATGAAATCAAATATATTGTATAAAAATATATTGACAACCACAATATATTGTTTTATTATTCAATTACAAACAGTAAATATTGAGAAAAATCGGTAAAAACCCAAAATTATTGTCCGCTAAAACGGACTGAAAATATAAAATTTCTCGAACATTTGTATTGACTTTTACAAAAAATCGTCTATAATATGACTTGTAAAGAACATTTGTTCAAATTTGTTCGGTATCGAACACAAGACTCGAAATAATCGGAGGTAGATTTTATGTCAACAACATTTGCAATCACAACATTAATAGAATTAGCAGTAGCTATCCTTCTCGTTTACGGTTTTATGCATGAGGACAAGGTTATCGCATTTGAACAGGCTATCAAGAGAATTGTAGTAGGCAACATCCGTCGTGCAATCCGTATCAGAAATCATAAAAAGGCTGTAGCTCGTGGAGAGCATCTCCACTTACACACAGTTAATTCCCGTGTGCAGAACACAGGTTCAACAGTTGCGTAATTCGATTTAGTCTTTAAATCGCTTTTTTGACATTCCTTTCACACTTATGAAAACACCCAGATTCTGATGTGAACCTGGGTGTTTTTCTGTATTATTCTGCTGTGTATTCTCTGACTCTTAACGGAATATCGATTTCTTCGCAAAGTTTTCTGCAATCTTCAATATCTTCCTCTCTGATTACATCAACCACAGTGAGCTTTGTGGGAATACCGTATTCCTTACATTCTTTTGCAAACTTGAGCATTGCATCAAATGACTTTTCACCGAATGAAGGTTTTGTGATTTTATTGTATTTTTCTGCAGTTGGTGCATTAAGACTGATTGAAACTGAGTCGATAACTTCGCAGATTTCCTTTGCAGTTTCACGCTTATTAATAAGGTCAGAAAGTCCATTTGTATTAAGACGGATTTTAACGCCTTTACTTCTTAAATATTTGCAAGATTCAATAAGATTGTTCAACGCACAGGTTGGCTCACCATAACCACAGATTGTAATTGAATTGTTGTATTTACTGAAATCAAAGTTGTCAATTTCAGCCTTTATTTCATCAATTGACGGACTGTGTTCAAACCATAAAGTTGTTGCCTCACCAACTGAATCACTATTGTTGCGAATACAGAAAGTGCATCTGCAAGGACAAGCGTTTGTAATATTGAGATAAGCCTGATTTCCGTAAGTATAAACTATATCAGCCATTATTTATTCTCCTTTTAAAGTTGATTTTATCGAGTGTTGTTGCAATAATCACAAATATAATTCCACTTGCAACAGCCTGAATTGTGTTTCCGATTAAAGAAAGCGTAGCCGAAGCGATGGAATACAAAACACATTCAGCCACAAAGTACCCGAGAACCGTAATTACACCTGAAACTATTGTCATGAAAATTGTTTTCTTACACAAAATTCTATTTAATTTATATTTTTTACATATAATTGCAAAGGGTAAAACATTCAGCATTTTTATAATAGCTGTCGGAATTGACCATACTGCAAATCCTGAAAGAATGTCAGCCAATGCACCACCCAATGCACCTGCAACAATGCAGTAGGGGAATGGTAAAATACATGCCGTCAGGTAAATTATGCTGTCACCTAAATGAATGTATCCTTCACCTAATCCTGTTGAAAATTTAATTACTGAAGTTGCAAGTATAATAATTGCAGTAAAAATTGCTGTGTATGTAATTTTTAAAAGAGATTTTTTATTTCGCATTTATAAGCATCTCCAAATGCTTTTGGAAGTTCACTCCGTCAGGCTCATAACTGAGTTCTGTCGGGGTGCTTTTTATTGATTCAGAAATGAATTTCGTAGCAAGAGTTACAGCATCAACGATATTCGTTCCTTTAGTTACAGCACCACATACGATACTTGAAAAAATATCACCTGTACCGGAATAACTACCATTTAAAAGTGTTGATTTTACTTCGTTTGTACCATTCTTATCTATAATAAGATTTGTGATTTCATTATGATTTTTTACACCTGTAACAATAACTGTTTTTGTGGTTTCATTAAGCAATGAAGAAGCAAGTTCCCTGATTTTCTGAACACTATTTTCTCTGGCGATTTCTTTATAATCAGCATTACAAAGAATACATAATTCAGTAAGGTTTGGTGTGATTATATTTGCTTTCTTTGTAAGCATTTTTACTTTGTTACAAAGTTTTTCGTCATAGGTATCATAAAGCACACCGTCATCAGCCATAACAGGGTCAACAAAAATAAGAGAATTTTCACCGAAATGGTTAATAAAGTCAAGTATTATATCAACTTGTTTTTCACTTGCAAGATAGCCGGTTAAAATGGCATCAAACTTAATATTTTGTCGTTTCCATACATCAATATAAGGTATAATATGTTCTGTGAAATCAACAGTATAAAAATCGTGATATCCTGTCTGATTTGAAAGAATTGCAGTTGGAATCGGATTGCACTCAAGACCAAGTGCAGAAATTATAGGAAGTGACACTGTTAAGGAACATTTTCCAAAGCCTGAAATATCGTTTATAACTGCAATCTTTTTCACCAGAAATCACCTCTTGAAATCTATTTTTTATGGGTATATAATAATACAAAAGTGTCTTTATTAAAATACACAAAATTAACAATTTTTAAGGGGACAATTTGTAATGCAAAATCGAAAATTGTATATGCAGATTTATGATTATTACAAGGATTTGATTGAAACAGGAAAAATGCCTGAAGGCACTCGGCTTCCGTCAATCCGCAGATGTGCAGAGGAGCGAAATGTTAGCAAAACAACCGTTGAATCAGCATATATGTGCCTTTGTGATGACGGCTATATCTTGCCGAAAAATCAAAGTGGTTACTATGTTTCAAATCGCGGAAATCTTACTAAAAAGCAAGAAACTAAAAACAAAAAAGCAAATAAAAAAACAGAAATTCTTTATGATTTTGCCTCATCAGGTGTTGATGCTGAAAGCTTTAATATGGACATCTGGAGAAGATATCTTAAAAGTGCTTTGCGACAAAATGAACGTCTGCTTTTTTACGGTGACCCACAGGGTGAATATGATTTGAGATGTGAAATTGCAAAATATGCAAGAGAAACACGAAATTGTGTTTGTACGGAAGAAAACATTGTCATAGGAGCAGGTGTACAGACACTCCTTAATATTCTTTGTCCACTTATAAAAAACAAGAAAACAGTCTGCTTTGATGACATGTCATACCGTCAGGGTACTGCGATTTTCAATGACTATGGTTTCAAGGTTAGTGACGATAGAAAATCAGCTAATATTATCTATACATCACCGTCATATTCAACTCGTTGGGGTGATGTTATGAGTGTTCAGGAAAGATTTGATTTGACAGAATTTGCAAGGAAGAATAACAAGCTGATAATCGAAGATGATTACGGAAGTGAATTTCGTTATTTCAACAGACCAACTCCATCACTTCAGGGTCTAGACCGAGGTGAAAATATAGTCTATTTAGGCACATTTTCAAAACTTCTGTTACCATCAATCCGAATCAGTTTTATGATTCTTCCGCAAAGTCTTACAAATCGATATAAAAAGAAAAAAGATTTGTATAATCAGACCGTTTCAAAGGCTGACCAAATTGCACTTTGCAGTTATATCCGTGACGGTCATCTTAATTCACAGATAAGAAAATCAAGAAAGCTTTACTCACAGAAGTCAAAAATTCTTACTGATCTACTTATGGAGAATTTTCAGGAAGATGTAAAAATTTTAAGAACAAATTCACCACTTTATGTCCGTTGCAGATTTAATAAAAAATGCTCTGCAAACGAACTTTGTAGAGAGGCTGAAAAGAACGGAATTTTGTTAATACCTGCTAACTCTGACAGCACTTTCCCTGAAATTGCCTTTTCCGTTGCAACAGTAGGGCAGAACAGCTTGTCAGATAGCGTAAAATTGCTTGAAAAAGTGGTGCGAAATAGTTAATAAATACAAAAGAAATTCACTTTTTATGTGCTAAACGCCAATATTACTTATAATTGTATAAAAAATTCAAAAAAATGATAGACTTTTTCGAATAACTTTGTTATACTTTTAACATATACTGTTATGTCTAAATGGTATATTTGCCGTGATATGACTTCACGGTGTCAATACATTATATGAGGGTGAATCTTTAATTCACCATAATCAAAAAAGGAGGAAATTCCAAAATGCTCAAAAAATTAAGTTCCATTCCGTTTTCAGGAACACCGGAGCAAGAGGAACAGCTTAAAGCTGTCATTGAAGCAAATAAGGATGACAAGAGTATGCTTATGCACGTAATGCAGGAAGCACAGGGTATCTACGGTTACCTTCCTTATGAAGTTCAGGTTATGATTGCAGAAGGCATGGATGTTCCACTTGAAAAGGTTTACGGAGTATCAACCTTCTACGCACAGTTCTCACTTTCTCCAAAGGGTGAATACAACATTTCAGTTTGTCTTGGTACAGCTTGTTATGTTAAGGGTGCTCAGGACCTTGTTGACAAAATTACAGAAAAACTCGGTATTGGTCCTGACGAGTGCACACCAGACGGTAAATTCTCACTTGAAGCTTGCCGTTGTATCGGTGCTTGTGGTCTTGCTCCTGTTCTTACAGTAAATGATGAAGTTTACGGTAAGCTTGTTGGCGACGATATCCCTGGTATCCTTGAAAAATATATGGCATAATGAGAGAACTATCTCTTAATATTTTAGATGTTGCTCAAAATTCAATAACTGCCGGTGCTTCGCTTATAACGATTGAAGTCAATGAAAACACTATTGACCACACTCTGCTTATCGGTATCTACGATAATGGCAAGGGTATGAGTGAGGAACAGGTGAGAAGTGTTATCGACCCATTCTTTACAACAAGAACAACCCGTAAGGTTGGTATGGGAATTCCACTTTTCAAAATGGCAGCAGAGCAAACGGGTGGAAGACTTGAAATCAAGTCAGAACTCGGTGTCGGAACTGAAGTCCGTGCTTATTTTAAAACGGACAGCGTTGATTTCACACCACTTGGTGATGTGGCTTCTACTGTTCAGATGCTGATTACAATGAATACTGACCGTGACTTTTTGTATAAACATGCAGTCAACGAAAAGGAGTTCATTGCTGACACTCGTGAGATTAAAGAAATTTTGGGGGATGTTCCACTTGATACATACGAAGTATCACAGTGGCTTATTGAATTTATTAAAGAAAACACGGAGGTGCTCTATAAATGAAAACTCTTGCAGAGCTTATGGCTATTAAAGAAGCAACAATGCAGAAGATGACAGTTCGTGAAGATACCGGTGACGACGCAATCAGAGTTGTTGTTGGTATGGCTACTTGCGGTATCGCAGCAGGTGCTCGTCCTGTTCTCAACGCATTTGTTGATGAAGTTGCAAAAAGAAACCTTAAGGGCGTTACAGTTTCACAGACAGGTTGTATCGGTATGTGCCAGTATGAGCCTATCGTTGAAGTAATTCAGCCCGGTAAAGAAAAAGTAACTTATGTTAAAATGACTGCTGAAAAGGTAGCAAAGGTTGTTAATGACCATATCGTTAACGGTAACGTTGTTGCTGAATACACAGTCAGTGCTATTAAATAAGGAGGAAACATAATGTATCGTTCACACGTACTTGTTTGCGGCGGTACCGGTTGTACCTCTTCAAACAGCGCAGCAATTATTGAGGCTCTTGAAACTCAGATTGCTGAAAAAGGCTTAAGCGAAGAAATCAAAGTTATCAGAACAGGTTGTTTTGGTCTTTGTGCTCTCGGCCCAATTATGATTGTTTATCCTGAAGGAAGCTTCTATTCACAGGTTAAGGTTGAAGATATTCCTGAAATCGTTGAAGAACATCTTCTCAAGGGTAGAATTGTTACAAGACTTCTCTATGATGAGACAGTAACAGAAACAGAAGTAAAATCTCTTAATGACACAAAGTTCTATGCAAAGCAGGAACGTGTTGCTCTTCGTAACTGCGGTGTTATTGACCCTGAAAATATCGATGAGTACATAGCTTATGACGGTTATCAGGCTCTTGCTAAGTGTCTTACAGAATACACACCTGAACAGGTTGTTCAGATTGTTAAGGATTCTGGTCTTCGTGGCCGTGGCGGCGGCGGATTCCCAACAGGTCTTAAATGGAGCTTCACAGCTGCTAACGCTGCTGACCAGAAATATGTTGTTTGTAATGCTGACGAAGGTGACCCGGGTGCATTCATGGACCGTTCAGTTCTTGAAGGTGACCCACACTGTATTATCGAAGCTATGGCTATCTGCGGTTATGCAACAGGTGCAACGGAAGGTTATGTTTATGTTCGTGCGGAATATCCAATCGCAGTTAACAGACTCCAGATTGCTATTGACCAGGCTAAAGAATATGGTCTTCTCGGTAAAAACATTTTCAATTCAGGTTTCGACTTTGACCTTCATATCCGTCTTGGTGCCGGTGCTTTCGTTTGCGGTGAAGAAACAGCTCTTATGACATCAATCGAAGGTAACCGTGGTGAGCCAAGACCTCGTCCTCCATATCCTGCAGTTAAGGGTCTTTTCGGCAAGCCAACAACAGAAAACAACGTTGAAACTTTCGCTAATATCCCACAAATTATCCTCAAGGGTGCTGATTGGTTCGCATCAATGGGTACAGAAAAATCAAAGGGTACTAAGGTATTCGCTCTCGGTGGTAAGATTAACAACACAGGTCTTGTTGAAGTTCCTATGGGCACTACTCTTCGTGAAGTTATTGAAGAAATCGGTGGCGGTATTCCAAACGGTAAGAAGTTCAAGGCTGCTCAGACAGGTGGTCCTTCAGGCGGATGTATTCCTGCTTCTCTTATGGACACACCAATCGACTATGATAACCTTACAGCAATCGGCTGTATGATGGGTTCAGGTGGTCTTATCGTAATGGACGAAGACAACTGTATGGTTGATATTGCTAAGTTTTTCCTTGACTTCACAGTTGATGAATCTTGCGGTAAATGTACTCCTTGCCGTATCGGTACAAAGAGACTTCGTGAAATGCTCGAAAAGATTACTGACGGTAAAGCAACACTCAAAGACCTTGACGAACTTGAAGAGCTTTGCTACTACATCAAGGAAAACTCACTTTGTGGTCTTGGTCAGACTGCTCCAAACCCTGTTCTTGCAACTCTTAAATTCTTCCGTGACGAATATATTGCTCACGTTGTAGATAAGACTTGTCCTGCAGGTGTTTGTAAGAAACTTGTTAAGTACGAAATCGTTGCTGACGCATGTAAGGGTTGTACACTTTGTTCAAGAAAGTGTCCTGTTGGTGCTATCAGCGGTACAGTTAAGAATCCACACGTTATTGATGCTAATAAGTGTATCAAGTGCGGCGTTTGTATGGATTCATGTAAGTTCGGTGCAATTATTAAGAAGTAAGGAGAGTGCAAGATAATGGTAAATATTAAAATTAACAATAAACCTTATTCAGTACCTAAAGGCAGCACTATCCTTGAAGCTGCTCGTTATGCAGGTATTGAAATCCCAACACTTTGCTACCTTAAGGACATTAACCAGATTGGCGCTTGTCGTATTTGTATGGTAGAAGTTAAGGGTGCAAGAAGCCTTGTTGCATCTTGCGTATTCCCTGTAAATGAGGGAATGGAAATCTTTACAAATACAGAAAAGGTTAGACATTCAAGAAAATTAACTCTTGAGCTTATCCTTTCAAACCATGACAGAAAGTGTCTTTCATGTGTACGTAGCGGAAACTGTGAACTTCAGAAGCTCTGTAAAGAGTTCGGCGTAGATATTGAAGACCGTTTTGACGGTGAAATGGTTCGTTATAACTTCGACGATTCAGCTGCTCATATGGTAAGAGATAACAATAAGTGTATCCTTTGCCGTCGTTGTATCGCAGCTTGTGACCAGCAGGGTATTTCAGTTATCGGTGCTAATGCTCGTGGTTTTGATACTCACGTAAGCTCAGCATTTGATAAGGACCTTGCAGATGTTTCATGTATCTCTTGTGGTCAGTGTATTGTTAACTGCCCAACAGGTGCTATCGTTGAAAAGGATGATACAGATAAAGTTCTCGCAGCAATCAACGACCCTGAAAAGTTCGTTATTGTTCAGACAGCTCCTTCAATCCGTGCAACACTCGGTGAAGCATTCGGTATGCACATCGGTACAAACGTTGAAGGTAAAATGGTTGCAGCACTTCGTCGTCTTGGTTTTGACAAGGTATTCGACACAGACTTTGCTGCTGACCTTACAATTATGGAAGAAGCTAATGAACTTATCGAAAGAGTTCAGAATGGTGGCACTCTTCCAATGATTACATCTTGCTCACCAGGTTGGATTAAGTACTGTGAGCATTATTATCCTGAACAGATTCCACACCTTTCAAGCTGTAAATCACCACAGCAGATGTTCGGTGCAGTTATGAAGACATACTACGCTGAAAAGATGGGTATGGACCCTAAGGATATGGTTGTTGTTGGTATTATGCCTTGTACAGCTAAGAAGTTTGAAACAAAGCG
Source organism: Candidatus Fimenecus sp. (assembly GCA_045593555.1). Taxonomy (GTDB): domain Bacteria; phylum Bacillota; class Clostridia; order Oscillospirales; family Acutalibacteraceae; genus Fimenecus. The sequence continues at coordinate 15,214 of JAZNWU010000016.1, read as the reverse complement.
TGACGACCAGGCAGCTTCAGGTTATCCTGATGTTGATATTGCTCTTACAACAAGAGAACTTGCAAGAATGATTGAAAGTGCAGGTATCTTCTTCAAACATCTTCCTGACGAACAGTTCGATAATCCATTTGGCGAAAGCACAGGTGCATCAACAATCTTTGGTGCAACAGGTGGTGTTATGGAAGCTGCTCTTCGTACAGCAGTTGAAAAGCTTACAGGTGAAACACTTGAAAACGTTGACTTCACAGAAGTTCGTGGTATGGATGGTGTTAAGGAAGCTGAATACGATGTTGCTGGCAAGAAGATTAAGGTTGCAGTAGCATCAGGTACAAAGAATGCAAAAGTTCTTATGGACCAGATTAAGAACGGCACAAGCGAATATCTCTTCATCGAGATTATGGGTTGCCCAGGTGGTTGTATCAACGGTGGTGGCCAGCCAATTCAGCACGCTGTTGTTCGTAACTTCGTTGACCTTAAGGCTCGTCGTGCAGAAGCTCTTTACACAGCTGACAGAAACAATGCTGTAAGAAAGTCACATGAAAACGAAGCTATCAAGACTCTTTATACAGAGTACCTTGGCAAACCAGGTAGCCATAAGGCTCACGATATTCTTCACACATCATATGTGGCAAGAAAGAAATATTAATTTCTTGAATAAATAAAATCAGACGGGGAGTGCAGTGGATGTACTTCCCGTCTTGTATTTTCTGTGGATTTGTTATATACTATGTAGGTATTAGTGTGTAAGAGAAAGGTTTTATAATGTTAAAGAAGTTTATTTCAGTATTGCTTGTATTTTCAATTATTTTTATATTTGCTGCTTGTGGTGGAACTTTTGAAGAGCCTACAACAGAGCCTGTAACAGAAACTACAACTCAGGTGCCGACTGTTACCGTAACGATTCCCGAGGGATATACACTTGTGCGAATTTCCTGGCTTTTGGAAGAAAAAGGTCTTTGCACTTCAGAAGAATTTATAGAAGCATGTCAGACATATTACAAGTGGCTTGATACTACTCAATACCCATTTCTTAATGGCTTGCAAAATGAAGAAAATGTATGTTTTTATCTTGAGGGATATTTCTTCCCGTTGACTTATGAAATTCCTGAAACAGCAAGTGTTCAGGAAATCATCATAATGCTCCTTAATGGCACAAAACAGCAATTTGACGATACTTTTATGCTGATGGTGCAGGAAAGTGGTTATTCACTTCACGAAATTCTCACTTTGGCGTCCATTATTGAAAAAGAAGCAAAACTTGATGAGCAAAGATATATGATTTCGTCAGTTCTTCATAATAGATTGAATGTTGGAATGAGGTTTCAGTGTGACCCGACTATAAAGTATTGTAATGGTGTCATTAAACTGATTTATCCTGATAAATATGAATATTTTTCAACATTTTACGACACCTATCAATGTTCAGGTCTTATGGCAGGGCCGATATGTAGTCCGGGTATGATGTCAATTGATGCAGCATTGTCACCTGAAGATACAGAATATCTTTATTTTATCGTTGGAACTATCCCACCATATGAAGCAAAGTATTCCAATACTTTTTCAGAACATAATGCATTCTGGCAAGCAAATAAAGACAGACTCACGGGAAATTAAAACACAAAAAAGACCACCTGAAAAATTTTCTTCAGGTGGTTTGTTTTTTTGTCAATTAATAAAAGAATCCGGATTCAGGATAGACTGTGATAGATGGTGGAGAGGAAAGTCCTACAAAAGAAAGGACAATACCGAGAACAATTGCAAGTACATATGCAACAATTCCAACGATAAAGCCGATAAGAGCTAATTTGCCGTATGCTTTTGCACTTACAGGCTTTTCATTTGTGTTTACAAGATAGAGAATCAAGCCGAGAATAGGGATAAAGAAGCATAAAACTTTAAGAATAGATGATGGGTTATCATCTGCTTTTGGTTTATTAAGCACATCTGCAAACTGAATTCCGCATTTTACACAAATTACAGCTCTTGGGTCACAATGGTTGCCACAATTAGGACATATTTTAAACTGTGAATTATATGCGTTGTAATTAGAATAATTATTCTGTGGTGGAATATTGTTATATACAGGCTGTTGCTGTGGCATTTCAACAAGGTCGCTACCACAGTTTGTACATTTTATCTGCATATTATCTTCAAAAACTGCCGAACAGTTAGGACATCTTTTCATATTATCACCTTACCAAATAGATTACATATAAATTGTATATGCTATTTTTATAAAAGTCAACAGGAAAATATGTTAAGTGTAAAAGGTAAAGAAAGAGCAATTATGTAGTGGCAGGCTTCTATGCCTGCGTTGTTGGGGACGCCGACTACGGTGTTCCGACAATTTATTTAGTCTTACCATTATAATTATACTTTTCAAAATATATATCTGTTTGCAACTTGGCAATATTAAAAATATTATTTGATAGTTTTTTAGATATTTCACAATTCAGATAGCAGTCATCAAAATCATTTTCTTTGAGTTGACGATAATATTCTTTTGCGAGTTTACACTCAAAAATGATATCATAGAGTTCGCTTTTGGATGGTGGATAAATAAATCCTAATTGTAAATAGTTTATTGGATTTGAAGGATGGTTGTTAATTATAATATATTTTGAATTGCTATCTAATTCATTTTGTTCCATATAAATTGATATTGCTTTCAAATTGTTGGTTTCTAATCTATAAAACAATATTTTCTTTTTGTTATCAAGTATTTGTTCATATAGTTCATATTGCATTACATCACCTAATAATTCTTTTTTAGAATTATTTATATTTTAAATCTTTTACGGAATTAAGTCAACATAAAAAATACATATAATTCTCATATAGAATAATGTGTAGGTTGTGATTTTATGAAAATGCGAAAAAATTATGGTGATGTTAACATAGTAGGCAGAAAAATAGAGGAATTAAGAAAAGATAAGAAGATTAAGCAAAAAGATTTTATTTCAAAAATGCAAACATTGGGGTGCGATATAAACCCAACAAGTTACTCTAAACTTGAAGGTCAGGTGAGAATTGCAACTGATAAAGAGATTTATGCAGCAGCCCAAATTCTCGAAGTAAGTATAAATGAATTATTTGAATAAGGTTGATTTTTGTTACTTAAAAAATTAAGGACCTCACTCTTTCGAGTGAGGTCTTATTTTCATATTATATATTAATAACATTCTTATTATTTTCTTTCTGCAAGGAAATTGACAATACTCATAGCACCACCAAAACCAACAACGCAGAATATAAAGACACACAACCAAGGCATTTCCATTATCATTGGTAAAATTTCTTGTGGACCTGCAACGACAAGTGTAATAATTGCGCAAACAAGCATCATTCCAAGTGTCATAAGAATTCCGAATAATAAACCCATAAACAATGCACCGAACAATATCATTGGTATTGAAACAATTTTGTTGCTATCGTATATTTCGCGTTCTTCTTTGGTTAGTTTGGTAAGTTCAGCTTTCTTTACGGCTATACGGGCAACATTTTTTAAATTATGGGATAAAGAATATTCATTAAAACATGTTTCATATGTTATTTCATTTATGAATCGTTTTCCGTTTGCATTGAAGAAACAGGAAAATACATCATAAATATCTGTGTTTTTACGCAATATTGCTGTGCCACATAAAAACTTAATTGTAAACTGTTCCGAATAATATTCTTCATTACAGTAAATATGATACTCGACATTTTTTTCATGACCCACAAAGTAACTCATATTGTATGATTGTGCAAGGTGGATTTTATCGATACTACCGTGTTTGACAAAATGTGGATAATTGCCGGAATATCCGTGCAACTCCATAAGATGTTGAATCTTATTACGCAATTCGGTTATGTCTTTTTTGTCGCAACAAGCATCAGATTTTATCGGATATTCTGCTTGTGATTCTAACACCTGATTGTAGATTTTTCTCCAAAGAGGCTCATGTTTTGCCTGATTTAATTTTGCTTTAATTCGTTCAGACATCTGAATTCGTTTGTTCCAATTACTTAATGTTTTTTCAAACTTTTCAAAATCTTTTAAAAGAGAATTAAAATTAAATTCTTTTATGTAAGATTTAAGTACAGAGAATTCACATTGTACGGTTTGTGTATCACTATACATCCAATGCAAAACCTTTAACTCTTTAAATAATGGTAAAAGTTCCGTTTCTTTTTCGTTAAAGCAATATTTACCGATATGTTTTTCTTTTTCAATAATATCTGAAACAGCTTCTACAAGACAATCCCAAGGGTCAGTGCTGAAAATTGATGATGTAGCATTAAATATTTCTTCTTTAATTTCTGCATCTGAAAAACGGATAACAAGTGATTGTTCAATTTCTTTATCGTGATTATAAGTGACACCGACTAAACGATATCCTTCTTCATCTTTTATAAATGTACCGATTCCGTCAAAAGAAATATAATCAATTGTTTCGTCAGGAATACCACTTATATTTTTTAAGATTAATGTTATACGACAGGAAGATGTTTCCACACAATTGATATAAATGTCTTGGTCAAGTATAGTGGTTTCAGACACAAAAAAACCGTCTTGTACTATCTGCCAAAGTGTGTTTTTTATATTTTCCGGAAAATCAACAGCGTTTTTATCAAAAAGTTGCTTTTGCTTTGTGCCTACTTTTTCCACATGAATATAGCAAGACTTAAGAAAATCAAAAAAGTCAGAATTACTTGAATCTTTTGAAATGAATTTTTTTACATTGTTCGGAAATTCGACTCCGTTAAGATAGGTTCTTTCAACCCAATTTCTGATTTTGGTCTGTTCTCTTAAAGATTTTGTTTCAGGATTTCCAAAAACATCACAAATTACCGAATAATGAGATGAAAAAATCTCAATAAAATTATAATCAATCTTGCTTATATCCATTTCGACACCACCTTTTCTTTATGTTTCATTTTATCATTTAACATATGTTTTGTAAATACATAAAATAAGGACCTACCCTTACGGATAGGTCCAATTTTTTATTGTGAAACAACAAGGTTCCGGGGTACCCGTCCGCATTTTTAATGCGTTGACGGGTCGGGTTCTTATATGAAAACTTTTAATTAGTCTTCTTTTGGAGCATAGAGAGCCTGAAGACGAGTAAGGTGTTCATATCTTTCCTTAGCTGTTTCCTCAGCCTGAGCGAAGAGAACTTCTGCTCTTTCTGGGAATGCACGAGAAAGTGATGAGTAACGTGCTTCGTTCATGATGAAGTCACGGTAGCTTGCCTTAGCTTCCTTACTGTCAATTGTGAATGGGTTCTTGCCCTGTGCCTTGAGAGCTGGATTGTAACGGAACATATTCCAGTAACCACAGTCAACAGCCTTCTTCATTTCAGCCTGGCAGTTAACCATACCACCCTTGATTGAGTGCATTTCACAAGGTGCATAAGCGATAATGATTGATGGACCATTGTATGCTTCAGCTTCTGTGATAGCCTTAATTGTCTGGTTGTTGTCAGCACCCATAGCAATTTGTGCTACGTAAACATAACCATAGCTCATTGCGATTTCAGCAAGGCTCTTCTTAGCGATAGCCTTACCTGCAGCAGCAAACTGTGCAACCTGACCGATGTTAGAAGCCTTAGAAGCCTGACCACCTGTATTTGAGTAAACTTCAGTATCGAATACCATGATGTTTACATCTTCACCAGCAGCGAGAACGTGGTCAACACCACCGAAACCGATGTCGTATGCCCAACCGTCACCACCGAAAATCCATACAGATTTCTTTGAAAGGTATTCTTTATTTTCAAGAATGTCTTTCTTCATTTCGCAATCGCAATCGAAACCTTCAAGAGCAGCAACAAGAGCTTCAGTAGCTGCTGTGTTCTTGCTACCGTCTTCAAGAGTTGCAAGGTATTCGTTAGCAGCTGCAACTACATTTTCAGGAGTGTTGCAGTTTTCAAGAATAGCCTTAACATCATCGATAAGACGATTTCTGATTGCCTTCTGACCAAGGTACATACCGTAACCGTGTTCAGCGTTATCTTCAAAGAGAGAGTTAGCCCATGCAGGACCGTGACCATCTTTGTTTGTTGTATATGGAGATGTTGCAGCAGGACCACCCCAGATTGATGAACAACCTGTAGCATTTGAAATGTACATTCTGTCACCAAAGAGCTGTGTGATAAGTCTTGCATAAGCTGTTTCAGCACAACCTGCACATGAGCCTGAGAACTCAAGAAGTGGAGTCTTGTACTGGCTACCGATAACTGTGTTATCAGCAACATCATCTTTAACTGTTACATTTTCAACCATGTACTGGAATGCTTCCTGCTTGTAGTCCTGGCTTTCACGAGAAACCATCTTAAGTGAGTTTGTAGGACAAACGCCGATACATACGCCACATCCCATACAGTCAAGTGGAGAAACAGCAAGTGAATACTTGTAAACGCCCTTGCCCTTACCAGCCTTCTTGTCAACTATCTGTGCACATTCAGGAGCATTAGCTGCTTCTTCTTCTGTAAGAAGGTATGGACGAATTGTTGCGTGAGGACATACATAAGAACACTTGTTACACTGAGCACATGTGCTTGCTTCCCATTCAGGAACCATAACAGCAACGCCACGCTTTTCATAAGCTGCAGCACCCTGTTCAAACTGACCGTCAACGTGGTCCATAAACTTAGAAACAGGAATTGAGTCACCATCCATCTTGCCTACTGGAAGCATAATGTTGTCAACCATCTTAACAAGCTTTTCAGCACCAACAGAAGCAACAGGAGCTGCATCGTCAGTAGCATTTGCCCAATCTGCAGGAACATCAATCTTAACATATGCAGAAGCACCTGCGTCGATTGCCTTTTCGTTCATTTCAACGATTTCTTTACCCTTCTTCATGAACTTCTGAGCTTTTTCCTTCATATAGCCGATAGCTTCTTCAGCAGGAAGAACCTTAGCAAGTGAGAAGAAAGCAGACTGAAGAACAGTGTTTGTACGCTTACCAAGACCAATCTGAGCAGCAAGGTCAATAGCGTTAACTGTGTAAAGCTGAATGTCGTTTTCAGCAATATATTTCTTTGTTTCAGCGTTGAGCTTAGTTGCAAGTTCTTCAGGAGTCCACTGACAGTTAATAAGGAATACACCGCCTGGCTTAACGTCCTGAACCATCTTAAAGCCTTTTTCTACGTAAGATGGGTTGTGACAAGCAACGAAGTCAGCCTTATTGATGTAGTATGGGCTCTTGATTGGCTTGTCGCCGAAACGAAGGTGAGAAATTGTAATACCACCTGTTTTCTTTGAGTCATACTGGAAGTAAGCCTGAACATACTTGTCTGTATGGTCACCGATAATCTTGATAGAGTCTTTGTTAGCACCAACAGTACCGTCACCGCCAAGACCCCAGAACTTACATTCAATTGTGCCTTCAGCAGCTGTGTTTGGAGCTGGCTTTTCTTCAAGAGAAAGGTGTGTAACGTCGTCGTGGATACCAAGTGTAAACTGACGAGCAGGTGTTTCAGCGTTAAGGTGTTCATAAACTGCAAAGATGCTTGATGGAGGTGTGTCTTTTGAACCAAGACCGTAACGACCGCCACAAACCTTAGCTGTTCTGCCCATTTCGTTAAGAGCAGCGATTACATCAAGGAAGAGAGGTTCACCGATTGAACCAGGTTCCTTTGTTCTGTCAAGAACTGCAATCTTCTTAGCTGTTTCTGGAATAGCTTCAACGAATGCCTTAGCTGAGAATGGTCTGTAAAGACGAACCTTAACAAGACCAACTTTTTCACCCTTAGCTGTAAGGTAATCGATAACTTCTTCAGCAACGTCACAGATTGAACCCATAGCAACGATAACACGTTCTGCATCAGGTGCACCATAGTAGTTGAAGAGTTTGTAGTTTGTGCCAAGCTTCTCGTTAACCTTGTCCATATACTTCTCAACAATAGCAGGAGTAGCATCGTAATATGAGTTACAAGCTTCTCTGTGCTGGAAGAAGATATCGCCGTTTTCGTGTGAACCACGAGTTGCAGGACGTTCTGGGTTAAGAGCGTGCTTTCTGAATGCCTTAACAGCATCCATATTTGTCATTTCTTTAAGGTCTTCATAATCCCAGATATCAATCTTCTGAATTTCGTGAGATGTACGGAAACCGTCGAAGAAGTTAAGGAATGGAACACGGCTTTCGATAGTTGCAAGGTGAGCAACTGCACCAAGGTCCATAACTTCCTGTGTATTTGTTTCAGCAAGCATTGCGAAACCTGTCTGACGACAAGCATAAACGTCTGAATGGTCACCGAAAATGTTAAGAGCATGTGAAGCTACGCAACGAGCTGATACGTGGAAAACTGAAGGAAGGAGTTCACCAGCAATCTTATACATGTTAGGAATCATAAGAAGAAGACCCTGAGAAGCTGTATAAGTTGTTGTGAGAGCACCTGCTGCAAGAGAACCGTGAACAGTACCTGCTGCACCTGCTTCTGACTGCATTTCAGCAACCTTAACCTGTGTACCGAAAATGTTCTTTCTTCCCTGTGCAGACCACTGGTCAACGTAGTCAGCCATAGGTGAAGATGGTGTGATTGGGTAAATACCAGCTACTTCTGTAAATGCATAAGATACGTGAGCAGCAGCAGTATTACCGTCCATAGTTAACTTTTTTCTAACTATGGGTGTCTTTTTGTCTGCCATTTTGTATTACCTCCTTAATGGAATTAAATATAGAATAAAGTATGCAAAGTCATACAGATATGTATGCGTATTCATACATTTTAAATGATAACACTTTTGTCGCAAAAAGTAAATAGATTTGAACTTAAAAAGTGACGAACTTTGATAAAATTTTAACTATTTTTTGTACATTTTGGATTATGAAAAAACAGAGTAGGTAGAGCATGGTGAAAATAAGTGCAAAAAAGGTCATTCTGAGGAGTGTCAACGACGAAGAATCTCTGTCAGTTTAAAAATTCACAATGGAAGAGATTCTTCGCTTTGCTCAGAATGACTATAATTTGGTGTGATGAAAAGGCGAAAAAATTCGCTATTTATTTAATGGTCGTGGTTCGTCTGTAAGTCCGGATAAATAGTCTAAAGATACATTATATATTTTTGCTAATTCAATGGCATAGGAAAGTTTTAAGTCATATCTATCATTTTCGTATCTGTTGACAGTTGCTCTGCTTATGCCCAATTTTAGTGCGATTTCATCTTGTGATAAACCTAAATCTTCACGGAGATTTCTGGCTCTTTGATTAAAAATCATAATAATCACCACCTTGTTACGAAAAAAATTGTAACACAATTATTACTTTTGCATTGGTTTTTGTAACATAAGTGTTATATAATTTAATTGAGGTGATAGAGAGTGAACTCACAAAACGATATTTTTTGGCAAAATTTTGTACATAATATAATTTGGTTACGAAAACATCATAATATTTCTGAAGAAAGAATGGCTGAAATAATGGAGATAGATGTAGCATTATTGAAAAAAGTTGAACAGGGGGACGGTGCGGATGTTCTATCTGTTGATGTAGTATATAGAATTTATGAGTTTTTTGATATTTCTCCAAATAAGCTTTTTGGAGAAAATTTGAACATTGAATTTTAATAGTGTGTAAATATAGTTTTAACATATTCTTCCAATACTTGACGAAATACATATTTTGTTATACAATACATACTGATATTTTATAAATATCGAAACTATATTTTTTATAAGGATGGTTATGTCACATGGACACAGACCCTGGGAGTATTATTGTTCAGATAGTAATCCTGTTTGCATTGATTTTAGTTAATGCATTTTTTGCGATGTCAGAAATGGCAATCGTTACCCTCAATGACAACAAAATCGACAAAATGGCTGAACAGGGTAACAAAAAAGCAAAGCAGATTAAAAAGCTTACAGAAAACACAAGTTCATTCCTCTCAACAATTCAGGTTGGCGTTACTTTAGCAGGTTTCCTGACATCTGCTACTGCGGCACAGTCTTTTGCAGGAATGCTTACAGATGCAATTTCAAGAACTCAAGTTGTAAATGTTATTCCAATGGGTGTAATCAGTGGTTTCTCAACAGTTGTTATCACATTGATTATGTCATATTTCTCACTTGTTTTAGGTGAACTTGTACCGAAAAAGGTTGCAATGAGTAAGCCTGAAAAAATGGCATTTATGGCAGCACCAATTCTCGTTTTTGTTGCAAAAGTGACAAATCCGATTGTAAGATTTCTTGCGTTTTCAACAAATGGTGTTTTAAGACTTATCGGTATTGACCCACATGCTGATGAAGAAGTTGTTACTGAAGAAGAAATCCGTATGATGGTTGATGTCGGTGGCGAAAAAGGTGTTATCGAAGATGCTCAGATTGAAATGATTAACAACATTTTTGAGTTTGATGATATTGATGTTGCTGATATTATGACTCATCGTACTGATATGGTTTGTATTGATGATGACGAACCTTTAAGTGAAGCAGTTAAACTTTCAATAGAAAACGGTTTTTCAAGAATTCCGGTTTATGAGGAAGACCCTGATGATATTGTAGGTATTGTTTACATCAAAGACTTCCTTAAATATGTCGGCACAAACCTTCCCAAGACAAAAACAGTTAAGGATATGATGCGACCTGCATATTATGTTCCTGAAACAAAACGTTGTGGTGAACTCTTTACTGAAATGACAGAAAAACGGGTTCAGATGGCAGTTGTTGTTGACGAATACGGTGGAACAGCAGGTATCGTTACTCTTGAAGACTTGCTTGAATCTATCGTTGGTAATATTCAGGACGAGTATGACCAGGAAGATGAAGAAATCTCAATTATTAATGACACAACCTTTGAGGTTGATGGTATTACTGATATTGAGGAAGTTGAGGAGCATACCGGTAAAACATTCCCGGAAGGTGACTATGACACTATCGGTGGATATATCATAAGTGTTCTTGGTTTCTTACCACAGGATGGCGAAATGAACGAAGTTCAATTCGAAAATGTGAAATTCACGGTTTTAAATGTTGAAGAACGTAGAATCGGTAAAGTTAAAGTTGAGATTCTTCCTGAAGAGAAAAAAGAAGAGGAAGAAGAACGCCGTTTCTTCAGCAGAAAAGAAGAATAAATCAAAAATATATGGGCGATTCACAAATCGCCCGTTTTTGTTTAAAGGTATAAGTTATGCAAAAAATCAATTATCAGAAACAACTTGATAAAATCATTGAGAATTTAGGAGATAAAGTGCCGTCACTTCTTCTCCATAGTTGTTGTGCACCTTGCAGTAGTTATTGTATTGAATATTTGTCACAGTATTTCAACATCACAGTTTTTTACTATAATCCCAACATTTACCCTGAAACAGAATATGAAAAGCGTAAAGCAGAACAGAAGCGTTTAATCAGCGAAATGAAAACAAAATATCCTGTCAAAATGCTTGATTGTGACTTCCAGAGTGAAAAGTTTTATGAAATGGCAAAAGGTCTGGAAAACTGTAGTGAGGGTGGGGAAAGATGCTTTAAATGTTATTGTTTAAGACTTGAAAAAACAGCAGTTAAAGCTAAGAATAATGGCTTTGATTATTTCACCACAACGCTTACAATAAGTCCTTTGAAAAATGCCGAAAAAATCAATGAAATCGGCAGTGAATTAAGTGAAAAATACGGTGTTAAATTTTTACCATCGGACTTCAAAAAACGAGAAGGATATAAACGTTCGATAGAATTAAGTAAAGTATATAACCTTTACAGACAAAATTATTGTGGTTGTGTTTTCTCACAAAATGAGCAAAAAAAAACGGACATTGTGTGATGTCCGTTTTTTTATTGTGAAACAACAAGGTTCCGGGGTACCCGTCCGCATTTTTAATGTGTTGACGGGTCGGGTTATTATTCGTAAATATCAACTGCACCACGGTTTTCTGTTACTTTAGCAACATAACCTGCAACCTTTTTGTGTTCGGGATGAACTTTGTATTTCTCAAGTTCTTCTTCGTTTTCAGTTTCAACAACTAAAAGTGCATCAAAATTTCTCTCACATTCCACTTGATTTTTAAGGAATGTGAGCTTTTTTATGTGTGAAATCATTGGTGGAAGTGCTTCAAGACCATTTTTAACGATTTCAATATTTTCGTCTTTTGTCTTTCCCTCTGCATCTTTAAATTTCCACATTACAATATGTTTAAGCATAATAATCACCCTATGTTAAATAATGTTCTGGCATTTCTGTCTGTCAAATCAAGAATTTCCTGTGCTGTACAGCCTCGGAGTTCTGCAATTTTTTCTGCTGTGTATGGAATGTGCAACGAATCACATCTTTTTCCACGGAAAGGTACAGGAGTCATATATGGTGCATCAGTTTCAATTAAAAGTTTATCTTCAGGGACAAACTTTGCAACTTCACAAGGTTTAACAGCGTTTTTGAATGTAACTGCACCACCAAGACCGATGTACATACCCAGCTTGATGATTTCCTTTGCCATTTCAACACTACCTGAAAAACAATGAAGAACACCTTTTGGTTTGTATTTTTTTAAAATATTAAGAGTGTCTTCGTGAGATTCTCTGTCATGAAAAATGATTGGTAAATCCAATTTGTTTGCCAACTGAATTTGCTTTTCAAGGAGAATCAATTGGTTTTCACGACTTTCTTTTTCATAGTGATAATCAAGTCCGATTTCACCAATGGCAACACATTTTTCGTCTTTTGCCAGTTCCTTTATTCTTTCCAAGTCACCGTTTTTGTATTCATCATTATCAAGTGGATGAAATCCGACTGCCGAATACGCAAAATCGTATTTGTGAGAAAGCTCTACTGAAAATTCTGATGTTTCAATGTTTACACCACAACACACAACACCTGAAATTCCATTTTCTTTAAAAGAAACGAGCAGTTCGTTTCTGTCAATATCAAACTGCTCGTCGTCATAATGTGCGTGTGAATCAAAAATGTTATGATACATTATCTTATTCTCGCTCCGTTTGGCATATCTTTGTCCACAAAGATAACTTTTGCATCTTCTTCTGTAATGTCTGCTGCAAGAATCATACCGTTAGATTCAACACCACAGAGAACTGCCGGCTTAAGATTTGCAACAACGATAACCTTTTTACCGATAAGGTCTTCAGGCTTATACCATTTTGCAATACCACTTGCAACAATTCTGTCTGTGCCTGTGCCATCGTCAAGAGTGAGTTTAAGAAGCTTCTTTGCCTTTTTGATTGGTTCACAATCTTTAACTTCTGCAACACGAAGTTCGACTTTCATAAAATCGTTGAATTCGATTTGTGCAAGTCCTTCGATTTTAGGAGCAGGAGCATTCTTCTTTTCTTCTGCTTCTTTTTTAGCCTGAAGTTCAGCGATTAACTTTTCGCCGTCAATTCTTGAGAAAAGAGGAGTTGCAGTACCAACTTTAACACCTGCCTGGAGTCCACCCCAAGTCTGAATGCTTTCATAAGTTGCAGGAGCAACATTTAACTGCTCTGCAATCTTAACAGCAGTTTCAGGCATAATAGGTGAGATAAGAGCTGAAAGAACACGGATACCCTCAAGAAGATTATAGAGAACTGTACCGAGTTTTTCTTTTGATGCTTCATCCTTTGCAAGTGTCCAAGGCATTGTTTCGTCAATGTATTTGTTGCAACGACGAGCAAAATTGATTACACATTCAACTGCATCACTCATCTTGTATTCAGAAATGTACTTGTCAAAACCTTGGAGTGCTTTTTTAGCACAGTCTTTAAGGCCTTCGTCAAATTCAGTAGGACAAGTCGGAGCCTGAACAACACCATCAAAATACTTGTTCTGCATTGCAATAGTTCTGTTTACAAGATTACCGAGTGTATTTGCAAGGTCAGTATTGAAACGGTCAATCATTGCTTCATAAGTGATTGAACCATCGTGTGCATGTGGCATTTCTGAAAGAAGATAGTAACGAACTGCATCAACACCGAAAATTTCTGTAAGGTCATCAGCATAAATAACATTACCACGGGATTTGCTCATCTTGTCTTCACCTTGAAGCAACCAAGGGTGACCGTAAACTTGTTTTGGTAACGGAATACCGAGAGCCATAAGAGTAATTGGCCAGTAAATTGTATGGAATCTTACAATATCCTTACCGATAATATGGCAATCTGCAGGCCAATACTTGTTAAACTGTTCGTTGCTGCCATCAGGGTCATAACCGATACCTGTAATATAGTTGAGAAGTGCATCGAACCATACATATACAACGTGTCTATCATCAAATGGAACTGGAACACCCCATTTAAAAGATGTACGAGAAATGCACAAATCCTGAATACCCGGTTTAATAAAGTTATTGAGCATTTCCTTTTTACGAGCTTCAGGATAAATAAAGTTTTCATTATTTTCGATGAAATCTTCAAGCTGTTTCTGATATTTTGAAAGCTTAAGGAAATATGCTTCTTCTTTTGCTTTTTTAACTTCTCTGCCACAGTCAGGGCACTTACCGTCAACTAACTGGCTTTCAGTCCAGAATGACTCACAAGGAGTACAGTAAAGACCTTCATATTCGCTCTTATAAATATCTCCTTGGTCGTAAAGTTTTTGAAAAATCTTTTGAACTGCTTTTTCGTGATAATCATCAGTTGTACGAATAAAGTGGTCATAAGTTGTATTTAAAAGGTCACAAATACCCTTGATTTCGCCTGCAACCTTATCAACGTATTTTTTAGGGCTGATACCAGCTTCGTTGGCGTATTCCTCAATTTTCTGTCCGTGCTCGTCAGTACCGGTCATAAAGAAAACATCGTAGCCCTGCATTCGCTTGTACCTCGCAATGGCATCGGTCAACACGATTTCATAGCTGTTACCGATATGTGGTTTGCGTGATGTGTACGCAATGGCTGTTGTGATGTAAAACTTTGGCTTTTCACACATAGAAAACGCCCCTTTCTGAAAATTTTTACGACAATTTGATTTTTTGTCGCATATATTATAGTATTATACTAAACATTCCCAATATTTTCAAGAAGTTTATAAAAAATAGTAAATTAACCTTTCAGAAAAAATTTTTTAAAAAAATTTAAAAAAAGTTGAAAAAAAGTGTTGACAAATCATTTTTAATGTGGTAAATTATACGAGCCGCTGAAACACAGCAGCAAAAAAACGTGGGAGCATAGCTCAGCTGGGAGAGCATCTGCCTTACAAGCAGAGGGTCACAGGTTCGAGCCCTGTTGTTCCCACCAAATGGCCCGGTAGTTCAGTTGGTTAGAACGCTAGCCTGTCACGCTAGAGGTCGACGGTTCGAG
>JAZNWU010000015.1:0-49460 GCA_045593555.1 Candidatus Fimenecus sp. | reverse complement strand
GGGAAGATGATGGTACAATTTATGAGAAGTCTGGAAAACTGCATTTAGAATTATTTGACTTTGACAAGTAAATTTGTCCCTAATTTAACACAACCATATAATACACGCAAGGTGGTGATGATATGCAGATATACACTTTTCAATCATCATATAATATGACGATGAATGTTATATACGCTTTGGGTGCCATTTTGTTTGCTGCTATTGCGTTTGCTTTGATCCGTTATTTTGCTTGTCAAATAAAAGCATACCGTAAATCCAATATGAAGTTTCCCCGTATACTTTTGGCAATTTTTGTAGTGATTTCTTTTGTGCCAATTGTTGGCTCGCTATTGTTCGGGAATATGTTTATAAAGAGCGCATCTTACGATTATCAAATGGAAAAAGGAAATGCTTCTTGTTTAGAGGGGAACATAGAACTTATTTCTTGTGAAGAGGAGTATTATAGAGACTCTTTTGAGGGATATACGGTTGTATTATCGGTTGATGGTGTAACAATTGCTCCAAGTAACACATTTCCTTCCGAGGTTATTAAACATTTTGAAAGTGACGAGAAACTGATTATTAAATACGGCGAAATACCAAATGACGGTGTATATGTATGGAGCATATATATAGCAGATGATAACGTACCGACAGAGTAGGATAAATTCTCGGTTTTCAGGCACATTTTATTCGTGCCATTAAGTTCAAAACTCCCAAAAAACACTCGTTCTCTTGAACGACTTTTTTTTTATCCATTGCGAAAGCAATGGCATATCATCAACGATAGCAACGCTATCGTTGTATCTCATCAGTCCGTTAGGACTGTATATCATCACGCTTTAGCGTGTATCAAAAATACTTTCGCAATGATGATATACAAAACTTCGTTTTGATGATATGCAATTCCTGCGGTATTGATGATATACAAGGCTTACGCCTTGATTTTTAATGAAACTTTATAGTATAATCACTTAAAAGGATGTGATTATATGTCCAAGAATTATTTACTTATATATTCGGAACAACTTGCTACTGATATTGAATTGCTTTGCCAAAATATTAAAGCACCGTCAAATACATTGTTTCAAATCCGAAAAAGTTCAAGTAGTGTCTATGCAAATATCCGTGAAGCAAATTACGGACAAAGCAGGGCAGATATGCTTTCTAAGTTTGAAATTGCATTAAAAGAATGTAGCGAAACAGAGGGATGGTTACAACTTTTATTCAATACAAAATCTATTGATGAGGATACATATAAAAAGAACAGAAACCTTTGCGGTCGTATAAGAAGAATGTTGATTGCAAGTTGTAAAACTCTAAAAGAGGAAGTATAGGCGGTGATTATATGGAAAAAGTGTTATATGAATATGGTTTTAATCTCGAAAATTTGCTTTTGTGCCTGATTCCTCTTGCTGTTGGTATTGTTTTTTTAGCAAATTCCATTGCGCAAGTTCGCAATAAAGAGAAAAGTAGGGGTTGGGACGGTTTTATTGAAACTTTCTTTAAGTTTTTGGGTTTTATAGTTGGACCTATTGGAATTATTATGTTCGTGATGAGTGTTTTAGGACTGGTGTTTGAATATAAAAATTATAAGGAAATACTGAAAGCAGACGATGTGTTTGTAATTGAAGGGTATGTTGAAAATTATCATCCAATGCCCTATGAAGGTCATGATACTGAACACTTTGAAATTGAGGGTGTTTACTTTGAATATTCTGATTACACTATAATGAATGGTTACAATATCAGTGCATCTCACGGTGGAGTAGTAACACATAATGGTCAATATTTGAAGATTAAATATGTAACCGAAAAGTATGACGGAGAAGATAATAATATTATTTTATACATATCCGAAATTGGCGAAAAAACAATAGATGATGTAACACTTAATGATGGAAAATTTATCCCAATAAAGTAACTATTTTAGTGAGAATTATATTTCCAAGCATTTCTGCTTGTTAATCTGTTAATTAATTAATAAACTGTGGTTCAAAAGTGAGACATACTGCCAAAAATCGACGAATTTCAACAGAAGTTCGTCGATTTTACTTTTTACCTCTTCACTATTCACTCAGGAAGATGGGTGTTGATTTCCTGTGTTTGAAATGTTATACTTTTATAAAATAAAATCAGGAGAGTGAAAAAATGACTTTAGTTAATAAAGTTAAAGATGGCTTTTCTTATGTAAAAACATATTGGAAAACACCACCATTAGGCAATTATATGCCGATTAAAGAGATTGCAGCCCTTGCAGGCGGCGGTATGGGTATCAGATTTATTACTCAATGCGTTTCATCTGTGCTTTTGTCTGCTACGAACGTTTTCTTAGGTAATACCATTGGTATTGAACCGATGAATCTGTACTACATATATCTTATTGCTGTTGTTATCAGCTTCCCTCTTACAATGATAAGAGCATATATTGTTGATAATACAAGAAACAAAAAAGGTAAGTACAGACCATATTTGATTTCAATGGGTATTCCAACCGTTGTTTTAGCAATCGGTTATTTCTGGATGCCTTATGAAAAAATGGAGAGTCAGGTTACAAAATGTGTTGTTGTTCTGCTCTTTAACATTGGCTTTCAATTTGTTTACAATTTCCTTTATGAAGCTTACTATAATTATGTAGTTGTTTTGTCACCTAATACTCAGGAAAGAGCAAATGTTTCATCTATCAAAGCTGTTGTTGAATCATTTGGTCCGTCAGTTACGGGTATCATCATTCCTCTTTTCGCAAAGAACTTTATAGGTACCGGTAACCTTAACGACATTCGAATTTACAGATACATTTGGGTACCAATCCTTATTTTAGGTCTTTTTCTCAGTATCATTGTTTATGCAAACACTCATGAAAGAATTATTCAGGCGAAAACTCACGTTGTCCAGATTAAGTTTATGGATGCTCTCCGTGAGGTTACAAAGAATAAGTATTTCTGGATTATTTCACTTGCAGGTTGGCTGGGTTTCCTTGAGGGTGCTTGTTTCAATATTCTCAATTGGCTTTACTCTTACCAACACGCATGTACAGCCGGTCAGTATGCATTTATTACAACGATTTACGGAAATGCATCTCTTTGGGGTATGCTTTTAGCACCTGTTTTAATAAAGAAAATCGGTAAACGCAACACACTTATTGCCATAAACTCATTGAATATTATTTTCATTGGCGCAATTTATCCTGTCGTTAAATATGCAGATATGAGTATAATGATTTGGCTTGTTCTCATCTGTTTGTGGATGAATGCTTTGGTTGGTGCGTTCGGTCATATCCTTACACCAAGTATCAATGGTGATATCCGTGATTATCAGCAGTATATTTCAGGTGAGAGAATTGACGGTATGTTTGCTGCTGTTGGTCTTATCGGTAGCGTTGTTACAATGGCAACAAGCTCTGTTCTTCCTGCTATTTATGAAAAAGTAGGCTTTAATGAACAAAAGCTTCAGGAATTATTACCTGTCATTATTGCACAGGAAGGCGAACTGAATGACCCGACAAATGTTTACAATGTTCTTTATCATAAAGAAACATTTATAGCTATTTTTGGCGTCTTAATCGCAGCATCTGTTGTCGGTGCGGCAATGAATGTTATCCCTTATTTCTTCTATGACTTATCGGAAGTAAAACAGCAGGGCATTATTAAAGTTCTTAAAATCCGTGCATTGTTTGAGGACTATGGTAACGGTATTCTTAAAGACCGTGACTTAGTTGAAACTATTGAGATTATCAAAGCTGCAAAAGCACTTGAAAACGCACAACCAAAAGACTTTGCAGAGTACAAGCTCCATATAAAGCAAGCAAAAGATAAAGCAGAAAAGAAGGCTGCAAAGAAACAATACAATGATGCAAAACAGTATAATGTTGATATTGAAATTTCAAAGATTGTTCTTGATGAAATGAATCGTTTTAACACAACCTATGGTCAGATTCAGCTTGAACATGCAAGAGGAACTGCCTCTTTAGGTTATGATGCAATTTATAACTTTAATCATAGTGAACTCGTGGATGCAAAGGCTTTACCAAAGAGTACAACAGAAGAAAAAGAATTCAGAAAAAATGCAATTTCTGTAGCAAAAGACTTTGCTGATGCTCAAAAGATTGCAAAGAAAAACTTTAACAACAACATCGTTGAATTTGATTCAAGTATCTTTGATAAGCTCTTCAATCGTGAAGATGAAATTTCTGCAAAAATTGAAAATGCATACAATAATCTTTACAATGCGAAAGACATCAAAGATAAAGATGCTGTTGCTCGTTATAAAGCGGAAATCAAAGAACTCAAAAAAGAACGTAGCATTGTTGAAAAAGAAATCAAAAATGCAACAACTGAAAACTCACTTTATACCCGTGCTGCCCGTCCTGTAATTAAAGCAAAGAAACTTTTGATTCAAGCTGAAAACTATACAAAACTTGAAGAAATTGAAAGCCTTTATGAAGATGCAAAAGCAAGACACGAAAAGGCTATGGAAGATGCTCGTATAGAAGCAGAGCGTGTTGAAGCAGAAAAGAAAGTTCACGCAGCAAAAATCAGAGCTGAAAAAGCTACAAAGAAATAAAACTAAATAGAATATAAATAACTGACCCACTTGATACTACTGTTCAGGTGGGGAGTGCCTATGAAAAACCTTGTTTGCAGATACATCAGATGATAATATCAAGCAAACTCTGATGGCAAAATAAACCTATTCAAGAAAGCAATCAAATTTCAATTTGTTATGTCGCTTTAATTTTGACAAAAACGAGTTATAAGCGCAAAGCCCCAAGGACGAAAGTTCTTGGGGCTTACTTCTTCACTATTACTTCAATTTCCTTGGGGCTTTGGAAAGTAAGAAGTAATAGGTAATAAGGAATAAGTTAAGGGCGGGACACCCGCACCCGATTGTAATTTTAAATTATGTGTGATATAATTAGTTTGACAAATAAGAATTTATCTGATAAGAAATTTGCTGAAATGAGAAATAAGTCAGGACGTCCTGTGTAGCCGGAGGTTCTGCCTTTTACAGACGGGAAGGTACAGAGATGCAAAAGAAGTATTCACACATAGTAGTAATAGGTGTTGACGGTGCAGGCAATTGGTTTAAAGATGCAGATACTCCCAATTTTGATGAAATATTTAAAAATGGAGCAATTACATATAATGCACTCTCTTCAAAGCCTACCATCAGTGCAGAGTGTTGGGGTTCAATGCTTATCGGCGTGGGACCTGAAGTACATAAACTGACTAACAATAAGGTTTCAATTCTGCCTTATCCTATATGGTCAAAGCATCCTACGGTTTTCCGTCGCATAAGAAAGGCTTACCCGAAAGCAGAACTCGGTTCTTACTGTGATTGGAATCCTATTAACAAAGGAATTGTTGAAATGAGATTGGGTGTAAACAAGCAAACTGCAAGAGATAAAGAACTGACACCCCTTATTTGTGACTACATCAGTCAGAAAAAGCCTGATTTTCTTTTCATTCACTTTGACAGCGTTGATGGTGCAGGTCACGGTAACGGTTATGGAACAGAAAATCACATCAAAGCTATAAATGAAGTTGACAAGCTTATCGGTGATGTTTATTCTGCAGTTGAAAGTGCCGGTATTCTTGAAGATACACTCTTTATGGTTATCGCAGACCATGGAGGTACCAACAATGAAAATGGCAAAGGCACTCACGGTGGTTGGACTGATGAAGAGAAATATGTAACCTTTGCTGCAACAGGTAAAGGAATAAATAAAACTGAAATAGCAGAAATGAATATCCGTGACCTTGCAGCCATCATTCTTTATGCTATGGGTATTGAAGCCCCCGAATTTGATGAAAAAGGTTGGACGTCGCAGATTCCTAACGGTCTGTTCAGCGATTATAACGGTGAATATCGTGATATTTCATATCTTACGGGTGCTGCACCAAGAATTTCAAAAGAGCATCACAAATCCGAACTTATATGAGGAAGTCCCTATGAATTTTATAAAAGTTACAGACAATAAAAATGTATTTGCCGATGGTATTCACGATGATACGAAAGCTCTGCAGGAGTGTATCGATAAAGTGAAGGACGGTGGTACAGTGTATTTCCCCGACGGAACTTATCTTGTGTCGGCTGCACTTATTTTCTATTCAAATCAGATTTTCAAACTCTCCGATAATGCAGTAATTTTAAGAAACAAGGAAAGTGAACCTATAACAAGGTATCTTTTTGCTTCTTATTCAGAGCCTGAATGGAGTGGCTATGATGGTACACATGATGTTGTTATTTCGGGTGGTATCTTCGACGGGAATGGAGATACAAAGGAAAAATCCACTCTTGTCAACACAGTACACTGCTACAATATACGCATTGAGGGTTGTCGTTTCCGTCACTGTTCGACATGGCATATGATTGAGATTAATTCAACTGAAAATGCTGTAGTCGAGAACTGCATTTTTGACGGTCCTACATATACATTCATTCCCGAAAATCTTCTTAATGAGCAGATACAGCTTGACCTTGCTCATAATGGCTCCTATGGTCCCGTTTATAACTGTGACGGCACACTGATTGATTTCTGCAAAGACGATACTGTCTGCCGGAATATCACAATTAAAAATAACATTTTTAATTGTGCAGGTTTTCCTGCTATCGGTCACCATGGAGATTGTGGTCATCATAATATAGTTATCGAAAACAATATATTTGACGGTGCTTCGGGTTTATACGGCAAAAGCAGAGGTTACATAATTTTCAGACCTACGGTATATGATGTGGAAATAAAGAATAATGTTTTTATCTCAGCTGAAGGAACAGAGTCGCCAGACTTTGGAATTATATTTGAAAATCCCGAAGAATACAAACTGCTCTTAAAGGATAACACCTTCTTCGGAAAAATTGACAAAGAAGCAATTATTGGTACAGGTGAGTAAGATGGTAACTTCCTTGAACAATAAAAAATCAAATTTTCTTATATTTCTTTGTTGGGCAGCTTATACTGTTGCTTATGTAGGAAGGCTTAATTACAATGCCTCAATGGTGGAACTTCTCTCTCAACTTGGTACAACCAAAGAGGCAGCAGGAACTGTAAGTTCATTTTTCTTTTTTGCTTATGGTGCAGGTCAGCTCATAAACGGTCTGCTTTCAAGAAAATATAATACCAGATATTCCGTTACCGTAGCTCTTGCAGCTTCTTGCATCATCAACCTTGCCATGACCTTCTGTCAGGGAATAGACGAGATGAAATATCTTTGGTTTTTAAACGGTATTTTTCAGTCGATTCTCTGGTCCTCACTTATTAAAACCTTATCAGATAATCTTGATGACAGTAAGCTGTCAAAAGCAGTTATGGTTATGAGTACAACTGTTGCCACAGGTACATTTGTTGCCTACGGTCTGGCTGCTCTTTTCTCATACTTCAGTCTTAATTGGACCACTGTTTTTTATGTGGCATCTATACTTGTGGGTGCTGTGGCAGTATTATGGTTTGTCGGAATGCGTACTTTGCAAAAAGAAGTGGCAGAAAAAGAAGTCACCGAAACAAAAGCAAAAAACAAGTTGTCGTTTAAGCCTGCATTTGTTATAAGTATTGCAGTTATACTGATTTCTGCAATAACTAACGGTTTTATTAAAGACGGTATAATTACATGGGTACCTTCAATTCTGAAAGAGGAGTTCGGTGTACCTTCGTCATTATCAATTATTGTTACTTTGCTTCTTCCGGTGCTGTCAATTTTCGGAACATCTTTAGTAAATGCGTTACACAAAAAACAAAAAGACGAAAATGCTCTTAACGGAATTTTTTACTTCGTGACAATAATTCTGACGGTGTTTATTATACTGACTCTTAATCTTAAATCAGTACCTCTTACATTGATGTTGTTTGGTTGCATTGCTTGTCTTATGTCAGCAGTAAACAATGTCATAACAAGCGTTGTGCCTCTTTATTCAAGAGATAAAATTGATTCAGGATTTTTAGCAGGTCTTCTTAACACATTTTGCTATATCGGAAGCACACTTGCAACGTCACTGCTGGGTAGAATTGCAGATACAAAAGGCTGGAACGATGTGTTTTTTTGTATTTTAGTTTTTACTGCTGTATCATTTGTTGTTTGCTGTGTTTCGGTGGTGCTGAACAAAGGTGCTAAAGCGAAAATGTAAATTATGATTATATGAAAGAAATATGTTATAAAGGATGATAATTTATGCTTGAAAAAATTACTGAAATAGTAAAAGAAGCAGGAAAGATTGTTCTTTCTGCACATAATCAGGAAAATGCAGTAACTGCAAAGGAAGGTAAGAAAAACTTCGTAACAAAGTACGATGTTGCTGTGCAGGATTTCTTGTTCAAAGAGCTTGGTAAGGTTTTCCCGGAAGCTGAATTTGTTGGAGAAGAAGGAGAAAATAACCTTGCAAACGACTCTTTGCGTTTTATAATAGACCCGATTGACGGTACAACAAACTTTATGCAGGATTATCGTTGTAGTTGCATTTCAGTTGCACTTTGTAAAGAAAATGACACTATTTCAGGCGTTGTGTATAACCCTTACACCAACGAGATTTTTAGTGCTGAAAAAGGCAAAGGTGCATACTTGAACGGTGATAGAATAAAAGTGAGTGACCGTCCACTTTCAGATGGACTTGCTCTGTTCGGAACATCCCCGTATCATCCTGAAAATACAGATGAAACTTTTGCACTTTTGAGAAAAGTTTTTGATTTCTCTCGTGATATTCGTAGAAGTGGTTCGGCAGCTTACGATATATGTACGGTAGCCTGTGGCAGATGTGAGGTATTCTTTGAGAAAGGTTTGCAGCCATGGGATATTGCTGCAGGAACACTAATCTTAAAAGAAGCAGGTGGCATAGCATTAAACTATGATGGCAAAGAGATTAGCTTTTCCATGCCAAACGATGTTGTTTTTGCTAATCCTAAGGCTTATGAAGAATTTATAACTTTGCTTTAAAACATGTTTTTAAGAGAATGTGACGTAGAATGGATGTATTATAAAGGTTCTGCCTGAACAAGTAACTTTTGTCAATTTTGATTGTTATCTTTCCAAAAAATTGAAACCAGACCAAACGGTCTGGTTTGTTTTTGTTTATGTTTAAAATTTCCTTACAAAACTGCATCTTTTACAGAGTTTTTCCGGGGCTTTACGGTTTGAGAAACCATTATAAATATTTTGTGCTTTTTGGGAGTTTATGATATTGTCTAAATCATCTTCAAAAATATTACCAAGTGGGATATCACCATTACTGTCAAGGCAACAAGGGACAACTGTTCCGTCGGCAAGAATTCCAATTTGGTCACGCAGACCATAGCAAAACACATTTTCATTTATGTTATCGCTCTCAAGAGTAGGCCAATCGAACTTATCACCATATTGGATATAGATTTTTTGACCAATTCTCGTGCCGTTTCGTTCTTCATTCCAAGGCTTCGGGAAATAGTTTTCAAGAATACTTAAAATTTTATTATTCAAACTGTCTTTTCCACCGTTGTTCCAAAGCCTTAGAGCAACAATTTTTTTATTTTCAGCCGATTTTGCATAAAGGAAGCAGGTTGATAAGTATTCTTCAAAGGAATTTTTATTGTCATTTGCTTCAAATGAATGAAGTGAAATAACGGTTTTGTAATGAGAATGAGAATTGAGAAGAATCTCTTTGCATTTGCTTAAAAGTGTACCATTTGTGGTGATGATAACTTTAAAATTCATTTCTTCTGCGAGATTTAAGAATGTTTCGAGTTCAGGATGACACAAAGGTTCACCAAGAAGATGAAAATAGATATAATCTGTGTAGTCTTCGATTTTTTCTAATACTATTTTAAATTCGTCAATATTCATTCTCCGGGGAATTCGTGTTGTTCCCGGACAAAATGAGCATTTTAAATTGCAGATATTTGAAATTTCAATATACACTTTTGCAAATCGTTTCATATTATTGTAATCACTTCTTAACTCTTGGTTATAATTCTCATCGGCTATTTTTCGTCATAACTCATCCAAAATACTCGTTAATACACAAAGTATTGCCTGCGTTTTTTTTGATGGTTCTGACAAAAAACTATCTCGCTGATAATCATAACCCGATTTAATCAGCGATTACTATCGATGATTTAAAATTATACCATAAAACGGACTGATAATAAATAATAATTATTGAAACAAAGTCACAGATGTGCTAAAATTTTTTTGGTGATAAATTATGAAACTTATAGTATGTCTTGACGATAAAAACGGTATGATGTTTAATAAGCGTCGTCAGAGTCGTGACAAAATCTTAATTGCAGATATGATAGAGTTTTGTAAAGGCGAAAAACTTTACACAAATGAGTATTCAGCAAGGCTTTTTCCCGAAAATACAGTTGAAATCTGTGAAAATCCTGTTGAAATGGAAAACGGATACTGCTTTGCAGAGAATTTCACGGTAAATGAAGAAAATGTTGAAGAAATAATCGTGTATAAATGGAACAGATTGTATCCTGCCGATACATATTTTAATATTGACCTTGAAAAATGGAGTTTGACAGAAACAGTAGATTTTGAGGGTTCATCACACGAGAAAATCACAAGAGAAAGATATGTGAGGTAAAATATGGATAAGAAAATTATAGCAATAATTAGTATAATTCTTGTACTGTTGCTTACAATTAGCGGTTGTGGTGGTTCACTTTTTAATGGTGATATTCTGCCTGAAATTGATGACATAGGTACAAGTGTGGAAAATACAACAATATCACTTGAAGACATTCCCGAATATTCAGGAAGTCCATACATAGCAATCAATGATAATCAACCATCATTTACAGAGGATGATTACTCAACAGAGGCTTTTGAAGAATATGCAGAGCTTGACTATTTAGGTCGTTGCGGTGTCACTTTCGCCTGTGTTGGTGTTGAAATTATGCCAACAGAAAAAAGAGGGGACATCGGTATGGTGAAACCCACAGGTTGGGTAACATCCAAATATGACTTTGTTGACGGACGATATCTTTATAACAGATGTCATTTGATTGGTTATCAGCTTACAGGTGAAAATGCAAACACAAGCAATTTAATCACAGGTACACGATATATGAATACACAAGGTATGTTGCCTTTTGAAAATATGATTGCCGACTATGTAAAGGAAACTGAAAATCATGTGCTTTATCGTGTAACACCGATTTTTGACGGTGAAAACCTTGTTGCAAATGGTGTGCAGATGGAAGCCTGGTCTGTTGAGGACGACGGTGACGGAATCTGTTTCAATGTGTATTGCTACAATGTTCAACCCGGTGTTGTAATTGATTACGCAACAGGCAAGAATTGGCTTGATGAAGAAACAACAGAGAGTGAAAACATTGATGTTGATAAAAATGCAGAATATGTTTTAAATACTTCTTCCAAGAAAATTCATTCACCTGAATGTTCGGGAGCAAAAAATATGAGTGAAAAGAATAAACAGGTTGCAAAAGGGAAAGAACTTCAATCCTATATAAATAATGGATATGAACTTTGTGGAAGTTGTTTAGATAAATAAAAGATAAGGAGCATTTACCTTACGGTAGATGCTCCTTGGTTTTATACATTTTTCTTAAGGAAAAGATTTGTCACAAATGAGATTTCTTTTGCTCTGTTTTCAATACACTGATGTCCGCCACCGATTACATTGTATGTTGTAGAATTTGGAAATGCAGAATTCATCTGGTTTTTCATCTGACTGTTGAGAATTAAATCTCCTGTGGCCTGAACTAAAAGAACAGGACAAGTGATTTTGTCTGCACTTTCCAAATCAGTTGGTCTTACATTGTACATCATTTCGCACATTCCTGCACCGAAACCGTCATACTGAACAGCATCTGTAACTCCGTTTACATCGTAATCCTTTGAGAACCCACAATCGAGAGTTGCCATAAAGATAACCATTTTAACAAGTGGGTCAATTTCTGTACCGTATTTGAAGAAAACATTCATAGTGCCTTTCATAATGTCAGACTGGACAAGTTCTTTCATTTCTTCAGGGAATTCACTCTGTGGTGCAGGACAGTAGAGTAAAAGTACTTTAACAGGGTTTTCGATTGCAATATTTACTGCAACGCCACCACCCATTGAATGACCTGCAAGAATCCACTCGTTCATTGGTGCGATACTCTTCATAAGTTCTGTTATGAGAATTTCACGGTCAACGATTTCCATATCGGCAGTTTCTCTTGTGCTGTAACCAAAGTTTGGAATATCAGCAAGGACACATTCATAACCTTTTGCTGACATTTCTGTTGCCATATTACGCCAAGCGTAGGTTGAACACATAAATCCGTGAAGCATCATAATTCTGCCTTTTGTTTCACCTTTTGCAGGGATAACTCTGTAATGAATGTCATAGTCACCGTATGTAAAATATTGACTTTCTTCGTATGGCTTGTAACTCGTATCAGCACCGAAGGCTGTAACGGAAAATGCTGTGAATAAAATTACACAAGCACATAAAATACTGATTAATTTTTTCATTTTGATTCTCCTAAATTATTCTGCAACAGCAGGTGTTTCACTTTCTGACTTTGCTCTGCGTTCTGCCAATTCTTTTTCAACCTGTGCTTTTTGTTCCGGAGTGTACTTGATGAATAAAAGAGGAATCATATAAAGAAGTGCAGCAAGTGCAGGAGTAAGCATTACGAGTGGCCAAATCCAAGCTTCAAAGGCTTCGGTCTGTGTGCCGAGATAAACAGCACCGGGTGTATCTTCAACTGCCACATAACCAAGAGCACTGAGTGCAAATGTTCCGAGAGCACCTGTAATACCACTTGAAATTTTTGTAAAGAAAGTTTGCATAGAAAATGTAACACCTTCTGTACGCTTGCCTGTTTTCCATTCCATATAGTCAACACTGTCGCAGAAAAGAGATGTCTGTGCAATACTTGCGGCACCTCCGGGGAATGAGCAGATTGCAAGGATAATAAGAGTAAAAATAATATTTTTTCCTTGGAATCCGATAATCCATGCAAGAACTCTGCCTATCAATGTGCAAAGCTGAATGAAGATGAGAAGATTTCTGTAACCCTTGAATTTCTCTTTAAGCTTATCAGCCATAAGCATACCGAAGAAACTTGGCGCAGTAGTAAGAGCACCAAAAACAGTTGTAAGGGTGAGTGGTCCGAGAACAAATCCACCGATTGAGATTTCAGGGATTTTGTACTTGAAGAAATATGTCATAAGGTTGTTACCGAATGCCAATGCACCGAAAAGGTTTGATAATGTCACAAGCATAAGCATCTTGTTCTGGAAAAGAAGTTTGAAACATTCGAGAATAGATGTCTGTTGCTGTTCAGGTTCAACAAGTCGAACTCGTTCTTGTACCTTATAGCATTTTGCACTGACTAATGCACCACCAAGACCAAAAATAGCTGCAAATAATATTGTCATAAGTGCTAATGAGTTGCCTGACTGCTTTGCGACGATTTCCATAATCATAGGAATAACGGCACTGAATACACCATAGAAGATTGAACCGATTGTTCTTGCTAATTGAACAAATTTGTCACGTTCACCGGAATTTGGTGTAACAACAGAAGTCATACCCCAGATTGCAACATCCTGCATGGTGTATGTAATATCCCAACAGAGATACATAATTACAAAGTAACCCACACGAAGCCAAAGAAGATTTTCTGCAGTTGAAAAAACTACGAAAATAAGAACTGTAAATATACCTACGGGTACAGGTGTGTACTTAAGTAACGGACGAAGTTTTTCGCCACTCTTAAAACGATGACGGTCAACAATTGAGCCGATAATCGGGTCATTAACACCATCCCATACTTTCATTAAAATGAGAAGAACACCAACGATGTGTGCAGGGAATTGTGCTATGTCGGTTAAAAAGTATTGGAAGAAAGATGCACCGATAAAGCAGTAAACAATATTCTGTCCTGCAAGACCTGCCATAAAGTTGAACCTTTCTTTTTTGCCGATGTAATTCATATTTCCCTCTCCTTTTGAAGTTATAACAATATAATACTATATATAAAGCAGAAAAATCAACCAAAACTGAAATTTTATTTGTAAGCAAGACGAATATATATTATATGTAGTTAACAATTCTATAACATTTTTGTAAATTTTTTTATTTCTGAAAAATTTTTATTGACATCAAAAAAAAACTCCTATATAATTCAAAATGATTAAAACAAGAATTATTGAACATATACAAGTGAAAGTGTGCAATATATCGGGTGAAAAGTAAAGGAGTCTTATGAGCTGGAGAAGAGAATATAGTGAAAAATTAGTCAGTGCCGAAGAAGCAATTAAGAATATACACGATAATGACAAGGTAGTTATGGCGTTTGGTTGTGGTGAACCGAGAGCAATTGTCCGTGCCATGCGTGAAAATTATAAAAACTACAACAATGTTGAAGTTATAAATATGCTCCTTTTAGGAGAAACACCTTGGGTTGATGAGGAAGTTAAAGGACATTTCAGATACAATTCATTCTTCGCATCAGGAACAAACAGAAAAGCAATTGCCAGTGGTATTGCTGATTTCACATCTTGCTATCTTTCTGAAGTTCCTATGGTGTTAAGAGATGTGATTAAACCTCGTGTTACCGTTATGTCAGTCACACCACCTGACGAAGACGGATATGTGTCACTTGGTACAAATTGTGACTATATCGAAACGACACTTGCTCATTGTGAAGTGAAAATCGGCCAGGTCAATAAATTTATGCCTTATACATACGGTGCTACAAGAAAGCACATTTCGGAATTTGATTATTTTGTAGAATATGATGAGCCTATTCCTGAAGTGCCGGCACCACCACTTACTGATGTTGAAATTAAAATTGGTAAAAACTGTGCATCACTTATTAATGATGGTGACTGTATTCAGCTTGGTATCGGTGGTATTCCAAATGCTATCTGTGAAGAATTAAAAGATAAAAAAGATTTAGGACTTCATTCTGAAATGGTTGGTGACGGTGTTGTTGACCTGATTTCGAGTGGTGTTATAAATAATTCAAAGAAAAATATTGATAATGGCAAGACAATTCTTGGTTTTGCATTTGGTACAAGAAAACTTTTTGATTTTCTTGACGGAAATCCTGATGTGGAAATGACACCGATGGATTATGTAAATAATCCTGTTGTGATTGCACAGAATGACAATGTTGTTTCAGTTAACTCTTGTTTACAGGTTGACCTTATGGGACAGGTGGTATCTGACACAATCGGTCTTAATCAGTTTTCAGGTGTAGGTGGTCAGGTGGACTTTGTCCGTGGTGCTACTATGAGTAAAGGTGGCCGTTCGATTATTGCAATGCCATCAACTGCAAAAGGTGATACAATTTCAAAGATTGTACCCATAATTACTGACTATTCAGCAGTTACTACCACACGAAATGATGTGAATTACATTGTAACTGAATATGGTGTTGCTCAACTAAAAGGTAAGACTATGAGAGAAAGAGCAAGAGCACTTATTGCGATTGCACATCCTGATTTCAGGGATGAACTTTGTAAAGAATTTGAAAGAAGATTTAACGAGCAATATTAAGGAGATGACATAAATGGGTGTTTATAAAAAAGAACGATTTGGTATTGCAAGAAAAATTGTGTCAAACATGACTGCAGAAAGCTGGGAAACAATTCCTCACGCAGTTGTAAGTTATGAGGCAGATGTTACTGAATTTTTAAAAGAATACAAAAAGCTTAATGAAGGTTGCACTGATAAATCGAAGAAGATATCAATCAATACGGTTGTTATGAAGATTATCACTGAGGGCCTTAAGGTTGCACCGATGATGAACTGCCACCTTAAGTTTGAACGTAAGCTTGTTCGTGGTAAGCTTTATTATCATGACCGTGTTAATGTTTCAATGCCGGCAATGCTTCCTGACGGAAGAATGATGACTGTTAATCTTCGTCATATGGATAACAAATCTCTTACAAAGATGACAGAGATTATTAACGATACAATGCGTCGTATGCAGAACACAAATATGGACGAAGCTATGTTTGAGGTTTCTCTTGATAACACACTTCAGGGACTTAAAAAAGGTAAAATCAAACAGGCTGTTTTACGTCTTATTGGCTCAAAGACAGGTAAGCATAAGGTGAAAACCCTTAAGGGTGAAGAAAAGAAGAAATATTATTCAATTCCTGAAAAGGACAGACTTACAAAGAAGGATATTGAACAAGGTACAATTACTATTTCTAATCTTGGCTCAATTCACCGTAATCAGAAAGGTATGTGTTTCCTTCTTGAAATTATTCCACCTCAGGTTGCTGCAATTGCTGTTAATGCAATTCAAAAGAAGGCTACGGTGGTAACTGACGAAAATGGTAACGACACAATTGAAGTTCGTCAGATTCTTCCTCTTACAATTGCATTTGACCATAAGGCTCTTGACTATGGTGATGTTCTTCCGTTTATGAACAGACTTGATGAGATTTTTGAAAACCCGTCAGTTATTCACGATTGGAAAGAATAAAAAATATGTAAAATTATGGTGATTTGTAGAGTGGAAATGCTTTACAAATCACTATTTTTTTATTATAATATAATGGTATTTTTATAAAATGGAGTAATTTTTAGTATTCCATTTAAGAAAGGATGAATGAAATGTCAAATCAGATGATGATATTTCTTGCTATGGCAGGTTATATGCTGATTGTTATCGGCATCGGCATATTCTTTGCACGTAGAGCAAACAAAAACACAGAAAACTATTTCTTAGGTGGCAGAAGCTTAGGACCTTGGGTTGCAGCTATGAGTGCTGAAGCTTCAGATATGAGTGGTTGGCTTCTTATGGGACTTCCGGGTGTTGCATATTGGTGTGGTCTTGCAGACGCAACATGGACTGCAGTCGGTCTTGCACTTGGTACATATCTTAACTGGCTTATTGTTGCAAAAAGACTTCGTAACTATTCAGCAATCAGCGGTGATGCAATCACAGTTCCTGAATTTTTCTCAAATCGTTTCCATGAAGATAAAAAGATTATCAGAATTATCGCTTCAGTTTTGATTCTTGTATTCTTCACAGTTTATGCAGGTAGCTGTTTCGTTACTTGTGGTAAGCTTTTCAGCACATTGTTCGGATACTCATATACATCAATGATGATTGTTGGTGCACTTTTCGTTATTGTATATACATTCCTTGGCGGTTTCCTTGCTGAAAGTGCATCTGACTTTATGCAGAGTGTTGTTATGATTGTTGCTCTTGTCTCTGTTCTTGTACTCGGTACTATTCATGCAGGTGGTATTGATGCAGTTATGGCAAATGCTCAGTCAATTTCAGGTTATTTCTCACTTACAGAAATTGCAAATCCTGTAACTAACGAAGCAGGTATGCAGCTTGTTGAAAATGGTGTTCCTGTATTTGGCAACGCAGCAGAGTATCCTGTGCTTACAATTGCTTCAATGCTTGCTTGGGGACTTGGTTACTTCGGTATGCCTCAGGTTCTTCTTCGCTTTATGGCTATCCGTAAGGCAAGCGAACTTAAAAAGTCAAGAAGAATTGCAACAGTATGGGTTGTTATTTCTCTTTTCGCAGCAGTTGCAATCGGTATTATCGGTCGTGCAATGCTCCCTTCAGCAGAAACACTTCTTACAAAGGGTGGCGCTGAAAACGTATTCGTTCTTATGAGCCAGACTCTTCTTCATCCTGTGCTTGCAGGTGTTATTATGGCAGGTATTCTTGCTGCTACAATTAGTTCATCTGACTCTTATCTTCTTATTGCATCATCAGCACTTGCAAATGACGTATATAAAGGTGTTATCAAAAAAGATGCTGACGACAAGAAAGTTATGTGGGTATCACGTATTGCACTTATGATTGTTGCTCTTATCGGTATGATAATTGCTCTTGATGAAGAAAGCGTTATCTTCAATATCGTTTCATTTGCTTGGGCAGGATTTGGTGCGACATTCGGACCACTTATGATCTTCTCACTTTTCTGGAAAAAGACAACTCGTGCAGGTGCTATTGCAGGTATGCTTTCAGGTGCAGCAACAGTATTCCTTTGGAAACTCGTTCTTAACCCAACATTCGGTGGCGTATTTGCAATCTATGAACTTCTTCCTGCATTTATCGTTTCTTCAATCTTTATCGTTGTTGTTTCTCTTATTTCAAAGAAACCATCTGCTGAGATGGAGGAAGAGTTTGAAAAGGCAAAAGCAGGTATTACAGAGTAATTTTTAACCAATAATATAGGCAAAGGACTGGAATTATTTATGCTTAACACAGAAAAAACACTTGAAAAGCTTGTTGCTCTTTCAAAAGGCAGAGGCTTTGTTTATGCAGGTAGTGAAATTTACGGCGGACTTGCAAATACTTGGGACTATGGTCCATTAGGTGTTGAACTTAAAGAAAACATCAAAAAAGCCTGGAGAAAGAAATTCATTCAGGAAAATAAATATAATGTTGGTCTTGATTCAGCAATTCTTATGAATCCACAGACTTGGGTAGCATCAGGTCACTTGGGTGGTTTCTCTGACCCACTTATGGATTGCTGTCAATGTAAGACAAGACATAGAGCAGATAATCTTATCGAAAACTTCGACGGTACTAATGTTGCAGGTTGGACAAATGAAGAAATGGCAAACTACATCAAGGAACATTCAATTCCTTGTCCTGATTGTGGTGCTCATAACTTTACTGACATCCGTCAATTTAACCTTATGTTCAAAACATTCCAGGGTGTTACTGAGGACTCAACATCTGAAATTTATCTTCGTCCTGAAACAGCTCAGGGTATTTTCGTAAACTTCCAGAATGTTCAGAGAACAACAAGAAAGAAAATACCTTTTGGTGTTGCACAGATTGGTAAATCTTTCCGTAACGAAATTACTCCGGGTAAATTCATTTTCCGTGTTCGTGAATTTGAACAGATGGAACTTGAATTTTTCTGCAAACCCGGTACAGACCTTGAATGGTTTGATTATTGGAGAAGCTTCTGCCGTGATTGGCTCTATTCTCTTAATATCAAGCCTGAAAATCTTCGTCTTCGTGACCATGACCCGGAAGAGCTTTGCTTCTATTCAAAGGCAACAACTGACTTTGAATACTTATTCCCATTCGGTTGGGGTGAGCTTTGGGGTATTGCTGACAGAACTGACTACGACCTTACTCAGCACAGCAACACAAGTGGTAAGGCACTTGAATATTTTGACCAGACAACTAACGAAAAATATATTCCTTATGTTATTGAGCCATCATTGGGTGTTGAGCGTCTTTTCTTGGCACTCTTAACTGAAGCTTATGATGAAGAAGTTGTAGATGCAGAAAAGAATGATACAAGAGTTGTTATGCATTTTCACCCAACACTTGCACCTGTTAAGGCTGCAGTTCTTCCTCTTTCAAAGAAACTTGGTGGCAAGGCTGAAGAAATCTATGAAACACTTTCAAAGTATTTCAATGTAGAATATGATGATGCAGGTTCAATCGGTAAGAGATATCGTCGTCAGGATGAAATCGGTACACCACTTTGCATTACAGTTGACTTCCAGACTGTTGGTGATGAAACAACTGAAGCAGATAACTGTGTAACAGTTCGTGACAGAGATACAATGGAACAGATAAGACTTCCTATTGACCAGTTGGTTGATTATATTTCAAAGAAATTGGAGTTCTAATATGGCAAAATCACTTTTGCTGATTGTCAATCCTATTGCAGGTAAGCGTCACGCTGTGGATTATCAGCCTGTAATTATGGAAAAATTTCAGGAGGCTGGATATGAAGTTCAAGTACGTTATACTGAAATTGACAAGAATGCGTATTATGTAACAAAAAAATATGGTAAAGATTGTGATATTATCGTTTGTTGTGGTGGTGACGGAACATTAAAGGAAACTGTCTGTGGCGTAATGGAAATGAACCTTCAGGTAAAAATCGGATATATTCCTTGTGGAACGACAAATGATTTCGCTCATTCTTTGCATATCCCCACAGAGTTGGATGATGCCATTGAAACAATTCTTGATGGTCATACAATGGCAATTGATATTGGCGATTTCAATGGTGCCGAACAATTTATATATGTTTCTTGTTTTGGTAATTTCTGTGACGTTTCTTATAAGGCGAAACAAAGCCTTAAGAATAAAGTGGGCAGAGCTGCTTACTATTGGGAAACAGCAAAGGAAGTCACAAAAATCAAGGGTTATAAGGCGAAGATTGAATGTGACGATGGTGAAGTAATAGAAGGTATTTTCTTCTATGGCGGTGTTTCAAATTCATATTCTGTTGCAGGTTTTCCTGTGCTTAAAAAGTCAGGTGTCGAATTTGATGATGGACTTCACGAACTGGCACTTATCAGAATGCCAAAAAATCCTTTACAGCTAGTTTCTATTCTCAATGCTATGTTTGTCACAAGAGATGTTATAAGTAATAAGTATCTTGTTGTGAAGAAGGGTAAAGAATTTAAATTCTATTTTGAGAATGAAGTGAACTGGACTCTTGATGGCGAAAATGGTGGCAATCATAGTTTTGCTCATATTAAAACTTGTGAAAATGCAGTGAAAATCTTCTGCAACGAAAAAGACGATTAAAATATTAAAATCTGCATTACATTTTTTGTAGTGCAGATTTTTTGTAGGTGATAGAATGGGAGAAAAATTCAAAAAAGCCATAGGTGTCGAGGGGACTTTTAAAGATACTGTCCTGCCCATGATTTATTACTGCTTCACCAATATTTTCCTTGGTGGTGGTGGATACATAATCAGTATGTATTTTAGTATCTTTTTGACTAAAGTTGTAGGACTTGACATTGAATTTGCCGGATTTATAACTATGGTTGCAGTTGTATGGGACGGAATTAACGACCCGATTATGGGTATTATTACTGACCGTACCCGTTCAAAATACGGCAGGCATCGTTCATATCTCAAATGGGGTATTCCGTTTGTATTCATTTCTTACATAATGCTTTGGAATTCCTTTGGACTTGACGGTGAAAAGCATCCTTATATGACAGTTGCGTATTTTGTATTCGCTTATGTGCTTTATAAAACAGCTTATACTATTATCGCTGTGCCACATACAGCAATGCTTCCCGAACTTGCACCTGAATACAATAAGAGAACACAATATACTTCGGTAAGTTATATTTTCAACTCTGTTGGTATGATTCCGTCATACATTATACTTCTCATAATGCTTTCGATTTTTGGTTTTTCAGATGGACTTAACAGAGATGCAAAAATGCCTTTCTTCGTGACGGGTATTATACTTGCAGCAATGTACAGTATCGCAATTTACGGTACTTTCAAGCTTGTTAAAGAGCCAAGCTCACTTGATATGAAAAACGAGCCTCTTGACCTGAAAGCTGCACTTAAGGAATATATTCTCGTTTTCAAGAGTAAGTCTTTCAGACAGTATTTCGGAATCAGTTTTTTCTGGGAAACTGCAAGAAGCTTTTACTCAACAACATATATTTACTATGTAACATTCCTTGCAAATCAGTATAAATTCTATCCTATATTCAATACCTTTGCAGGAATCTTTGAGTCAGCGGCATTTCCACTTAATTACGCTCTTACAATGAAACACGGTAAGAAAAAATGTGGAACAATCGTAACACCATTTATGATTCTGGGTCTTGCAATAGGTCTTATCGTTCAGGCAAGTCAGCCGGGTACTTCAAAGGCAACATTTATGCTTGTACTGATGATTTTAGGAACTGTTTTCTATCCTTTCGGTATGAGTGGTATAGGTTTTGTGTGTAACAATGTGTTTCCTGACTTAACTGATGTGGATGAACTTATTACAGGTCGTCGTCGAGAAGGTGTTGTATCAACATGTAATACAATGGTCAAGCAGGTTACAGGAGGTATAAATACATTTATTGTTACTCTTATTCTTGGTGGCTTTGGACTTGACACAAACAGTGAAGCAACTGAATTTGTTGAACAGCCTTCATCTGCCATTGTGGGTATCAGACTTTGTGTTGCTCTTATCCCTATGATTAGTGCTCTCATTTCATATATTTTACTCAGACGATTTGAGATGACAAAGGATGACCATACTATGATTCGTGCTGTTGTGGCTACAAAACATAAGTATGGCAGTGTTACACTTACTGCTGAAGAAAGAAAACGCTGTGAAGTCCTTTCAGGACAGAAGTTGGAAAATACCTGGCTTGGTAAAGATAACAACGAAAGTCAGGGGCATACACTTGATAAAGACGAGAATGGCAATTATATAATTCTTATTGAAAAAGAATTAGAGAAAAAAGCTTTGATGGAAAAGGTGAAATGATTATGAGTAAAATTGATATAAATCAAACTGCACCAACAGTAAAGAGAAGTAAATTGTTTGATATTTTCTTTTATATTGTTCAATGGACCTGGGGACTTTCTGTAAATCTTGTTGGTGGAATTGCCTTTCTTATTTGCACAAAGGTTTTAGGTTATCGTTATCAGAAATTCGGATATGCAAATATAGTTTATATGCCTTGGAATCAAGGTGGTCTTTCAATGGGCCTCTTTATCTTTATTCGTGAAGAAAAAGAAAAGAAAGAATGGCTCTATAACTGTAGAATTCATGAATATGGTCACACATGGCAATGCCTTTTATTAGGACCACTTTATTATCCTGTGATTGCAATTCCATCAATGATTTGGTGTAACTGTTTTGCCAAGTACAGAGAAAAGAACAATATCTCATATTATAAATTATATTGTGAAAGCTGGGCAAATATCTGGGGAGAAAAATTCTCAAAAATGAAACGTGTGGACTCATAAAAAGCATATTCATTGACAAAAGTAAATATTTATGTAATAATATGAGCCATAGAATTTATTAATTTTTGGAAAGAGGCGATAATTGATGAAAAAGTATTTTTCATTATTTTTAGCGTTAGTAATGTTAGTTACTGCAATTCCATTTACAGCTATTACAGCTTATGCTGCAGCGACAGGTGATGGTAACGGTGACGGACAGGTAACAGCAATGGATGCTCGTCTTGCTTTGCGTTATGTTGCAGGACTTGAAGAACTTTCATATGAACAGACTAAGGCATTGGATTTGAGTGCTGACGGAAAAGTTTCTGCTATCGATGCTCGTATGATTCTCAGAGAAGTTGCAGGTCTTTCAAATGATATTGAAGCTGATAGTGACGAGTTGCGTGATATTCTTCGTCTTTTCGGTTACGAATACGATGCTGAACAGAATGTTTACTACACAAGTCTTAATGCATGGCAGCGTAACTTTGGTTTCGCAGGTATTTATGATAACGCTGCTGCTTACACAGCAATGTTCTATCAGACACTTAAGATTGACTTTGAATATGAAGGACTTCTCTGGAGACTTCAGTGGTGGAAGGGTCAGTATGGTGTTCTCGAAGGTGCAGAAATGGGCGTTTACACAAAGAAACCTGAGAATGTTGATTTCCCATTCTATAAATGTGCTGAGGATGAAAACCTTCTCGAAATGTACTTTGAGTACTATCAGACAGCTGATGATTACAATGCAGGCAGACCTCTTTTCGTAAGATATGAACAGGAGCATTGGTGGATTACAGGCTTTAAGTTCGGTACTTGTAACCCTGAAAAGAATGTTCTTAAGGCTGTTCTTATCGCTCGTGACAAAGATATGGCAGATGGTATTGAAGAAGGACTTAAGAATGTTACTGATAAGAACGGTAATGTAAACGGCTTTGTTAAATACAGACCTTGGCACGATATTGAAACAAGTAACTTCTATACAAGAACAAAGATGGACGACGGTAAGTTCAAGTTTGAAGTAGTATGGAAAGATGCAGGTTATACTAACTACGGTACTCCTGAAAATCCTGAAGCATAATCTGAATAAACACATCTATTTAATAAAATAATAAAAATGGTGAGAGAAATCTCACCATTTTTTTTGCAAATAAAAAGGAGATGAAAACATCTCCTTATTTTTATCCTTATTAATTATTAAAGTTTTGAATAGCCGTGGCAGTTTATAAGTGCATCGATTTTTTTGCCTTCCTTACAAAGAGGACATTCATAAGAAGGACAGTTGAAATAGTCAGGCAAGTCTTTTGGATTGAATGCAGAGTTAATTTCATAGCCTTCGCAATCTTTTGATGTTGCGAAAATAGATGCAATACCTGCAACTTCACCACCATAATACTTAACAGCTTCAACTGCTGAACGGACTGTGTTACCGGATGCAACCGAAACTGCGATAACAAGCACATGCTTACCCTTAATCATAGGAACCATATTATCTCTGAAAATAAGCTGTGAGCCATTAATTACCTCAGGGGTAACAACATAAATTGTCTGGTGAGCATTGATATTAACATAGTCAGTTTTTGTGAGTTCTTCTGCAATACAAGTACCAATTACTTCCATACCATCGAGGCAGAGAATAGTGTCAACAAGGCAATTGCTGTATTTGTGGTTTTTACATAATTCCTGAGCAATAGCTTTTGCTTCAGAAAGACGGGATTTCTGTGCAGCAACATCAATATAATAGTTGCTATGTGAACTGCTTGTTGCAAAGTGACCTTTAGCAACACGAAGAAGCAAATTATTGTTTTTAGTTCTGATTTTTGTAATATTTGTTGTAGGCATAGGAATCCTCCTTTAGTTTTATTGTATTATTGTACAACAAAAGTTTGCAAATTACAATAAAAATTGTGAAAAAAGCAAGCGGTTTCGAATATTTGTAAATATTCAATAAATTTTGCTTTATAATTTTGTTTGTGTAATCAACAATCCTATCCTGATAAGTTTATTATCTTTTAATTATGAATATTCTTTGTTAGGTTTGCACAAAATAGATATGAAAACTTTATGTAAAATATGTTATACACTGTAACATTTTTTAGTTGCAATTTTGAAAAACCTATGTTAAAATATATCCAAAGAATCCATTTAGTAGAAATGGGTCTGTATAGTTGATTGAAATGTTGTTAATAATTTCTCTGTTTTTGGAGAAGTTAAACTATATTTTAAAAGACAAGCTATGTCGAGGAGGTGAAAAGCATGAAAACTAAGTTCACAAAGTTAGCTATCGTTATGAGTGCTGTTCTTGTACTTATGAGTGCTATTCCTGTTGTAGGTATGGCATGTCTCTTCTGTGATGAACCTATTACTGAAGAAGAAGAAACAGTAGTTGTAGTTGACCCTGTTGTTGACCCAGAGCCAATTCCAAACACAGATGCTGAATAATTTAAAGATAGCACAAACTGACCAATGATGCGAAAGTGTCATTGGTCTTTTTTTATTAGAAATTGTATTTATTGACAATCTTTGTTATTCGTTCTATAATTACTGTATATGGAATAATCATAGTTAAAGGAGACTTAAGGCTATGGCTCAAATTGCAGATATTATTAAATATGAAGGTGACAACACCACATTTATATGGAAACATCCTTGTGAGGATTTTAATTCTTTGACACAACTTATTGTTCATGAAACACAAGAAGCAATTTTCTTTATGAATGGTCAGGCTCTTGATTTGTTCGGTCCCGGTCGTTATACACTTGAAACACAGAATATACCTTATATAGGTAAAGTGCTTAACCGTTCAACTGACGATAAAACACCGTTCCATTGTGAGGTTTATTTCATAAATAAGGCTGAACAGATGTCTATTAAATGGGGAACAGATTCAAAGGTACAGTATATTGACCCTGTTTTCAATTTCCCTGTATCAATCGGAGCCAGTGGTGATATGAATCTTCGTGTTGAGGATTCAAGAAAGCTTCTCCTGAAGCTTGTAGGAACAGAAGCATTCCTTACTCAGGCAAAGCTTGTTTCATTTTTCCGTGTGTTCCTTATGACTTATGTTAAATCATATATTGCTCAGGTTATCAAAGAAAAATCAATCAACATTTTTGAAATTGATGCAGGACTTCCTGAATTTTCAAGTGCTATTAAAGAACTTTTAAAAGGTCATTTTGCCGATTATGGTATTGCACTTGAGATGTTCAATATTGCAACAATTTTAAGACCTGAAGGTGACAAGACATACGAAACCTTAAGACAGCAATATACAACAAAAATCGAAATGGATACAGAACTTATAAAGGCAAGAACAGAGGCTGAAAAGCTCGTTATTGATTCTGAAGCACAGGCTAAAAAGCGTGCACAGGAAGGATATACATATCAGCAGGAAAGAGGCTTTGGTGTTGCTGAACAGATGGCACAGAATGAAGGTGTAGGCAACTTCACAAACGCAGGCATCGGTCTGGGTGCTATGATGGGTGTTGGTGGTGCTGTCGGCGGTGTTATGGGCGGAATGATGAATGATACTGTTACTGCATTTGCTACTGCACCTGTTACTTCAAATAAATTCTGCGACAATTGTGGTGTACAGCTTGCTGATGGTGTAGTTTTCTGTGAAGAATGTGGAACACCTGTTGCAGATAAAAAAACTTGTGCAAGTTGTGGATATGAATTTGAAAGACCGGGTAAATTCTGTCCTAAATGCGGAACAAAAAGAGAGGGATAACGGATGAAAAAGGCAAGAAATAATTATTTAATTATATGGGCAATATGCCTGGCACTCTTTAACATCATTGTTTTTGTTGTACCTAATGAAAATCAGGAAGCTGATAATTTCTGGATTGGTTATGCTCTTATTACTGCAGCTTTAGTTGGTAATCTGGCTTGTTCATTTATTGCTCTTAATTCAAAAAGCAATGCAAAAGTATTTTATAACATTCCACTTATCACAATAAGCATTGCAGGAATAGTTGTTTCATCAATTGCAGGTGCAATTTTTATGACTGTTCCCGGCATTGAAACCTGGGTTGGAATAATTGTTTCATTTATCATTCTTGCAGTTGTTGCTATTGCTTCCCTTACTGCAAAGTCAGCTGCAGATATTGTTGGTGACATTGATGATAAAATCAAAACACAGACAAGTTTTATTAAAGGCATTACTCTTGACGCAGAAATGCTTATGTCAAATGCATCAACACCTGAAATCAAGGATGAAATCAAAAAAGTTTATGAAGCATTCCGCTTTTCAGACCCGATGAGCAGC
This sequence comes from Candidatus Fimenecus sp., assembly GCA_045593555.1. Classification (GTDB taxonomy): domain Bacteria; phylum Bacillota; class Clostridia; order Oscillospirales; family Acutalibacteraceae; genus Fimenecus. Next base: position 22,554 of record JAZNWU010000015.1, on the reverse strand, counting down.
GACGCACTTGTAGATGTGGAAAGTCGAATTCAGAATCAGTTTAATCTCTTGCAAGAGGTTACATTAACTGAAGATGCAGAAAAAATTTCACAGGTTGCAAAGGATTTGTTAAACCTTATTGATTACAGAAATAAAAAGTGTAAAATAAGCAAATAAATAAAAGATACCACTCATGAAAATTGAGTGGTATTTTTTTGCTTGACGAGTTGTATTTCTAAATTGTATAATTGGATTATAAATTTATGAAAGGCTGTGATGTGGTGAAACAAATTGGTCCGGGAATACTGGAAGGTTCAGAAATAGTCTTTTCATCTTCATCAGCCAAGGCGAAAAAAATATATTATAATGTTTTGTGTGCAGGACATTTTTATTGTGATAAAAATTATCATCTTGTCAGAGAAAACTATGACAGTATTTTAATTCTTTATATCAATGACGGTACATTCACTTTTGTGGATAATGAAATTCATTTAACTGCTGAAAAAGGCAATACTGTTATCCTTGACTGTTATAAGCCTCACGAGTATTTCACAAGTGATTATCTTGAGTCTTTCTGGGTGCATATTCAGGGTGTAAATTGCCGTGATTTTTATAACGAGATTACAGAGCAGAATGGTAGCATAATCAGACAAGATGAAACAAACAGAATAAAGGAACGAATCATCAGGCTTTTCAAGGGTGTTGAGCACTCCTTTGCAGAGGCAGATTTATCACTTGAGGTGTATAAACTTCTTCTTGAATTGCAGAAGCCTGTGACCGTAAAAGCAAAGGATGAAACAATTCAAAATGAGAATATCCAAAGGATAAAAGAGCATATTTCAGCCCATCTTAATGAAAAAATCACAGTGAGTAGCCTTGCAGAAATGGCTCATATGAGTCCGACACATTTTTCAAGAATTTTCAAGTTGCAAACAGGTTTTTCACCATATGATTATGTCGTGATATCGAGATTAAATAAGGCGAAAGAGTGTCTTTTGACAACGGATATGTCTGTAGCTGAAATTGCATATGAAACGGGTTTTAACAGCGAAGCAAATTTTGTTTATTGTTTTAAAACGAACGAGGGAATTTCTCCGGGAAAATTCAGAAAACTTAAATTTTAAAAATTACAGTCTTGTAAAATACAAGGCTGTTTTTTTGTTTTCTATGGTAGGATTTTTAAACTTTTTAATAGCATTTTGAAATACAAAAACAAGTTAATGATGTTATCCTATACATATACATGCTTTCTGTTAAGGAGTAATAATATGAACAGTAAAGACAGAGGAAGATTACGCTATCTTGCAGCACATCAGCTTGAGATTGCCAATTCACCAAAAAATCTTGAAAGAGTTGAACTTTGGAAAAGACATAATATGTATAAAGGTGAAAGACCACCAATCCATATTGAGGTAGGCACTTTTGCTCACGAGGCAATAAACCCAAGACTTCAATGTACAGATAATGATGCAAGAGCTATCGAGTATAAACTCATACATAATTTCATAAATCTTGAAGAGTTTGATGACGATAGGGTAGTACCACCGTATTTTCAGCAGACATATGACATTTATTTCACACTTTTTGGTCATCACATTAAACAAACCGTTGTAAAAAAAGACGATGGAACAGAAATGGGCCATCATTTTGAGCATATTATTGATGATTTGGGTGATGATTTTCATCTGATACAGACACCGTCAGTTTATGGGGTTAATAAAGAGAGTACATTTAAAAAGCAGGAAATGTATAACGATATTTTCGGTGATATTTTACCTGTAAAACTCGTTAGTGACGGACTTTATTCAACTCCAACACAGCATGTGGTACATATGATGGGTATGGAAAATATGCTTTACTCAATGTATGACTATCCTGACGAGTTCAAAGAAATGATGGATAGAATTGCAGATGATTATATTGCATATTTCAAGTGCCTTGAAAATGAAAATGTGCTTTTACAGAACAACTCTTTTGAATGGATTTGTCAGGGGTCAATGGGATTTTATGATGAAGAACCAAAACAAGGACAGATTAAAACAACCGACCTTTGGGGTTTTATGGATAGTCAGGAAACTGTGGGAATATCACCCGAAATGTTCCGTGAATTTATTTTCCCTTGTTACCACAAAATTGCATCTGTTTTCGGTAGACTTAATTATGGTTGTTGTGAGCCTGTCAACACATTCTGGGAAGATATAAAGACTTTGCCTAATCTTAAAAAAGTTTCAATTTCGCCTTGGTGTGATGAAGATTATATGGCAGAGCAACTTCGTAATTCAGGAATTATCTATCACAGAAAACCAAATCCCACTTATCTTGGTGTTGGTGCAAAACTTGATGAAGATGCTTTTCGTCAGCATATTGAGAAAACTATAAAAACTGCTCGTGGATGTAAACTTGAAATCTGTCAACGAGATGTTTATACAGTTAATAATGATATGGGCAAAGTAAAACGATTTGTGGAAATTATTAGAGAATCTATCGATAATTATTGGGAATGAGGTAACTTAAATGTCAGTCTTATTTGAGATAAGTGAATTTGTACAAAAGGGCAGAGCGAAAAATGTTAAAGAGCTTGTAAGTCAGGCACTTGAAAACGGAGTATCTGCAAAGGAAATATTGAATAATGGACTTATTGCAGGAATGATGGCAACAGGTGAAAAATTTAAGAAAAATGAGGTTTATGTCCCTGAAGTTCTTATTTCTGCGAGAGCTATGAATATGGGAGTGTCAATTCTTAAGCCTTATCTTACTCAGGAAGGTGTTGAGCCTGTCGGTAAGGCAGTTATCTGTACAGTTAAAGGGGATTTGCACGACATTGGTAAGAATCTCGTTAAAATGATGCTTGAAGGTGTTGGGATTGAATGTATCGACTTAGGTACAGATGTTTCAGCAGAAACAGTGGTCAATGCAGTAAAGGAAAATGAAGTTCAGATTGTAGCACTTTCTTCTTTGCTGACAACTACAATGGAATATCATAAAGATGTAATTGATGCTTTAGCAGAAGTCGGACTTCGTGATAAGGTAAAAGTCATGGTTGGTGGTGCACCGGTCAGCGAAGAATTTGCAAAACAAGTTGGTGCAGATGCTTATGCTGAAGATGCAGCAACTGCAGCAGATGCTGCATTATCTTTCTTTAAGTAAGGTAATAAAAAATGAAACAAATAGTAGAGAAAATCTTTGAAAATAAAGATAAAACAATTCCTATTCTGTCATTTCCATCAACACAGTTGTTGGGAATAACTGTAAATGAACTTCTTGAAAGTCCTGAAATGCAGGTTAAAGGAATGAAAGCAATTGCAGAAAGATGTCATATAGGTGCATCTCTCAACATGATGGATTTGTCTGTGGAAGCAGAGGCATTTGGTGCTGAAATCGTGTTTAAGGATGATGATGTACCAACTGTAAGAAAAGGAATTATTGACGATATAACAGATGTGGATAGTATCGTTGTTCCTGAGGTCGGTATGGGAAGAACATCAATCTGTATTGAGGGTGTCAGAAAAGCAAAGGAAGAAATAAATAATATTCCTGTTTTTTGTGGCGTAATCGGTCCTTATTCTCTTGCAGGCAGATTGTTTGATATGACCGAACTTATGATGGAGTGTTTTGATAGTCCTGACAAAGTGGAAATTCTTCTTTCAAAAGCAACAGATTTTATTATTGAATATATAAAGGCATTTAAAGAGGTTGGTGCAGACGGTGTTATTATTGCTGAACCTGCTGCAGGACTGCTTTCACCATCACTTAATGAGGAATTTTCCATTCCTTTTGTAAAACGCATTATAGAGGAAATCAACAGCGAAGATTTTGTTGTGTGTTATCACAATTGCGGTGATGTGGTTGTTCAGATGGCAAATGAAATAGCTACACTTGGTGCAGATATTTATCATTTCGGAAATGCAATTAAGTTAAGTGATATTATTCCTATAATGCCAGCAGACAGCGTTGTTATGGGTAATGTTGACCCGATTCTTTTTCTTAATGGGACACCTGAACAGATAAAAGAAGCAGTTCAGCAGATTTATGACGAATGTAATGGCTTTGACAATTTTATGATATCGTCAGGCTGTGACATTCCTGCATTGGCAAAGTGGAAAAACATAGATGCCTATTTCGAAAAAATAAATGAATTGTACAAATAAAAATCAAGCAGAGAAGACCTCAAAAATCTTCTCTGCATTTTTTATACCTGTTTATGTTGTTTTCCTGTATGGTCAAGGTAGTAATTGTCTTTGTAAATTAAATCATTAATTGATACGAAGGAATAACCTTCTGCTGAAAGCTTAGTGAGAATAATGTCAAGTGCTTCTGCCGTATTCTCAACACCATTGTGAAAAAGAATTATTGAACCGTTTTGAATAGGGGACACGACTCTTTCCACTATTTCATCAACTGAAAGCCCACGATAATCAAGACTGTCAATATTCCATTGTATAGTTTCCATTCCAAGTGATTTTGCCACCTCAAGGCTTTGGCCTGTGTAATCACCTGATGGTGCTCTCAATAGTGTTATTTTGTCACCTGTAATTGCTTCAAGTTTTTTGTTGCAGTTTTTAATTTCTTCCTTTATTTCTTCCCGTGAGCATTTTGAAAACGCCTTGTGTGTATCGGAGTGATTTGCAATTGTATGACCTGCATTATGAAAAGTTTTTACACTTTCAGGGAATTTTTCTGCCCAATCTCCAACTATAAAAAATGTAGCAACTGCATTATGCTTTTTCAGTATTTGTATAAGTTGGTCAGTGTCCTGATTTGTCCACGCAGCATCAAATGTTATTGCAATTTTCTTTTCGTCGGTTTGTACTGAATAAATCGGCAGTTTTCTCTGTGTTGAAGCCGACGACACATATTTGCCTGCAATAAGACCGAACATCATAATAACTGCTAACAGAATGGACATAACTCCCATAGTTTTTCGTCCTGAAACTGTTTTCATCCACATAAAAATCCCTCCCATAAAACTTATGAGAGGGACAAAATATTTTATGTAATGATTTTTATGGTTTTCTAAGCTCTGCAATTTCATTGGCAACAAATTCGTCAAGAGAAGGCTGTTCGTTCATCTGCTTTTTAAGTCCTTTACCAACAACAATGTTCATTATAACATTAACAAGGAAAAGTACACAACCTACGATAAAACCAAATCCAAGGCTACATTCAGTAACGATTCCACCACCAAGTGTCTCACAAGCATTTGTGAACTGTGCAAAGAATACAGCAGAAACTGCCCAACAAACAGTAGCAAGAACATTAAGAACTATGTTGAAAACATATTTCATCTTGATACCTGCAAGAAGGAGTACGAAGAAATTAAGAACACCAAAAACTACTGCAAGGAGCATAAGCACACAAGCAATAACAACCATTGTTGCTGCAGTTCCTAAAACTTCGCCACCCATAAGCTTGATAACACTGCCGATATCTGTTTTAAGAAGATAATCAAGAATAAATGTAAGGAATGAAAGTGAATGCTCACTTTGGTTAAAAGGAAGATTAAGTTTGAAATCATAAAGTGGAAGAACAAGTGCAATAAGTGGTGCAAAAGTAAGTATAAGACGAACTATACGAAGTTTTGTGCCAAAAACTGCAGACTTGAAATTCTGAAGTTTATAGTGGAATCTTGCAAAAGCATTTTCTGCAAAATCAGCATCATCATTTAAACGCTTTTCCCATTGATGGTTTGCAATGTTAACACCACATTTAGGACATTCAGCCTTAACATTCCATAATTTAAGTGTATGTCCACATTCAGGGCATTTAGAAGCCATAAAATCACTCTTTCATCTGTCAATATTAAAGTCTTTTATATTTTACTACAATTATTTCCTTTTTGCAAGTCTTATTACATTCCAGGAAAGTGGTTTAAGGTCAACGGTGAGAGTTTTGCCGTCAAACTGAGGCTTTTCAGCAACAAATGGTTTTACCGGTGTTGCGATTGCACTGTTTTCAGCCTTAACATCAAATCCACTCATTTCGATATGTTCAAGCACATCAAAATTTTCAAAATCGAGAAGTGAAACGTCAAAAAGTACATTTTCATCGAGATTTCTGTTAACTGCAAAGATAGTAAGATTTTCTTTATCTTCACTCATTGTTGCTATTGACTCAATATCAGGAACATCTGTAAATTCTTTTGTATCGTGTTTTGGAGAAATAACTCTTGAATCAAGAGTATATCCACGACCATAGTTTGAAAGGTGCATAAATGGATAGAAGATTGTCTGTTCCCAACATTTCCCCCCGTTTTCAGTCATAATTGGTGCAATAACATTTACAAGCTGTGCAAGACAAGCAATTTTAACTCTGTCAGCATTTTTGAGAAGTGTCATAAGCATAAGAGCAACTAAAAGTGCATCTTCAAAATTGTAAATATCTTCAAGCTGATGAGGAGCTGTACTCCATTTGTCAACATGAACACCGTTTGAATGATACCATACATTCCATTCATCAAATGAAAGATTGATTGTATGCTTTGACCGTTTTTTACTTTTAATGTAGTCACAGATGCAGACAACAGATTTGATAAATTCATCCATCTTCATACTTTTTGCAAGGAAAGATGGTGTATCGTCTGAACGATTATCAAAATAGATATGGAGAGAAAGATAGTCAACTTTATCGTAAGCCAAATCGAGAGTAGTTGCTTCCCATTCACCGAATGTTGGCATATCTCTGCTTGCACTACCACAAAGGATTGTTTCAATGGAATTATCTGTCCATTTCATAACCTTTGCTGCTTCAGCTGCTGTTCTGCCATATTCATATGCGGTTTTATGACCAATCTGCCAGTCACCGTCCATCTCGTTGCCAAGACACCAAAGCTTGATGTTGTGAGGCTCTTCATATCCATGTGAACGGCGAAGGTCACTCCAATAACTTCCACTTGCATGATTGCAGTATTCCACAAGGTTTCTTGCTTCTTCGGGGCCACGAAGACCTAAATTCACAGCCATCATAGGTGAAGTATTTGCTTTTTTACACCATGTTACGAACTCGTTTGTACCAAAAAGGTTTGGTTCTGTAACACCCCATGCAAGTTCAAGCTTTTTAGGACGAAGTTCTTTAGGACCTACGCCATCTTCCCAATTGTATCCGGAAACAAAGTTGCCACCGGGATAACGGACAATAGGAACATTAAGTTTTTTTACTTTTTCAATAACATCCTGTCTGAAACCGTTTTCGTCAGCAGTAGGATGGTCAGGCTCATAAATACCACCATAGACTGCACGACCTAAATGTTCAATAAATGAACCGAAAATTCTTTCATCGATTTTAGCACTTGTAAATTCAGACACGAGTGACATCTTTGCTTTTTTCATAATAATCTTTTCTCCTTTTATTTTGCAGTAGAGGATTCCTCCGTAGCAGTTTCCTGCTTTTCGGAAAGGAAAGAATGCAGAAGCTGTTGATTCTGTGCCATATCCATTACAAGACTTGCACCAACACCCTGAATAGTTTTGTCAGACCAGGTGCCTTCAGCAGGAATCTGATGCTGAACAATAGGGTAAGAATAAGCTTTATCCTTAATTGCAGCAAGTCCCAGACTCATTATCTGACCGGAAGACATATTTGTCTTGACAAGAGGAATTATTTTTTCAGCTAATGAGTACAATTCTGTAAGGCTCATTTTTGAAGCTTTTTCAACAATGGCGGTAATAACTTTTCTTTGACGTTGTGTTCTGTGAAAGTCAGAGTCAAGGTAACGGATTCTGCTGTACCACAAAGCCTGTTCACCGTTGAGGAGTACATCTTCACCTGCTTCAATTCTGACAGGTACTTTTACACTGCCTGAATGGTATGTATAGTAGCTTTCTTTTTCAGTAACATCAACATTGATACCACCGATTGAATCAACAATAGTTGTAAAAATTTCAAAGTCAACAAGAGCATAATACTGAATATCAACCTTGAAATTCAATTCAAGAGTGTCAGAAAGTGTCTGTATTCCACCATAGAAATATGCAGAATTCAATTTTGACCAATAATTTTTACCTGCAATCTCAACAAATGAGTCACGTAAAAATGAAGTAAGCTTAATCTGCTTGTTTTTATTATCAAGAGTCACAAGCATCATAGTGTCAGAACGAGATGCTTCGTCTGATTCACGTGCATCAATGCCCACAAGCAAAACATTAATCTGGTCAGGATACTGCGTAAGGTCAGCAGCATTAATGAATGCGTTATCTGTCAACTGTTCCTCTGTGTTGAAAGAAGAAAGGAGAGAGTCGATTTTCTGGTATCCGAAAATACCGACACAAGATAATCCAACAAGAGTAACACAAAGAATCATAATGATTGTATTTCGTACAGGATGTCTTTTCTTTTCCTTCTTTCTGCGACGAGGTTCTTCTTTTGCCAGGTCACCGTAAACATCATTTATATCATTATATTGAATTTCCTGACGACGACGGTTTTCCACAGCGCTGTTGTATTTAACTTGGAATGCCTGTTCAACCTCTTTGCTGAAATCATCTTCAAAACTTTCAGAACCTGATGAAATGTCTTCAAATTCATCAGAGTTTCCTGAACTGCTGAAAACATCTTCATACTCGTCAGATTTATTTGCATTGCTGAATATATCTTCAAAATCGTCTTTTGAATGCTTAAATTGATTATCAGCCATTATAAAACTCCTTAATATTGATAATATCCTATATATTCTACAACATTATGCTGAAAATCACAAGAATTTTCACAAATTTTTAAAGGAAAATATAAGATTTATTTCTCTACTACTTGCAAGATGAAAGAAAAATATGTATAATGATAAACAGTTTTAGTTTTCGTTGATGAAAATCATCAGCTGTATTCGGGAGTAGAGACATATGTTAGGTAAGTATGTAAGGGTAAGTGTTACCAAGCCTATGCACTACTTTGACAGAGAAAAAAATCTTTCTTATGATTTGAATTTCGGTAATGTGGAGAGTGGAATAGACCCACTTTCACCTGTCAAGGGTGCATACATTATGGGTGTTACACATAGAGTCCGTGTTTTTGAGGGCCGTGTTATTGCCACAATAAAAAGAAAAGAGTTAGGTGGAATTATTCTTGTCGTTGCACCTAAAAGTAAACGATTTATCGTTCACCAGATTGAAGATGCAATATCTTTTGCAGAGCCTATGGGCAGTTATGACATAAGTTGTCTTTACGAAAGCTCATGTGGTGCAATTGTTTATCGTATAATAAATGGTGAAACAAGATTTTTGCTTATAAAGAATAAACGCAGTGCAAACTGGGGATTTCCGAAAGGCCATATTGAAAGAGGCGAGAACGAAAAGGAAACTGCTTATCGTGAAGTTCTTGAAGAAGCAGGTATCAGAATCCGTTTCCTTCCTGATTTCAGATTCCGTTCGGACTATTCCATTCAGGGTAGGATTGAAAAACAGGTTGTTATTTTCCTTGCAACTACAGATGATACAACCACAATAATCCAAAAAGAAGAAATTGAAGAATATCTCTGGCTTAAGTTTGACAAGGCTATGAATTCTCTCAAATTCCCTAACGATAAACAAATGTTGAGAAAAGCTAATGAGTACCTTTTAAATGCGGAGGTAACAAATGGTTGAAACAATAGTCAATGAAATAACTGCTTTCTTACAGGATAAAGTTCCTGAAGAACTTGTGGCTTTTGTTATATCACTTATGCCTGTTCTGGAATGTCGTGGTGGTATGATTGCTGCAAGGCTTATGAAAATTCCTTTTGTCAAGGCATTCTTGATTTGCTATCTTGGTAACATGGTGCCGATTCCGTTTATTATTCTTTTCATAAGAAAGATTTTCGACTTTTTACGTAGATACAGCTTTTTTGAAAAAATCATTATAAAGCTTGAAGCAAAGACAGAGAAGAATAAGGAAAAAGTTTTAAGATATGAATCATGGGGACTTCTCATATTCGTTGCAATCCCTTTGCCCGGAACAGGTGGTTGGACAGGTGCGTTGATGGCAGGACTTCTCGATATGCGATTTAAACGTTCATTGCCAATTATTGCACTCGGTGTACTTATTGCAGGATTTATAATGTCAGCGGTTACCTATGGAATCTTTCAGATGTAATAACATAATACAACAAAACCCCATCTCTACGATGGGGCTTTATTTTTACATTTTGCACTTATTCAATGATTTTTTTGTTTTTAATATAAATTCTTGGAACTCGTGGTGTTATAAGACAACAAAATTCATAGTTAAAACGATATTCTGCATCTGAAACATCTTCAACTGTGATTGTTTCGTTACCATCAGTACCTACAAGTGTAACTTCGTCGGCAATCTGCACATCGGGTAGATGTGACACATCAATCATAAACTGGTCCATACACACTCTGCCTAATATTTTGCAACGTGTTCCATGCACCAGCACTTCGCCTTTATTTGACAAATATCTTGGATATCCGTCACCATAGCCAACGGGAACAGTTGCAATTTTCATTTCTCTGTCAGTAACATATGTCGAGCCATAGCTTACAGGGAAGCCTTTGCCAACAGTTTTTACAAATGAAATATGACTCTTGAATTCTAACGTAGGATAAAGCTTATAATTCTTATCCATTTCGTCTGATGGATAAAGACCATAAAGCATAATTCCGCAACGAACCATTTCACCTGCATAACCGTCAAGTTCCATAGCCGAAGCACTGTTATACATATGACGGATTGGGATTTTGTATCCTTCACTTATCAGTTTATCAGTGAAGTCGAGAAATTTTTTCTTCTGTGAATTTGCAGAGGTTTTATCAACTGTGTCAGCATTAGCAAAGTGAGTGAAAGCACCTTCAACAGTAATGTTATCAAGAACAAAAACAGATTTTACTTGTTTTTCACCGTTTTCGTCAGGCTGAAAACCGATTCTGCCCATACCTGTGTCAATTTTAATATGAACCCTGGCTGTTTTACCAAGTTCCTTTGCTTTTTGTGAAAGTCCAAGAGCAGTATCTGTATCAATAATTGTACAAGTAATGTCATTTTCAATGGCAGCGATATAATCCTGACGAAAAATCTGACCTAAAATAAGTATAGGAGCAGTAATTCCGTTTTCACGAAGTTCAAGTGCTTCGTCGATAGCAGCGACACCTAACATTCCTGCACCGAATTCAACAAGAGCAGTTGCAGTTTCGACTGCACCGTGACCGTAAGCATTGGCTTTGACGATACCTAAAATTATCATATCGTCACCAAACTTTTGGCGGACAGTCTGCATATTCTTTTGTATGTTATCAAGATTTATTTTTGTATAAACTCTTTTTGGCAACATATATTAGTCCTCTTGTTTCATTAAATATAACCGATTTATTTTATTGATATACTGAATTATTTATGCTATAATTAATATTAAATTATATTATAATAAATTTTTTCTTTGAAAACAAGATAAAAATGAATTAATAATACAGGGAAATGTGTTTTATGAGAAAAAAACGTATTACTTTATCTACAATGCAACTTATAATGTTAAGTTTTCTGGCTGTTATCTTGGTGGGAAGCCTGTTGCTTGTGTTGCCGATAAGCTCTGCCGACGGAATATCTGTGTCTTATATGGATGCTCTTTTTACTGCAACAACAGCTACTTGTGTAACAGGACTTGTCACATTGCCGACAGTTACAACCTGGAGTGTATTCGGACAAGCAGTTATATTATTTCTTATCCAACTTGGAGGATTGGGAATAATCACTGTAATGTCAGGATTTATGATTGCTCTGCATAAAAAAATTGGTATTGCCGACCGTTTGCTTATACAGGATGCTTTTAATCTTAATACACTTTCGGGTCTTGTTAAATTTGTGAAAAAAGTTATTGTTGGGACAATAATTGTTGAAGGTGTTGGTGCAATTCTTTATATGACGGTTTTTGTTCCTCAATATGGTTTGAAGGGAATATGGATTTCAATATTCAATTCAGTATCTGCCTTTTGTAATGCAGGCATTGATATTATCTCCGAAAACAGTTTGTGTGATTATGCCACAAATCCGGTAATTAATGTTGTAACTTGCATACTTATTGTGTTTGGCGGTATTGGTTATGTTGTATGGTGGGATATTATTCGTATCTGTAAACTTTACAAAACTCGCGGATTGAAATGTATTAAAAGTCTTACTTTGCAAAGCAAAATTGCAATTTGGATGACGGCGATACTTATAGTTTCAGGATCATTGGCATTTTTTGTGTTTGAATATAATAATCCGCTTACTATTGGCGGACATTCTCTTTTCGACAAAATTCAAATCTCCTTTTTCCAATCTGTGACAACAAGAACAGCAGGCTTTGCAACGATACCGCAACAGAATCTGACCAATCCGTCGGCACTCATTTCATTATTACTTATGTTCATAGGTGGTTCACCGATAGGTACTGCAGGTGGTGTAAAGACTGTCACAATTGCCGTTCTGTTTATTACGGCATCTTCAATGATAAAGAACAAAGATGAGATTACAATTTTTAATCGTGCTATATCTCAGAAAGTTGTAAAAAAGGCGGTTGCAGTATTTGGGATGTCTTTTACAATTATGTTTGCTTCTACAGTTTTTTTGTCTATGGTAACGGATGCTTCTGTTATTGACATTCTGTATGAAACCGTAAGTGCTACCGCTACTGTCGGATTAACACGAAATTTAACAGCAACGCTTAATGGTTGGGGGAAAATAATAATTATTGTTACAATGTATCTTGGTAGAGTAGGTCCTATATCCTTGGCTCTTGCCCTTAATACTAAAAAAGATAAGCAGAATATTGTAAAAACACCTTTTGAAGAAATTAGTGTGGGCTGAATTTATGCTCGGAAAGGAATAATATGAAAACTAATAACTCTTATGCCGTGCTTGGCTTAGGTAGATATGGATATGCAGTTGCAAAAGAACTTGTTGAAAGTGGTGCAGAAGTTCTTGTGGTAGATTCTGACGAAGAACTTATAAACGATGTGGTTGATGAATTCCCAATATGCAAATGTGCGGATATAACTGATATAGATGCGTTGGAACAGCTGGGGATTTCAAATGTGGATATAGTAATTATTGCCGTTGCAAGTAGTCTTGAAACAAGTGTTATGGCTACAACGCTGTGTAAAGATATTGGTGTTAAAACCGTTATAGTTAAGTGTGCTGATGAAATGCAGTGCAAAATTTTAAGCAAAGTCGGTGCGGATAAGGTTGTATTACCTGAATTTGAAGCAGGTACAAGGCTCGCTAAAAATTTATTAAGTTCGGGTTTTGTGGATATTCTTGAACTGACAAGCAATGTTTCCCTTGTTGAAATAGATGTAAAACCTGAATGGGTTGGTAAAACTCTTGTTGAGTTGAATTTAAGAAAAAAATATTCAATAAATGTTATTGCAATACAAAAAGATAATGATGTTTCAACTGAAATTGACCCCAACAAGCCACTTGAACAGACAATGAAACTGATTGTTGTTGCAAATCGTTATAAACTTGAAAAAATGAGATAAAAAGAAAGAGTTAACACAAGGTTTTTAGTGTTAACTCTTTTTTTATATATTAGTTACCTTTTTTCCATGTTGAAGGAATAAATAAAATCATCATGGGAAGGACTTCAAGTCTGCCTATGAGCATATCAGCGGAAAGAACAAGCTTTGATAAAACAGACAGATGGCTGAAGTTTTCCACAGGTCCGACAAGAGAAAGCCCGGGACCTACATTATTAATACAGGTTACTACAGATGAAAATGTTGTTGTAAAATCAAGGTTGTTAAGAGAAACCAATAAAATAGATATACCGATTATAAGCATATATACAACAAAGTACACACAAGTTGCTGAAACCGTTTCTTTTTCAATCACAGTATTATCAAGACGAATTGATTTTACACGTCTTGGATTAAGTGCCCGTCTTAATTCCCGGATGCTTGACTTGAAAAGGATAATTATTCTGCCAACCTTTAAACCACCACCGGTTGAACCGGCACAAGCACCGATAAACATAAGTGTAATAATAATGCATTGTGAAAGCGCAGGCCATTGGTTAAAGTCTGCGGTAACAAATCCCGTTGTTGTAATGATGGAAGCAACCTGGAAAACAGCTTGTCTTAAAGAAACTCCAAAAGATTTGACAACAGGCGTTATGTTTAATGCAATTATACATGTTGAAACAGCTACGATACTAAGATATGTCCATAACTCCTCGCTTTTAAATGCTCGTTTAATTTGCTTGATTAAAATGAGATAGAAGAGATTAAAGTTAATACCGAAAAGAAGCATAAAAACAGTACATACCATTTCAATCGGTAAACTGTTATATGCGGCAATACTTGCATTCTTTACTGAAAAACCACCCGTACCTGCAGTTGCAAAAGCAGTTGTAACGCTGTCAAAAAGAGGCATTTTACAACATAATAATGCAATAATCTGAGCAATGGTTAAAACTCCGTATATAATATAGAGAATTCTCGCTGTAACAGTTGTTTTAGAAACTATTTTTCCCACACTCGGTCCAGGAACTTCGGCACGCATAATGTGCATTGACTGCATATCTTTTTGCGGAAGAAAGGCGAGGACAAACATCAAAATTCCCATACCTCCAATCCAATGAGTAAAAGCACGCCAGAAAAGAAGACTCTTTGATACTGCTTCAATATCTGTGAGAATTGTTGCACCTGTGGTGGTAAAGCCTGAAACAGTTTCGAAAAAAGCATCAACAAGTGATGGAATTTCACCTGAAAAAACAAAAGGTAATGCACCAAAGAATGAAAGAAAAATCCACGAAAGCGAAACAATAACAAAGCCTTCACGAGCATAGACTGTTCTTCTTTCAGGCTTTGGCAGGTTCATAATGGCACCTGCAACTAATAAGAGCCCCATTACTATTAAATAAATATGAAAAAGATTTTCTTTATAATACAGCGAAACAAACATTGGTAAACAGAGAAGTATTGCCTCCGCCCACAAAAGTCTGCCCACAGTTTTAAGAACAATTTTAAAATTCATTTATTTTCGCCTTACTCAAAAATTTCATTAATACTGCTTACGTGATTACTCTTTGTAACAATTACAACTCTGTCACCGAGTTCGATGCAATCATTACCACCCGGATAAATAACCTTATGGTTTCTGATTATGCAAGCAATAAGTGTGTCACGTTTTAGTTTTAAATCGCGAAGCGGAATATCAATTTCAGAGAAATCTGCTTCGATTTTGAATTCAAGAGCTTCAACCTGACCGCCAACAAGCTTATAGAGAGTCTGAACACTTGATTCTTCACCTGAATTTTCAAGTGCTCGTGCATAGGCAATAATTCTGTTTGCAGCAATTGCCTTTGATGAGATTGCACTATCCATACCAATGCTTTCAAGCACTTCATATGAAATCCGATTAACCTTTGCGACAGTTTTACTGACACCAAGGGAAGATGCATACATTGAAGAAATAATATTTTCTTCGTCAATAGTTGTAAGTGCAACAAAGGCATCCTGACCCTCAAGTCCCTGTTCAAGGAGAATTCTACGGTCAGTTCCGTCACCTTGAATAATATCGGCCTGTGGAAGAAGTTCGCAAAGCTTTTCGCAACGCTCCAAAGCATTTTCAATTATTTTTACATTGTAGCCACCTGTTTCACAAAGCTGACGAGCAAGATAATAACCCATCTTACCGCCACCGATAATCATAATATTCTTTGTACGATGCTTATAGATTTTTAGTTGTTTAAAGAAACTTACAAGAACTCCTCTTGGTGCTGTAACATGAATTTTATCACCTGCTTGAAGAACAAAATCACCGCGAGGAATAATAACTTCATTTTTTCTCTGAACAGCACAAACGAGAATTTTAACATCAAATTTATTGAAAATTTCAGTCAACTGCATATTGCAAAGTGGATTACCTTGTTCAATTTTAAGTTCAACAAGGTCAACAAGTCCACGGTAGAATGTTTCAATGTTTATGGCATTAGGGAAACGGAGTAACTTTGCGATTTCATTTGCAGCATCGAGTTCAGGATTTACAATCATACTAAGTCCCAACGCATCCTTGAAGAATGGAAGCTGATTAAGATAATCGGGATTTCGTACTCTTGCTATCGTGTGTCCGGCACCTGCTTTTTTAGCCATAAGACAACTTAAAATGTTAAGTTCATCTGACGATGTTGCAGCAATAAAAAGGTCAGCAGAATCAACACCTGCCTCAAGCTGCACTTCACAGTTTGCACCATTACCACAAATTCCCATTACATCGAATGAGTTTACCATCTGTTCAACGATTTTCTGGTCGCGGTCAATGACAATGACATTATGTCCTTCGCCTGAAAGATGCTCAACAAGTGTTGCACCAACCTTACCGTCACCTACAATTACTATATTCATATCATTCACCTGTATTTCAATTTGATGATAATATACCAAATAATATATTATCACAATAAATCTAAATTTACAATACGCAATTGACCGAAGAATTTTTTTATGATAAATTATTTACAGAGGTGATTTTATGTCAAAAGTTATATCAATAGTTTTAAGTGCTGTTACAGCAATAACAGGGATTTTTTCACTTGTTTTCGGCAAAGGTGTGGAGATAAAGTCTGCTGACGAACGAATCAAGGACAATGAAAATCTTATAGTTGCTTCATACAATACTGCAGCACCTTGGGGAAGTCTTCTTGACGGTACTCAGAGTAAAAAACGAGTTAAGCTCTTTGCACAGCAGATTAACGACCGACTTCCTGATGTTTTAGGAGTGCAGGAACTTAATAATGACTGGTTGAAAAAACTTGAAGATTATCTGCCGCAGTATGATTATTACGGAGTTCTTCGTGGCGGTGATGAAAATGAGAAAAAGTCAGAAATGAATGGCATTTTCTATCTTAAGGATAAGTTTGAATTAATAGAAAGCAACA
The DNA here is from genome assembly GCA_045593555.1 of Candidatus Fimenecus sp. Classification (GTDB taxonomy): domain Bacteria; phylum Bacillota; class Clostridia; order Oscillospirales; family Acutalibacteraceae; genus Fimenecus. The sequence goes on along the minus strand of JAZNWU010000015.1, from coordinate 5,735 downwards.
CTTTCTGGATTTCCGAAACACCCCAAGTAGAATCGAAATTTGACGGTGCAGGTTGCAACAGAACTTGCTCATATATAATTCTGAAAAACAAATCAACAGGGGAAATTTTTGCTCATTTTAATACACATCTTGACAATGCAAGTGTTGAGGCACAGAATCTGGGTGGAACACTCATTGCTGAAAAAACTGATGAAGTTATCTCAAAGTATGGCAATATTCCTGTTGTTGTAACAGGTGACTTCAATCAATATAGTGACGGAATGGGCTGTAAAGCTCTTGAAAACAAGGGATTTTTAAATGTTAACACAACAGTTGAAAATGGCGATAATATGCTTACATATAACGGCTGGACAAATGAAACTGTCGGCAGACCGATTGACTTTATCTTTGTGAACAACAGTTTTGCTGTGAGCAGTTATAAGGTTGTGACAGATACAGGTGCAAAGGTTAACGTTTCTGACCACTATATGATAGAGGCAGTTCTTAATGTGAAGTAATTTGTACTTGTACTAATGAAAATAGTATGGTATAATGTTTAAAATAGATTTTCAAATACAAGGAGTTTATTTATGAAAAAGTTTTTAGCAATATTTTTAGTTCTAACCCTTTTGTTTTCTTTTGCTGCTTGCAATAAGGATGATGTAACTAACAATGGTGACGAGACAACATCGGGTCAGGGAACTGAACAGACAACAGACAAAGAAAACACAACAAATAAAAAACCAAGACCTGAAACAACAACTGCAGCACCATTTGAAAATCCAAATCTTACTGAACCATCAGCACTCTTCAAGATTGTTGATGTTAAAGATTATGAGTTTAAGAGTGGTAAACCTAACACAACAGCTTCTTCAGGCGTTACATTTATTGCAAAGAGATATGAAAGAAAAAATTCTGTTGCAAATAATATTCCTGCTAAAGTTACCACAGGCGGTGCTGAAATCGTTTTAAACGAAACATCTGTTAAGGATTTTATTTCACAGGGATGGACAGTTATCAGTAAAAATGATGTAAATACAGCTGTTGAAGCAGGTAAGGATACAAGTGTTGTTCTTAAAGATAGTAAGGGCGAAGTTACAAAGATAGTTGTAAAAAACAAGACAAGTAATTCTATCGCTATTGCTGACTGTGTTATAACAGAGGTTGGCATTGTTAAAACAATTAAGCAACAGACTTGGGCTGACTTTACAATTGACGGGAAAATAAACACTTCATCATCAACTTATGCTGATTATGTGAATGCTTTTGGTAATCCAAAGGTCATCACTGTTGCTGAGTATTATAAAGGTAATGACTATACGCACTGTAAGGCAACAATGCTTTTTGAAAAGACGGTTGGCAATGAAACATGGACAATTTCAGTTGGATTTTTAGATGAAAATGGTAAAGCAACAATTGAAAGCTGTATTATTACAGTAAAATAAAGCAAGATTTTATAAATTGTGCAGGAGAAATCGGAAGGTTTCTCCTGTTTTTTGTTACAGATAAGGTCAAAATACATAAAAACCAATATTAATTTTTGGTAAGTAAATCCAGAAAAAGATTTTAATAATAATTGTTTTTATTTTTTATATATGTTATACTAAATTTGTATGAAAACATTTACAGAAGGGGTGCTATTTTTATGAAAAAAACTTGGTATAAGGAAATGGTAGTTTACCAGATTTGGCCAAGAAGTTTCAAAGACTCAAATGGTGACGGCATCGGTGACCTTGAGGGTATTTACGAAAAACTCGACTATGTTAAGAGTATCGGAATTGATGCTATCTGGTTTTCACCACTTTTTAAGTCACCTAATGCAGACTACGGTTACGATATTGCTGACTATATGGACATTAACCCTGAATACGGTGATATGGAAACATTCAAAAAGGTGCTTGCAGGTTGTCATGAGCGTGGAATGAAGGTATTTATGGATCTTGTTGTTAACCACACTTCAACTGAGCACAAATGGTTCAAGGAAGCTTGCAAAAGTGTTGATAACCCATATCACGATTATTATATCTGGAGAAAAGGTAAGGGCAAGAATGGTAAGAAACCACCTAATAACTGGCTTTCAACTTTTGAAGGCGGTGCTTGGGAATATGTTCCTGAAGTTGACGAATATTATCTTCACGTATTCACAAAAGGTCAACCTGACCTTAATATGGATAACCCAAAGGTTCGTCAGGAAGTTAAGGATATTATGAAATTCTGGCTTGATATGGGTGTTGACGGATTTCGTGAAGACGTTATTACATACATTTCAAAAAGAGAAGGACTTCCAAACGCTATTCCGATTCCTGTTGCAGCAGGTATGGAACATTATAACTGTGGTCCTCATCTTTATGAATATCTTAAGGAATTCCATGATGATGTTCTTTCAAAGTACGATTGTTTCACAGTTGGTGAAGGTCCATTGATTACTCCTGAAAAGGTTCTTCGTTTTGTTAAGGAAGATGAAACTCAGGTTCTTAAAACTATGTTTAGCTTTGACCATCTCGAAGCAGACTGCTTTATGACTGACTGGATTAAAACTCCGTTCAACCTCAAAAAGATGAAGAAATGTTACCAGAAGTGGTATGATGCTATGAATGGCAAGGCGTGGCATACACTTTATCTTGAAAACCATGACCATCCAAGAATTGTTGACCGTTACGGTAGCCTTAAATACAGAGTTGAAAGTGCAAAGATGCTTGCAACAATGTGTTATCTCCAGAAGGGTACTCCATTTATTTATCAGGGTCAGGAAATCGGTATGACAAATATCGAACTTCACTCCATTGATGAATTTAAGGACATGATGACATTCAACAACGAAAAGACCTTTGCAAAATTGGGCATTAAAGGTGAAAAATTCCTTAAGATGGCTAATGCAGGTTCTCGTGAAAACTCAAGAACACCTGTTCAATGGGATGATAGTGAATATGCAGGATTCTCAACAGTTGAACCTTGGTTTAACCTTAATCCTAACTATACAGAAATCAACGTTGCAGCTGCTGAAGCTGATGAAAATTCAATTCTTAATTATTACCGTAAGCTTCTTAAATTCCGTAAGGAACACGAAGTTGCAATTTACGGTGATTATAAAGAGCATTATAAGAACAGTGATAAACTTTATGTTTACGAAAGAAATCTTGATGGTGAAAAGATTCTTGTTGTCTGCTCATTCTCTGATAAGTGTGTGAATTTTGAAGCACCAGAGGGAATCGACCTTTCAAAGGGTGAATTGGTACTTTCAAACTATCGTCTTAACCCATTAACTCATAACTCTTTCGTAACAAGACCTTATGAAACAAGGGTTTACTATTTCAAATAAGAGGTAGAAAAATGAATAATAAAAACGGACAATTAACAAAACGCGTCTGGGCAGGAATTCTTCTTTTTATGTTTATGGGTTCACTTGCCTGGAACGTGGAAAATATGTATTTCAACACATTCCTAAGTGATTGTGTTTATAACGAGGGTGCATTCGGTGCAAGTCTTACACTTACTGATGCTATCAACATTATGGTTACACTTTCAGCAATTACTGCTGTTGTAACAACATTTATTATGGGTACACTCAGTGAAAAACTGAGAAACCGTAAAGCATTTATCTCATTCGGCTATATTGCCTGGGGTATTGTAACTGCACTTTTCGGATTTATCACAAAAGAAAATGTTGCAAATATTTTTGGTCTTACTGACCCTGGTCAGATTATTACTGTTACAGCCTGGATTGTTGTAATTATGGATATGATTATGACATTTATGGGTTCAACAAGTAACGACTCTGCATTCAACGCTTGGGTAACTGACGTTACAACTCCTGAATCTCGTCCAAAGGTTGAAACTGCATTTACTTTTATGGGCTTTATCGCTATGGCTGTGATTATGGTTGTCGGCTCTCTTGCACAGGGTGGAACAATTTCATACAGCACATTCTTTGTTGGTATGGGTACAGTTGTTGCGATTGTTGGTATTTTGGGTGTATTCCTTATTGATAATCCTAAGAAATTTGAAAATGCAGAAAAGAAGAATACAAGCTATTGGGCTGACCTTTTCTATGGTTTCAGACCAAGCGTTGTTAAAGAAAACAGCGGACTTTACTTAGTCCTTTCAGCACTTTGTATTTTCAATATCGCATTCCAGGTATTCTTCCCATATCTCTTCGTTTATCTCGGTGACGTTGTTTTACCTGCAAATGAAGGTGTAAACTTCCTTTCAGTTGGAATTATCCTTCCTGCAGTTATCGCAGTTGTTTCAATTGTAGCAGGTATCGTAATTCTTATGAAGGTTGCAGAAAAGAGCAAGCCTGTTGCTTTTCTTACAAGTTCAGCATTCCTTGTTGCAGGTCTTTTAATTCTTTCAACATCAACTAATATTCTTACAATAATCATTGGTATAGCTCCTGTGCTTATCGGTTATCTTGTTCTTACAATTCAGCTTGGTGCGTCAACACGAGACTATACTCCACAGGATAATGTAGGACTTTTCCAGGGCATCAGAATGGTATTCTCCGTTCTCATTCCAATGGTAGTTGGTCCTACTCTTGGAAATATTGCGACAAAGAATACAACAGGTGCAGAAGATGTACTCCCAACAAAGGCAATCTTCCTTTATGCTGGTGTTGTTGCATTGTTCGTATTTATTCCTATGATTGCACTTCTTAAAAAAGAAAAAGCATCGGAGAAAAATAAATAATAAGTAATAGATGTTGCTTGATTTTGATAAGTGAGAACAAAAAAATCCACCTTACAAAATACTGTAAGGTGGATTTTTTATAATATTTGACATTGATTATAATCTTGATGCTGCGTTCTTGTCCATAAAGATATGAACATCAGGATGAAGCTGTAAAACTGATGCAGGGCAAGCTGGTGAAATATCACCATTAACAAGTCCGTAAATAGCATCAGATTTGCTTTTACCTGTTGCAATAAGGATAATTTGCTTTGATTTCATAATTGAAACAGTACCCATAGTGAGTGCATAGTGTGGCATTGGATTTTCGTCGAAATAAATTGAGTTAGCGTCAATCGTGCTTTGTGTGAGTTGAACCTTGAATGAACCCTTTGTGAACTTGTTTGAAGGCTCATTAAAACCGATATGACCGTTTCTGCCAACACCCAAAAGCTGAACATCAATTTTCTTTTCGTTAATGAGATTGTCATAACGCTGACACTCTGCCTCAGCATCAACAGCATTACCATTAAGGAAATTAACATTATCCTCATTAACATCAATGTGGTTGAAAAGGTTTTCATGCATAAATGTGAAATAACTGTTTTTATCTTCAACAGGAAGGTCACAGTATTCGTCAAGGTTGAAAGTAGTAATATCTTTAAAACTAACTTTGCCTTCATTGAAGCATTTAACCAAATAGTTGTATGTAGGAACAGGAGAAGCACCTGTTGCAAAGCCCAAAACACTGTCAGGTTTATGATTTACCTGTTCAATAATCATGTTACCAACAGCAACTGCAATTTGTTCTGCATTATCAAAAATGTGTAAATTCATTTATCTGCACCTTCTCTTAAAAATTTTACAGTCTAATTTTACCATATAATTCAAATAATGCAATAAAAAAGGGGCAATTTTTTGCCCCTTATTTTTATTAATTGTTCATTCAATTGGAGTTTGTAGGGTAGGCTTCTCCTTGAGGAGAAGCTGTCTGCGAAGCAGACTGATGAGGTGTAGGTTGCTTCAGCAATCGTTAATAATCATAATAAAACTACTTTTCCACCTCATCCGTCACCTGCGGTGACACCTTC
>JAZNWU010000014.1:0-36097 GCA_045593555.1 Candidatus Fimenecus sp. | reverse complement strand
TGTTGTAATATCAGCATAAAGCATTTGGTATGCATCATTACTAACTGCTGATGCCTTAATATCATCTGCAGTATTATCTGCCTGTGCAAATACACTTGACTGGAAACCAATTGTAATCATAAATGTTCCAAGTTCGTATCCTTCAGCAGCGTTTACATAAACACTAACAACTGCTGTGTCACCTTGTTTGTAATATTCTTTGTCAAATTTGACTTCATAACCGATTACGGCATCTCCGAGATCCATCGCTGAAACGGGTACGACAATCATACTTAAGCAAAGAACAAATGCGAGAATAATTGCACTAATCTTTTTAATCATAGTAGATTATCTCCTTTTTTTCTATTTCGTTACCTGAGAGTTTCCTCTCAGGTAACATTTACATATAAACACTTGCTTATAGCTTAAAACCATTCGTATGTATTAGCTACAGCATTCTGACCTAAGTTGTACTGATAGTCAACGCCTTCCCAAGCAAATTCATAATAGCCCATAATATACGCATCGTTTGATGAAGGTGAACCGTCGCCATCTATGTCACAAGAAACATATTCTGCGTATGAATTTAATCCTTCCCAAGCAAATTCATAATATCCAGCCAAGTATGCATCGTTCGATGAAATAGTTCCGTCACCATCAACATCACCGAAGTAAACGAATACATATGTTTCAAGAACATCGCCATTTTCATCAACAACCTCAATAAGAGCACCTGTTGATTCAATGCCAGAATCGTTTTCAGTAATTACAAGATAATCGTCACCATTGTTTGTTGTGAGAGCATCATTAAGACTACCAAGAACTTCCACCATATCGTTCTGGTCGAGAGTATCGATACCATAAACGATACCTGTGTATTCGCCGTTGTTTGTATTGTTTGTATCAATTACAACGTAATCAGCGTATTCGAAACCTTCTTCAACCATAAGTGTTGATGGTTCCATTTCTTCTTCTGCTGCTTCGAAGTTAGCGATAGCTGCTTCGAGAGCTGCGTTAGATGTGTTAAGCTTAGCCATGTTGTTCTGGTTATTTGGACGGTCATTGTCATAGTACTCAAGTGCTGAGTCAGCATAGAGATTGTATTCAACACCGTCTTCACCAGTATAGTAATAACCAAGAGCTGAGATAAGCTGTGCAAATGCTTCTTCTTCAGTGCCTGTGTAGTCTGCTGCAAGAACATAAGCGCCATCAGCGTATGTTGCGAAGATATTATTTGCTTCTAAGATGTTATCTTCGAGAATCTTGTAGCAGTCACCGTCTTCAGTTCCTTCAGTAGCATCGTTGTTCAAGTTAAGTGAACGGCTGGTAAGAAGAAGATTCTTGTATGCAACCATAAGGTTCCACTTAGCTTCGTAAATTACAGAGTTGAAGTCTGAATATTCAGCTGTACCTGCAACAACTGCCTGTGCATCTGCATATTCTTCCTGGAAATTAGCCCATGAAGCTGCTGTATAGTCTTCTTCTTGGAGCTCCTGAGCATCGATATGAGCGATTTCCTGCTTGAGGAAGTAGAGATGAGCTGTTGTTTCTGTACCGTCATTGTCATTATCTACATCAGCTTCCTTGATAAGGAACTGCTTGTAGTAGAGGAGACGAGCTGTCATGTCTTCAACGAGAAGTTTTGAGTTAACAGGCATCTTCCACTCTGCACGAGCTGATACAGAAGCTGCAACTGCGGCTGGATCGTTTTCTAATCTTGAAGCTGTGATACCAGCTGCAATATATGCGTTATCTTCAGCTGCAATTACTTTATCGAGTTCTGCTTCACGGATACCTGAGTTAAGGATATAGTATGTGTCCATAACATCTGGAGCATAGTATGTCTTAATAAAGTTTCTGTGAGCTGTTCTGAGGTCAGCATAGTTGAAGTACTCATAGAATTCATAATCCTGGAAGTTAACTTCATTTTCGCCGTCGCCATCGTCAAGTGCAAGAGCTGCTTCAAGGGCCTGAACATAAGATGGAATATCTTCATCTGCGTTAGCACCAGCATCTGCAAATACTTTAAGAGCATCATATGCCTCGTCAAGAGCGTCAGCGAGTGCCTGCTGAGCATCTAAATTAAATGTTGCTGTAAATTCAGCAGCGTCTGACATATGGTAAGGCATCTTAGCTGTTGTATAAGCGTTACGAAGAGCTGTATCAAATGCTGCCCATGCATTCTGAGCTTCTGTTGTTGTGAGGTCAAAGTCTGACTCCATAACACTTGCATAGCTATCAGCTTTAGCTGCGAGAGCACTTGTATCAACAATACGGATTTCACCAAGGTCTGATGTATTGATAGTAACCTTAACGTCACCGCTGCTACCCATACCAAAGTTACCATCGCTCTTGTGGTTATGCCATACAGTAGCCAATGAACCGAGGTTAGCAGAAACCCAACCAGAAGTCATTTCTGATGTGTCTGTGTCTGCTACCCAAGTAAGAGGATTGACTGTATTTGAAGTAACATCTTCGCCGTTGTTCATCCAACCTTGATGATTTGCTTTAAGAGTTTCATTTTCGTTACAGCCATGTACCCAAGACTGGTTAGCTGTTACGTAAGATGGTTGACCTGAACCTGTATTACTGTAAACCCATTCAGAATAATCTTCTGCTGAATTGTTTGTAAATGTAATTGTAAAGTTTTCAACGATATCCTTTACACTTGCACCGTACTTAACAGCATTGAATGCTTCACGTTGAACACGAACAGCATCCGCTTTTGTTCCCACGAATGATGTCTTACACTGCCAGCCATCTGTGTGAGCTGCTACTTGATAGTTGTAATCAGTCTTATTAGAAACGTACATATATGTCTGCATTGTCTGTTCGCCACCGATAGGTTGACCGTCTTTACCTGTGAAAGTATAAACAACTGTGAAACGAACAACTTTGTCTGATGTATATGTACCACTAATTGCGATATCAGCTGTTGCATATGGCTGAACAGTTACTGGAAGTGATGTTGTTGCGTTGATGTTACTATCATCACAAGTTACGCTCTTAATTGTAAGAACATAAGGTGCGTCAACAACGTCTGAATTTCTATGAGTTTCAAGCATACCAGAAGCGTTGTTTGCAACCTTAAGAGTTGTTGAAACTGTTGAGCCATCTGATACATAGATGTATGGCAAGTAGCTTGGGTTCTCATAGTAAATTACTGGGTCAGCATATGCCTGTGGGTCCATCTTCCAACCAAGGAAGAAGTTAACGATTGGAAGAACTGTATCAAGGAGTCCTCTATCCTGTGCTGTTACAAGAGCAGTAAGAAGTCCTTCAACAAGTGTTGCAAGGTTACTCTGATTTGCAAGTGAATCAAAGTCAGTGATTACTGATGGAATAAATTCGTAGTTACCACTTGTATTACCAACCTTTGCAAAAAGACCATTTACAAGGTTCTTAAGAACTGTTGCAAGTGAGTCAAGAACGTTTGCATTTCTTACGAAACCATTAGGAACCTTAAGCATATCTGCAAGGTCTTCCCAACGAAGGTCAACGATAGCAAGGATAAGGTTGTAACGAAGGAGCTGTTCAAGCTCTGTTTCACAATCTGTAGCTGTTACGTTAAGGATTTCATCTGCAGGAAGAAGGTTATTGAGAATGTGGTCAAGTTTAACCCATGGGTCCTGAGCTGTAGCAAGGTCGATTGTAAGACCATCTGTATTAACAAGGTTTTCCATCTTCCATGTCCACTCATAATCCTTTTCGAGAGCCCAGTCAACGATGTAGTCGAGTAAAGCTTCCCACTGAGCGTTAAGCTGTGCCTGAGTTGTGCCTGCTGTGTATACCTTACCAGCCGCGCCATAGCCCTGGTCAACAACACCGCTAATAACTTCTGAGCTGTCTTCACCGAGGTCAGCAAATGCACGAAGGTATTCATAACCAACATCCATACCCATTGTCAAGCAAACATCAAGCCAGTAACCTGATGCTGTCTGTCCTGATGAAAGGAGGCCAGCTGCTTCTGGGTCAACGAATGTCTTTTCCTTATCAACTGTTGTTGTACCATAGTCAGCATAGATAAGAGCATCATAGTTGTACTCTGGAGCAAGGTAAGCTGCAAATTCACGAATAACTGCTGCAAGGATTGCACCAACTTTAGCATTTGATGCTATGATTGCATCTTTACCCGGAAGAGACATTGAAGGCATTACCAAGTTCACGATATGAGCTGCGATACCTGTAAGAATAACATCGTTTTCTACAGATTCGTCACAAGTAACACCAGCAACAGTACCATTGCTATAGTTTGCTAACATAAGTGAAACATAACATCTCTGATTATCTTCATCGTTCCAGTCATCACCGAATACGTGCTGTGGAGCAAGACCGATAATTGTCTGTGCAAGTACCTTAATGTTAGCAACAAGGTTTGAGTTGTCGCCTTCTGTAAGAGCTGGACGTGTCCATGTTGCTTCATATTCTGAAATTGAATCTTTTGTTTCTGCTGATTCCTTAAGAGCTGTTTTAGCAACTTTGACGATGAAGTCATTAAGGTTCATAAGAAGAGTATTATCTGGAGATGGTGTTCCACCATCAGCTGTTGGAAGGAACTCGTCTAAGAAATCTCCACCGATTTCATAATCCCAGTCAATGATATCAAAGTAGTTGTTTTTCTGTGAAAGGTCAGCAACGAAAATCTGGTCTTCAAAACGATAGTAGTGATTTTCACCGATTACTATGTAGTTTGACCACTCCCAGAGATATTCGCCCTGTTCTTCTGTGAAGAATGCGTTTGAAGCATCTGCAAGAGCGTTAACTGCATCGCTACCAACGTCACCAACGTAGTTGAACTTAGCGCCTAAGAATTCAGCAAGAATCTTCTTAACTGAACCGTTGAGAACAACAGGAGCCATAGCTTCAAATACAGGTGGAACAAACTTGTAGAGAAGGTCTGCAAGACTCATTGTAGTAAGGTCGATGTCATTGCCTGAAATTCCATCAAGCCAGTTTGAGTCATCGTTGTACCACTTGAGTGTTTTTTCATTGCCCCAGTCATCTGTTGCTTTCCATACATAAACACCGTTACCAGCTTCTTCTGTAAGAGTGTATGTAAGTTCTTCAGCAACATAGCTGTATGCTGCAACATCGCTATCTTCAGCTTCTTTTGCATCAACGATGTGGTAAACAGTCATAACTGAACCAGGTGTTGTGCTACTGAACTGATAGTAATATCTTGGGCTGTTAGCTGTTGGTGCAGCAGGAGCTGCAGAACCTGTGTTATTGAGCCATCCAGTATGCTCAGATGTCATTGTACCGTTAACATCATACTTGATAGTTGTGATTGACATATCATTGTTGAAGAGACCCTTAACGTATGTGTTAACAGTTGATTCAACGTTACCATCACCTGTACTATTTGTATCAAGTGTCTGGATTTCTGTGAGAGTGTCGTCCCATCTTTCAAGTAATGGGAATACAAGACCCTTAATAAGACCAGGAATGTCAGCAATAATTGAAAGGTCAATGTTGATGTTTGCAAGTGATGAAACAAGACCGAGGTCAAGGTCACCTGTTTTAACAATGTTAGCAATTGTGCCAGCATTTTTATTAAGAAGTTCAAGTAACTCACGAATAATTGTAAGCTGAGCTGTACCGTCACGAGTCATACCTGTTGCCCAACTATCGAAATCAAGGTCTTCAAGGACACCAAGGTTAACGATTGCAGAAGCAATTGACCATGTGGCACTATTCATTGTGTCATGAAAAGAGTCAAGAGAATCACAAATGTTGTCAACTGAAGTCAAGTTAATTCTAACTGTAAGACCCATTGTGTCAACGAGTGTGCCCATGTTAAGAGATGTCATTGGAGCAAGCAACATATCAAGAGAGTCAAGAATTATTGACATTCTTTCTTCTGTTGAAAGTCTTGTTACCTGACCATATGGTGAGTAAGCATCAAGAGCTTTCAACTCATCAACTGTCTTGTAAGATGTTCTAGCAGCTGAACCGAGCACTGTGAGTGCTGAGAACGCAAGAACAACTGCAAGAACGACACTTAACAATTTTTTCATTTTGTTCATAAAATTTTTCCTCCTATTAAATTTTGCATACATATTATATATGCAATATAAATAGATTTTTCCCTGTTGATTATTTCTGGTCGCCAATAGGGGAGCGACGACGAGAGCATCAAATACTCACTCTCTGACCCAGCCGTATAATCTTAACGTTATACGTGCAGAGTTCGACAAATGTGCTCTATGTTACCCGGACTGTCTTCACACCGCTTCCGCTAATCTAATGAAAAGCCACGGCGGAAGACTGATGATACACACCCGAGTATTACCTTAGGATGTGCATCATTAATGAGGTTTCAAATGTCACTTCTTAAAAAATTAGACACTTCGCCCCATTACACCATTCCTATGGTTATAACAATTATACAAACTATTTCCTAAAATTTCAATACCTAATTCATAAAAATTTCATTTTTTTGCAGTTTTTAATAAAAAATTTTTTATGATTTGTGCAATTGGACAAATCGCTTTTTGACACTTCGACAGAAATGTCAATGTTTTGGTTTTTTTATTAACATTGTGTCCATTTTTTGTCATTTTAATAAACATTTTACCACTTATCTGTTGATTTTTTATTTTAAAGTACAACATATTGTGGTTCTGGCTCAAGCAGAGGACAAGGGATAGCAAAAAAAGGCATCTCCCCAAGGAGATGCCTTTTTTCCTTCCCTTTTGAAGGGAAGGCATTATCGGTTTTTTTATTTTTCTGCTTTAAATGTGAAAGAAGTATTAAGATATGCTTCAAAGTTAAAGCTCTCATCATATCCAATTCCTTCTTCACAAACATATGCTACTTTATAAATTGTCTTTTCTGCTACGAAATAATAGTTTTCTGCATAATGCATAATATTTCCATCTTTGTCTTTTACTTCATATTTATAGAACTTGCAGTTTATTTCTTGTTCTGTAATATTTCTATCTTCTTTTTCAATCGTTAAAGTATATCCTCGTTTCTCATATCCAGAAACCAATTCCGCATTCTGCTCATCAATAGCATCAAGATATGAGTTTAAAGTAACATCCTTTGTTACTTCTGCAATTTCTACAAACTGAACATAGCATCTCTCGTTTGTTTCATTTTTTATTATTTTACCCATTGAATCAGGTACCCAACCATCTAACGCATTCATCTGGTATTTCTCACCACGAATAAATGTTTCACCTTGAACATCTCCATATAGTTGCACCCAGTTTGTTTGAGGTTCTCTATTGCTTTGAGTTATTATCTCTCCATTTGCATCTGTTACCGCTATCGCAATCCTATGATCTTCACTGATAACCGTATTCCCTGCATCATCTGTGTAAAGAACAAATTCCTTACCGTTAATCTTTGTTGTTTCAAGTTTTTGCTTACACGCAGTAAATGCTGTTGCAATAAACAATATTGCCAATGCTAATGCTATAATTTTTTTACTCATATTTTTTTCCTCCATTTTTATGTTAACCCTGATAAACAGGGGAGCATAAACTATTTTTATTCAACAATGTTTGTAAGGCTCTTATTTGCTACAGGTACAAATCCCATCCAGGCCTGTCCTTGATTTACTACAAGGTCTTTACCATCAGGTGTCGTAATTTTAAGTGGTTCACTCTTTCCTGCTTTTGACCAGCAGATTTGTTGAACTTCACCACCGTATGCATAATAGCCTTCACCATTTGTTGCTTCAAGGTTCCATTCTTTATGTCCTTCTTTTGTATTAAGTGTTGAAACAGGTACATAAAGAATAATTACATTTTCAACAGCCATTGATGAACCGGTGTTTCCGTCTGTCATCACTCTGTTATTAAGATAATTATAGTATTTATTTTCTGTGTTACTGTATTTGAAGTTATGTACATATCCATTTGAGAAATATGCTGAAATCTCTGAACAAGGTAACTTTTCAACTGAACTTGTTGTATTTGGAATTACGCTATATGGCATCCAGTTATCATTTGTCTGCTTTGTTGAATAACCAAAGTTTGAAATAGCTTTCAAAATATTGGATTTCGTTGTACATCCTCTATGTTCAATACTTGTTGCTCTTGAGGTATCTCTGAAGAAATAAGAACCACTGCTCATTCCGTCAATGTTATTCACACCAAGATTTCTTATTGTCTGATAACCTAAAGTAAGACCTACTCTTGAACCATCACTTCCGCCCCAGTGAACAAATATTGCATTCATACCACGCGCCAGTTCAACATAGTCGTGTCTTGCGCTTCTTACCGGACCAACTTTTTCCGGTATTTTCTCTACATCTGCGTAAACCCACATCATTCGTGTAATTCCGCCTTCTGCAACACCTTCAATTACTAAATCAGGTGTTGTGATGCCCCATTGTGGTCTTGCTTCCGGTGAATTCTCAACCATTATTGCCACAGGTCGTGAACCAATTGAGTTTTCCGATAAATCTGCAACACCTGTAAGAGGATTTATATTTTCCGGTATTGGTGCTTTTGTTGTTGTTTCAACAGGTATTGTGGTCGTTTCTGTTGTTTCCTGTTCAGGCTCGTCCTTACTACATCCTGCAAAGACACTTACCACAAACAATACAGCCAACAAAACGCTGACAAATCTGATTAATTCTCTTTTCATTGTATATCCCTCTCAAGAAATTAATTATTTCTCGATTTTTGTCTTTCCACCCATATACATCTGTAATGGCTTTGGAATATTGATGCTTCCGTCTTCATTAAGGTTGTTTTCAAGGAATGCAATCAACATTCTTGGTGGTGCAACTACAGTATTATTAAGTGTATGTGCAAAATAGTTGCCGTCTTTACCTTTAACTCTGATTCCAAGACGTCTTGCCTGAGCATCACCAAGGTTTGAACAAGAACCAACCTCGAAGTACTTCTGCTGACGAGGACTCCATGCTTCAACGTCACAGCTCTTTACCTTCAAGTCAGCCAAGTCACCTGAACAACATTCAAGTGTTCTTACCGGAATGTCAAGTGAACGGAAGAAGTCAACTGAATTCTGCCAAAGTTTGTCGTACCACTTCATACTGTCTTCAGGCTTACATACAACTATCATTTCCTGCTTTTCAAACTGATGAATTCTATATACACCGCGTTCTTCAATACCGTGTGCACCAACTTCTTTTCTGAAACAAGGGGAGTAGCTTGTAAGGGTTTTTGGAAGTTCGTTTTCCGGAGTAAATGTATCAATAAACTTACCAATCATTGAATGTTCACTTGTACCGATAAGATAAAGGTCTTCGCCTTCAATCTTGTACATCATATTTTCCATTTCAGCGAAACTCATAACACCTGTTACAACATCACTACGAATCATAAATGGTGGAATGTAATAAGTAAAGCCTCTGTCAATCATAAAATCTCTTGCGTAAGAGAGGATTGCTGAATGTAATCTTGCAATATCACCACAGAGATAGTAGAAACCGTTACCGCTTGTCTTTCTTGCAGAGTCAAGGTCGATACCGTTAAGGTTTTCCATAATATCAACGTGATACGGAACTTCAAAATCAGGTGTTACAGGCTCACCGTAACGCTGAATTTCAACATTTTCGCTGTCATCCTTACCAATTGGAACGCTGTCGTCAATAATATTTGGAATTATAAGCATAATCTTTCTAATTTCTGCTTCTAATTCGCCTTCCTTAACCTGAAGAGATGCGAGTTCGTCAGCCATATCCTTAACTTTCTGCTTAACTACTTCTGCTTCATCACGCTTACCTTGTGCCATAAGTCCGCCAATTTCTTTACTTACGGAATTACGGAGTGCACGAAGCTCGTCTGCTCTGCCTTTTGCTGCTCTGTATTCAGCATCAAGCTCAATTACCTTATCAACCAAAGGAAGCTTTTCATCCTGAAACTTTTTCTTTATGTTTTCCTTAACCACATCCGGGTTAGTTCTTACAAACTTAATATCTAACATTTTTATTCCACCTTACTTGTCAAATTCCTTTGCTAACTGAGTTAAATCTTCTTTACCAAAGAACTCAAATTCGAGAGTTCCTTTATGTCCTGATGGTGACAAATAAATCTTGACTTTTCTGCCAAGTGTATTTGTAAGAGCAATTTCAACCTCATCATAATATTTATCTCGTTTTTTGTCACGCTTCTTTAGTTTTGGTTTTTCGCCTTGTGCTGCGTATTTAACCATTTTCTCAACCTGACGAACTGATAATTCCTGAGCAACTGTTGCCTGAGCTATTCTCAGCATTTCTTTTTCGTCGTCAAGCCCCAATAATGCTCTTGCGTGACCCGCTGTAATCTTCCCATCACCCAATATCTGAAGAACAGGTGAGGGGAGTTTCAACAATCTTAATGTATTTGTAACTGCAGTTCTTGATTTACCAACTCTGTCAGCAGCTTCTTCTTGTGTAAACCCATAAGATTCAATAAGTGATTTAAGACCTTCTGCCTCTTCAACAGGACTTAAGTCTTCACGCTGAAGATTTTCGATAAGAGCAAATACACTTGCTTCCTCGTCACTCATTTCTCTTATTGTTACAGGAACTTCGTGAAGTCCTGCCATTCTTGCTGCACGCCAACGACGTTCACCTGCAATAAGCTGATAACTGCCGTCTGACATTGGTCTTACAAGGATTGGCTGAATAATGCCATTCTGCTCAATGCTTTTTGCAAGTTCTTCAAGTCCGTTTTCGCTGAAATTTTTTCTTGGCTGATTTCTGTTAGGCTCAATTTCATTGATGTTAAGCACTGCTCCGGCATTTCCGTTTTCTTCTGCCGAGTTATCAAGGAAAAGAGCGTCCATACCTCTGCCTAATCCGCCTTTTTTTGCCATTCCTTCACCTCATCGCTTCTGCTGTGATAAAAATTCTTCTGCAAATTCCGTATAAGCTATTGCACCCTTTGAATTCTTATCAAAATATATAATCGGCTCACCATAAGACGGAGCCTCTGATAATCGTACATTTCTTGGAATTGTTGTTTTATAAACCTTATTCGGGAAGAATTTCTTGATTTCAGTAACAACCTGCTGAGTAAGATTAAGTCTTCCGTCATACATTGTCTGCAACACACCTTCAAGCTCAATGTGTGGATTATAAAGTCTTTTTACCTGACGGACTGTTGCCATAAGCTGTGCAAGTCCTTCAAGTGCATAAAATTCACATTGTACAGGAACTAAAAATGTATCAGATGCTGTCAAAGCATTGATTGTAATAAGTCCCAATGATGGTGGGCAATCAAAAAATATATAATCATATTTGTTATATAGCTGAGCAACAGCCATTTTAAGCCTTGTTTCTCTCTTTTCCAGGTCAATAAGTTCAACCTCTGCACCTGCAAGATTAAGTGATGCAGGTAAAATATCCACATTCTTGAACTGTGTTTTCACAACAGCATCATTTGCATTGATATCCTTGACAAGCACATCATAAGATGAAAAACCGATTTTTCTTTTGCTTATTCCAAATCCACTCGTAGAGTTACCCTGTGGGTCAATATCCGCAAGCAATACTTTATGTCCCTTTGCACCTACAGCAGCTGCAAGGCTTACGGCAGTTGTAGTTTTTCCCACACCGCCTTTTTGGTTAATAATTGAAACAACCTTTGCCAAAAATTCCACTCCAAAACAGTAAAATGGGCATTTTTATCAGCCCTATTACCCAATTTTACATAAGTATATCACATTAATTCTAAAATTTAAAGTGAAAATAAAGAATTTTTACATTTTTATAACATTTTCCAAACACTTTATTGTATGTTTCCTGAAAAATGTTTCACGTGAAACAAAAAGAAGCATTGAGTTTATTTCTCAATGCTTCTGGAATTTATGCAGGTGTACCGAAAAGGTGACTACAAGCTACTTTTAATGTTCCATTTTCCGTTATTAAAATTATTACGCCAAAACCTGTTTCTGTAAAATTACTGTACAACATATTTTCATAGTGTTGCGAACTGTTTTTGAATTGAGTAAAGAAATGCTTTGCATAGTCTTTCATATCCTGGTCTGTTAAAACCTTTGTCCAATCTGTTGTAGAGTATGATGTTTCATAAAACCATGCAATGTTTTCGCTTATATGTGACCATTTGTATTCAAGGTCACCTTGTAAAATAGTTTTATATGATTCTCCGTTTGGTCTTGTATGACTGAATTTTTCAAGACATTCTTTTGCTCTGAGTCTTGCTGCTTTATGTAAAATTTCATTAACTTCTAACTTGCATTTTCCGTTTTTTACTCTTTCTTCGTTAATAAGCCTGAGGAACTCTGTTTCAAGAACTCTCATCATTCTTTCGTTTTCAGAGATTTCTTCTGTTGAGGGTTTCTCTGTTGTTGGCTCATCAGTAACAGGCTCTTCAGTTGATGGTTCTTCATTTGGGTGTTCTTCAAGACCTGCCACAGTTCTCAACACAAGACGAGCATCAACTGCTGTTATGTCACCACTTTCATTAACATCGTATAAAACTTGTTCATTTTTTGATATTGTCTTCTGTCCTGATACCACTAATAAGATATTACGAGCATCACTGGCCATAATTTCACCATCATTATTGGTGTCACCCTTTATAATTGGTTTTGCAAATGCCATAACAACACTTGACGCTGCCATAACAGTTGCAAGTAATATAGAAATAATTTTTTTCAAAATATCACCTTTGCAAACAAAATTCCCGCTATTTTACCATATAACTAAAAAAATTGCAAGTCCGTATTTTGAACAACAGCAAAAGACTCCTCTTACGAGGAGCCTTTCGCTGTGGATGTGGGGTGTGAAAGAGAAGGATATGGAGTGGCTTTCGCCACATTTATAAAAACACATTATATCGGGGGATATAAGTGGTTTTACCGTAAGAAAAAATTATTGATTACTTGCCAAAGGCTTATCCTCAAGCTTTGGAATTCGCACAATGTATTCAACATATTCATCCGTTTCAGTTTTTACGGAATCTGCGTCTATTCCGGCTCTGCGGATAGCATCAACTGCATTATTTAAAGTGTTTATAAAAATTTGGATATCTTTAAACCCTTTCAAAATCTGTCTTTTTGGTGCTTCATTTTTCCGAAGCATCTGCTCAATTAAGGATTCGCTTTCACTTACAGTTAAATGGCGGTCAATAATTATTGACAGTGCTCTTGCCCGTTGTACCTCATCGGTTAAAGAAAGCAAAGCTCTTGCATGTCTTTCTGAAAGTCCTGCACGGGAAATTTTATATCTCATTTCCTCATTAAGTTTCAATAATCTTAATTTATTTGAAAGTGTTGATTGTGCCTTACCAAGTTTTTTACAAAGCTCGTCCTGACTCATTCTGTAATCACTTATGAGAAGTGCCAACGCTTCTGCTTCTTCGAAGTAGTCAAGGTTCTGTCTTTGAAGATTTTCAATTACAGCAAACACTGCAGATTCTGATTCCGAAACATCATTTATTATGCAAGGTACTTTTGTAAGTCCTATAAGTCTTGCTGCACGAAGTCGTCGTTCACCTGCAATTAACTCGAATTTTCCGTTTTCAAGTTGTCTTACTAACAAGGGTTGTAAAATACCGTTTGCTCTTATACTCTGAGCAAGTCCCTCAAGCTCGTCATAATCAAACCTTCTTCGTGGTTGATTTGGATTTGGGAGAATATCAACTTGCGGGATTGATAAGATTTTATTTTCCGTTTTTGTTTTTTCGTAAATATGCTTTCTCATAAAATCAAAACCTCCGCAGTGCTTGTCCTTGAGTAAATGATAACACTACGGAGGTTGTTTTGTAAAGAGAATCCGTTCGCCTGAATCCCTTATGTATCAACGGTTTTCGCCATTATTTAATTGGTTTTTTGGAGATTTGTGCAGATGGTCGTGGATATTTTGTCGGAGTCTGCGAATTCTTTTTTATCTTAATAATTCTGCGAGGCATATTTTCGACTAAATCAAACACAATATCTTCCTCAATATTTCCGCCAAGAATACTTATTGCCTTTTTTCCCTCACTTATTTCTTCATTACTTTCAGCAGATTTCATAGAAATAAATGTGCCGCCAACCTTTACAAACGGAAGACAATATTCAGAAAGTACAGGTAACGCTGCAACAGCACGGGCAGTTGCGAAATCAAAATTTTCACGATACTTTGAAAACTGTGCTGCTTCTTCTGCTCTTAAATGAAGAATTTCACCTGAAACACCACATTCATTTAATACGCTTTCGATAAAACCTAACTTTTTCTTTGTACTGTCAAGAAAAGTCATCTGAATATCAGGTCTGAAAAGTTTCATCACAAGTCCAGGAAAACCTGCACCTGTGCCAACATCAATTACCTTTGCATTTTCCGGAATATCAACATATTTAAAAATAACAAGACAATCTGCAAAATGCTTTACCGTTACATCATCAGGCTCTTTGATTGCAGTAAGATTAAAGCTTTTATTTGTTTCGATAAGCATTTCTGCAAACTTATCAAGTCTTGTAAATGTAGATTCATCAACATTTATATGGAATGATTTTATTGTTTCATAAAAAAGTTCTTTATTTAACATAATAAACCCTCAACGGGCTGCCGAGGTCGTCAGCCCCTACAAATTGTTTTTATTAATTTTACTTAAATGAATAAGTAATACTGAAATATCAGAAGGGGACACACCACTGATTCGTGATGCTTGTCCAACACTTTCTGGTCGTACCTTTTTAAGTTTTTCTCTTGCTTCAAGACGAAGTGAATATACATCATCATAATCTAAATCAGCAGGAATCTTCTTCACTTCAAGTCTTCTCATTTCGTCAACCTTTGCCTGCTGACGCTTGATATATCCTTCATATTTAAGGTCAATTTCAACCTGTTCAAAAACATCCTGTGGTAAATCAGGTCTTGTTTTATCAAATGGAGTAAGACATTTGTAATCAAGCTGTGGTCGTTTGATAAGCTCAGCAAGTCTTATTCCCGTTTTCATTGGTGCCGTTTCACGTGAAACAAACACTTCATTTATTGCATCGGAAGGAGCAATTGTAACAGTTTCTACTCTTTCTCTTTCCTGCTTGATAAGTTCAAGTTTATTTTTGAACTTTTCATATCTTTCTTCAGAAATGAGTCCGATTTCATATCCGTAGTCTGTAAGTCTTATATCTGCATTATCCTGACGAAGTAAAAGTCTGTATTCACTTCGTGAGGTCATCATTCTGTATGGGTCGGAACAACCTTTTGTAACAAGGTCATCAATAAGTGTACCGATATATGAACTTGCTCTATCAAGAATGAATGGTTCTTTTCCTTGAATTTTACGGACAGCATTTACACCTGCAATGAGTCCTTGTGCAGCAGCTTCTTCATATCCTGATGAACCATTGAACTGACCTGCACCAAATAGTCCTGGAATCTCATTGAATTCAAGTGATGCCTTTAATGCCAACGGGTCAACACAATCATATTCAATGGCATAAGCAGTTCTCATCACTTCAACATTTTCAAGGCCTTTGATGCTTTTTAAGAATTTCAACTGAACATCTTCAGGTAAAGAAGACGACATTCCCTGAAGATAAAGTTCTTCCGTATCAAGACCACATGGCTCAATAAAAAGCTGATGTCTTTCTTTTTCTTCAAATCGAACAATCTTATCCTCAATACTTGGACAATATCTTGGGCCAACACCTTCAATTTTTCCTGAATAAAGAGGGGAGCGGTGAATATTTTCAAGAATTATTCTTTTTGTTTCTTCATTTGTGTATGTAATATGACAAACTTCTTTATTTTCAGGTAATTCATCGGTTTCATATGAAAATGGAACAATCTGTTCATCACCTTCCTGAACTTCAAGTTCAGAAAAATCAACACTGCGTCTATTAATTCGTGACGGTGTACCTGTTTTGAATCTTCTTAAAGGAATATTCATTTTATAAAGGGCTTCTGAAAGTCGGGTTGCTGCAAACATTCCGTCAGGCCCACTTTCAAAAGAAACATCACCTATATATATTTTACCACCTAAAAAAGTACCCGTTGCAAGAATAACAGCTTTTGCCTTATATATAGCATCCAACTGTGTTTTAAGACAGAAAATATCACCATCCTTATACAAATCAACAATCTCTGCCTGCTTCATATCAAGATTTTCCTGTAATTCAAGGGTATGCTTCATATATTTAGAATACTCACGACGGTCAATCTGTGCTCGTAGAGAATGAACTGCAGGACCTTTACCACGATTAAGCATTCTTGTCTGTATTGAGTTTTTGTCAGCAGCCTTGCCCATTTCACCACCAAGAGCATCAATTTCACGGACAAGATGTCCTTTTGATGTTCCGCCAATTGATGGATTACATGGCATATTACCAACCCAATCCATATTGATAGTGAAAATTACTGTTGATGCACCGAGTCTTGCAGATGCTAACGCTGCCTCAATTCCTGCATGACCTGCACCAATAACTGCTATATCGTATTCCTTTGCAAAGTATTCCATAATATCAATTCCTTGAACAAAAAACAGCGGAAAGTATTCCTACCACCGCCGTTTATTCTTATTCTTCTGTTTTTGCTGAACGGATTTCTACTTTTCCGTAAAGTGATGAACCATCAATATCACTCTTTGGTGCTCTGTCCGGAGAAATCTCTGGCTTATAAGCTTCTTTTCTTTCTCTTCTGCCACCGTTTCTGTTATTTCTTCCACGGTTACCACCATTATTTTTTGCACCTTCAACAGGAGAAATCACAACTCGTCTGTCAAGATTTGAACCAACAGAATGTGATGTTGCACCTTCAACTTCCTGAACTGCTGTATGAATAATTCTTCTTTCATAAGGGTTCATTGGTTCAAGTGAAATATTTCTGCCTTGACGAACTGCCTTTGTTGCAGTTTTTCTTGCAAGAATTCTAAGAGTTTCTTCTCTCTTTGCACGGTAGTTACCAACATTGATAGAAACTCTCTTATAACTTGAATTTCCTTTGTTTGCTACCATTCTTGCAAGATATTGAATAGCGTCAAGTGTTTCACCACGTTTACCGATAATAATACCGTAATCGTCGCCACAGTCGAGTTCAAAAGAAATCTCTTCATCATTTGACCTCTCTGTGATTGTACACTCTGTCATACCAAGAGCCTTAACGATTGTTTCAATATATTCAGCTGTTTTTCCATAAAGATTTGTTTCTGTTAAAACAGGTTCTTCTGCTTTAACCTCTTCTTTAACAGGTGCTTTTTCTTCTTGTTTTTTAGGTTCAGGCTTTTTCTCAACCTTTTTTTCTATTTTCTTTTCAGGCTTCTTTTCCTGCTTTTTATTGTTATTTTTGTATTGTTTCTTTTCAGGTTTTGGGTCAGGTAATGTAACTGAAACCTTTACCTTTGCAGGGTTTCCACCAAAAAGACCAAGAATTTTCTTTGTTGGAGTCTGCATAACTTCAACAGTAAAATCATCAAAGTCGCTTAAACCAAGCTCAAGCATAGCAGCGGCTTTTGCCTCGTCAACCGTATTACCGGTTCCGATTGCTTCTTTAATCATATATTTATACCTCGGCTATTCTTCGTTTTTCTTTTCTGACACATTTTTAAGTATTTTTTCTCTTGCACGACGGTTAATTGTTTCGTCAACCATTTGTTTTGCAAGTAATTTCTTTGGTGACATTACCTTATTTGTTATAATCATTTGGATAAATGAAAGTAAGCTTGAAAGGATAATATAAATACCAACACTTGCAGGGAAGAGAAATGAGAAATAAATACTCATTGCAGGTGTCATAAGTGACATACAACCCATTGATGGATTTTTAGCCATTTCAGGGTTTGTTTTCTTCTGTCTTAACCAGGTATAAACACCCATCATAAGTGAAGTTACACCTGTAAGGATTGGAATAAGCCATAATAAATCCCAACCCATATCTGTTGATGGAGTTCTTGAAAGGTCTATTCCAAAAAGTTGGAATTTCTCAATAAATGTTTCCATTTTTTCAACAACTTCAACCGGAACAGCAGACAAATCAAGTTTTTCAAAATGTTCAATAGCAAGAAGCTCAATTCTGTATTCTGCATTTTGCTCACTTGCTTCAGCAAGTTTTGCATATTCTGGCAAAGCTCTTACTGCTGTTTTTACAGCTTCGAGTGCAGTATCTTTAATGTTAAGCACGTATGACAAAATTTTGTAGTTTACAAAATAAACACCCATCATGATTGGGAACTGAATAAGCATACCTGAACATCCACCGGTCATAGATGAATATCCTTCTTTAGCATAAAGCTCGTTCATAGCTTCGTTCATCTTTTGCTGATTACCGGCGTATTTTTCTCTTATTCTTTTAATTTTTGGTTGCATTCTCTGGGTCTTAACCATACCCTTTTGTTGCTTTATCGAGGATGGAAGTAAAATAAGCTTAACGCAAATTGTCATTAGCAACAAAGATAAAATGTAGTTATCACTGATTTCATAGAAAAATCCTATGAGATAACCAAATGGGATTGAAAATATTTCTCTGATAAAATCCATTTTGTCCTCCGAATGTTTTAGGGACCACTTTTAGTCTTTCTTCTTTTTTTTCTTTTTCTCGGGAACAGGGTCATAACCTCCCGGAAATAAAGGATTACACCGTAAAAGTCTTAATACAGTAAGAATGGAGCCTTTTATTGCTCCAAATCTTTCAACTGCTTCAACTGCATATTGTGAGCAGGTTGGATAGTAACGACAGCACGGACCAAATAATGGAGATATTTTTTTTTGATAAAATCTGATTACTTTAATTATCAGCTTTTTCATCTATAACTCCTGCCTGCTTTAATTGTGAAAGCATAACCAAAGCTAATTGTGTGCTTTTTACATACTTTGTTTTTGACCTTGATACAAAAACAAAATCATAATTTCCGCTTATTTTATCTTCAATCATACTGTATGCTGCCCTGATAACTCTTCTTGACCTGTTACGCTCAACAGCATTACCTGTCTTTTTTGATGTTGTTATTCCTATACGACAAATACCCGCACGGTTTTTTAATACATAAGAAACCAGTGCAGGACCTTGAAATGATTTTCCTTTGCCGTAAACTCTGCGGAAATCACAGTTGCTTTTAATTGTTACTGTCTGTTTCAACTTTTTTTACCCAACTGACAAATTAATATGTCAACTGCTTTCTGCCCTTAGCTCTTCTACGAGCAAGTACCTTTCTGCCGTTTCTGTCAGACATTCTCTTACGGAAGCCGTGCTCCATCTTGCGATGACGCTTCTTTGGCTGATAAGTTCTTTTCATTACTACTCCTCCGTTTCATAATTATAGTCACACATTGTAAAAATATCTGCGAGTAGCCATTATATAAAAATTTTGACAACTTGTCAACCAAAAAAAATTTATCTATATTTTCAATATCTTCTGTTTTTATATACTTTTTAAGTCATTTTTCAACAATATATTGTGTTATTTTTAATAATTTTTTGTTTTAAAATTTTTATTTTTATTTTTCTATTTAATTTTTATCTTAAAATAATACAAAAATACTACATATATAATATGTATATTTATTATATTTTCCATTGAATTTCTTTTAAAAGTATGTTAGAATGTATTATGTATAAAAATGAGTTACTACACCTATAAACAGGTAAAAGACTAAATAAAGCCGTTTTTATTGAAATTAAAGCATCTTTACTTTTTTTATCATTATTTTTTAGAAAGGATTTGTAATAATGAATTCTTATTCAGAATTTTGGGATGCTGTCCTGAATTTTTGTCGTGAAAGCATGAATAATATTGCTTTTAATATGTGGATTGAACCACTGAAACTCATTAAAATTGAAGCTGAACGAGTTATTATTGCTGCTCCGGGATTTAAAATTGACCTTATCTTATCAAAATACAAAAATCTTATCGAAGAAGCATTTTTCAATGTTATGGGATTTAATGTTGAAATTGAACTTATTCCTTTTGAAAATATTCCAAAAGAAAAAAATGAAGAAACTGTATCTAATACGTCTTCAATATCTTTTACTGTTGATAATGCAAAACTTACTTTTAATAACTTTGTTGTAGGTCCATCAAATAAATTTGCTTATACTGCATCTTTAAGAGTTGCTGAAAACCCAGGTTCTGTTTTTAATCCTCTCTTTATTTATGGTAATTCAGGTCTTGGAAAAACTCATCTTTTAAATGCTATTATAGAGAAGATAAAATCAAATAATCCTGAAGCAAATATTGTTTATACAACAAGTGAAAATCTTACTAATGAATTAGTTTTTGCTTTGAACACAAAAACAACTCATGATTTTCATCATAAATACAGAGATTGTGATGCATTACTTATTGACGATATTCAGTTTATTGCCGGTAAAACACAAACAGAAGAAGAAATTTTCCATACCTTTGACACTTTAATCAAAGCAGGAAAACAGATTGTTCTTACTTCTGATAAACCACCAAGTGCAATTCCTAAAATTGAAGACCGTCTTAAAACAAGATTTGAAAGTGGTTTGCTTTGCGATATTCAACCACCTGACCTTGAAACAAGAATTGCTATCATTAAAGATAAAGCAAATATGCTTCGATTTGAATTACCTGATGATGTTTGCAGTTTTATTGCTGAAAATATCAAGAGTAATGTTCGTCAGATGGGTTCTGCAGTTAAAAATATTTATGCTTATTGTTCATTCAATACCGTGATTCCAACTGTTGATATTGCAAAAGATATATTAAAGGACATTCTTATTACAAGTCAGCCTGTAAGCGTTGTAATTGATAATATTCTTGAAAAAGTTTCATTTACCTTCGGTGTTACTGCTGAACAAATTAAGAGTGAAAAGCGTGATGCTAATATTAACAGTGCAAGACAAGCTGCTATGTACATAATAAGAGAAATTACAAATCTTTCTCAAGAAGAGGTTGGTAAAGTTTTTGGTAGAAATCATTCTACTGTTAACAGTTCTCTTAAAAATGTACAACAGAAAATGTCTTCTGACCAAAAATATAAAAATCTTATAAATGATATAATTAAGAATATAAATGACTAAACTTTCGACAGTTTTCAAGTTTTCAACAATCAAGATTTGAACAAGTTAATAATTTACTTTTTTATTAACATCTGTCCGTAAAGTTTCGACAGTATCATTTTTAATGATTTTCCTTTATTTTACAAGGCATAAAAAAGTTTTCAACATTTTAAACATACCCTACTACTAATACTATACTTTATATACTTTTATTTTAATAAAAAGGAGAATAATTATGAAATTCACATGTTCTTCACAAATATTAAGCGAAGCTTGTATGAATGTTCAGAGAGCAACATCATCAAAATCAACAAACCTTCCTACAATTGAAGGAATTCTTATAAAAGCAGAAAATGACAAAATTATGCTTACAGGTTATGACCTTGAAATGGGAATAATTACTTCTGTTACAGGAAGAGTTGAACAGACAGGTAGCATTATTTTAAATGCAAAAATTCTTTGTGATATTTTAAGAAATGTTCCTGATGAACACGTATCAATTGAATGTGACGAAAGACTTATTTGCAAAATCAAGAGTGGTGACTCTGAATTTTCAATTACCGGATTTTCAGAAGAAGAATATCCTGAATTACCAACTGTATCAGGAGGTTTTCCAATAGTTGTAAAAGGTGAAATTTTAAAAGATATGATTAAAAAGACCATTTTTGCAACTGCAGATAATGGTGCAAAGATTGTACATACAGGTGTAAGATTTGAAATTTCATCAGGAAATATCAGACTTGTAGCTGTTGATGGATATAAACTTGCTATAAGAAATGAAAAGATTGATTATGAAGGTGAAGAAAAGAATTTCATTATTCCAAAGAAAACACTTAATGAAATTATGAAACTTGCAGGAGACAGTGATGAAACTGTTTCAATGATAGTTGCTTCTCGTCATATTATGTTTGAATGTGGTTCTTATTATATTGTTTCTCGTCTTTTGGAAGGAGAATTTTTAAGTTATAAGAGTGCTATTCCTACAACTGCAAAAACAGAAGTCAAGGTTAATACAAGAAAAATTATCAGCAGTATTGAAAGAACTTCACTTATCATTACTGAAAGAATAAAAAGTTATATCAGATGTATTTTTGATACAGATTCAATCAGAATTTCAAGTACAACTGCACTTGGAACAGCAAATGATAGACTTTTGGCAGATATTCAGGGTGAAAGAGTTGAAATAGGATTTAATAATAAATATCTTCTTGATGCTCTTAAAGTTTGTGATACAGATGAAATCACATTAAGACTTAACGGTTCTGTATCACCAATTATTATTGTACCTGATGATGAAGGTTCTCTTATTTATGAACGAAGCTTCTTGTTTATGGTATTACCTGTAAGGATGAATTAATAATGAAAAAAATTTCTGCTCATATTAAGAAAAAAGAACATCGTCAGATAAATATTGATAGTGATTTTATAAGACTTGATTCACTTTTAAAGCTTTGTAATGCTGTTATGACAGGTGGTCATGCAAAAATTGTTATTCAGGAAAGTGAAGTTAAGGTAAACGGTGAAATTTGCACAGCACGAGGAAAAAAAATTCGTCAGGGTGATAGTGTAGAATTTGACGGAATTATTTATGAGGTTATCTGATGCATATAAATAAAATAAAAATCGAGAATTTTCGTAATATAGAATTTATGGAAATTGAACCTCATAATGAAATAAATGTAATATATGGTCAGAATGGACAAGGAAAGACAAATTTATTAGAGGCAATCTGGCTTTTTACTGGATGTAAAAGTTTCAGAAATGCTAAAGATAGTGAACTTGTGCAGTTTAATGAAGAGAACTCAAGAATTTCAATTGAATATGAAACAGAAACAAGAGAAAATAAAGCATCTGTTTGTATTGAAAAGAAAAGAACTGCCAGTCTTAATGGAATAAGTCTTTCTTCACCACGAGAGCTTATAGGAAAATATTATAGTGTTGTTTTTTCACCGGTACATTTATCACTTATAAAGGATGGACCATTAAACAGAAGAAAATTCATAGATACTGCAATAAGTCAGATTGATAATATGTATGCAAAAAAACTTATGTATTTTAATCATCTTATTCAGCAAAAAAATGCACTCTTGAAAAATGCTTCAGAAAATCCATCACTTCTCGATACTCTTGATATATGGGATGAAAAAATTGCACTTGCAGGTGCAGATGTTATATCTGACAGAATTGAATACATAAAAAAGCTTCAAAAAAAGGCAACAGAAATATATAGGGGTATTTCCGGGGAAAAAGAAGAACTTTCAATAAAATATTTAAGTAATGTCAGATATGAAAGTGAAGAGAAAAATAGTATAGCAGAAAAATATTATGAGACGATGAAGAAAAACCGACCTAATGATTTGTATTTAAAAAATACAACGAGTGGTCCTCATCGTGATGATATTGAAATTTTAATAAATGGTATTTCTGCAAGAAAATTTGGTTCGCAAGGACAACAGAGAAGTGCATCACTTGCATTAAAACTTGGCGAAGCAGAAATAATTAAAGATTTAAAAGGTGAACATCCGATAATTTTACTTGATGATGTAATGAGTGAGCTTGACAGTACAAGACAGAATTACATATTGAATAAAATGACAGGAAAACAAGTTTTTATTACTTGCTGTGAAAAAGAAACAATATCAAGACTTTGTGCAGGAAAAGTAATAAAAATTGAAAAAGGAAAAGCGGTGGATTGATGTATATAAACATAGGAACAGAGCTTTTAATAAAAGAAAAAGATATTCTTGGTATTTTTGACCTTGATAATACAACTGTTTCAAAATCCACAAGAGAATATATAAACAATTCAGCGAAAAAAGGTGAATGTATAACAATTTCAATAGAAGAATTACCAAAATCATTTATTGTAACCACAAAAAATGATAAAAAAGAAATTTACATTTCACCATTTAACACATCAACTATTTTTAAAAGAATAAAAATGTCAAATATTTGACGGAGGAAAAAAATGAGCGAGCAGATTAAAAATCAAATTGAAGAAGAGGTTATGGATACAGTTGTAACTGAAACATATGATGCCTCTGCTATTCAGGTTCTTGAAGGACTTGAAGCAGTAAGAAAGCGTCCCGGTATGTATATCGGTTCAACAGGACCAAAGGGACTTCATCACTTGGTTTACGAAATTGTAGATAACTCTATTGACGAAGCACTTGCAGGATATTGTACACATATTGAAGTAGAAATTTTACCTGATGATATTATTACAGTTCGTGATAATGGTCGTGGTATTCCTGTTGGTATTAATGAACAGCAAGGACTTCCTGCTGTTACAGTTGTTCTTACAGTTCTTCACGCAGGTGGTAAGTTCGGTGGTAGCGGTTATAAAGTATCAGGTGGTTTGCACGGTGTTGGTTCATCAGTTGTAAATGCTCTTTCAGAATGGTTTGAGGTTGAAGTCAGCCAAAACGGACATATTCACCGTCAAAGATTTGAACGTGGTAATATTGCAACAGACCTTGAAATTGTAGGAGATACTGATTTAACAGGTACATTTATCAAGTTTAAGGCTGACCCTGAAATTTTTACAGAAACAACAGTTTATGAGTATGAAGTTTTACAAAGAAGACTTCGTGAACAGGCATTTTTGAATGCAGGTCTTTCAATCACTCTTACAGATAAGCGTGACCCTGAAAATATTGTTGAAGAAAATTTCTGTTATGAAGGCGGTATTAAGTCTTTCGTTGATTATATTAACACAAGCCGTGGACTTACTCCTGTTGTTGATGAAATTATGCATTTCACAACAGTCAGTGGTGACAGAAGTGCAGAAGTTTCAATTTCATATAACGATGGATATAACGAAATTATTTTAAGTTTCGCTAACGGTGTTCGTACTATCGACGGCGGTACTCACGAAAACGGTTTTAAGACAGCATTAACTCGTGTGTTCAATGAATACGGAAGAAAATTCAAGTTACTTAAAGATAATGATAAAAATCTTTCAGGTGATGATGTTCGTGAAGGTCTTACAGCAGTTATCAGTGTAAAACTTACAGAAGCAGAATTTGAAGGACAGACAAAAGGTAAGCTCGGTAATACAGAAATGCAGACAATTGTGTCAAAAATGATGTATGAAAAGCTTATGACATATTTTGAGGAAAATCCTTCTGCTGCAAAAGCAATTTTCAATAAAGCACTTGATGCATCCCGTGCTCGAGAAGCAGCAAGAAAAGCAAGAGATAGTGCAAGAAGAAAATCAGCACTTGAAGGAAATTCACTTCCGGGTAAGCTTGCTGACTGTATCGATAAAAACCCTGAAAATACTGAAATCTTTATCGTCGAAGGTGACTCTGCGGGCGGTTCTGCTAAAGAAGGCAGAGATAACAGAATTCAGGCAATTCTTCCTCTTTGGGGTAAAATGCTCAACGTTGAAAAAGCAAGAATTGACAAGGTTATTGGTAATGATAAATTAACTCCGGTTGTTACTGCACTTGGTACCGGTATCGGCGAAGAATTTAACATTGAAAAACTTCGTTATCATAAAATTGTTATTATGGCCGATGCCGACGTTGACGGTCAGCATATCAGAACACTTCTTCTCACATTCTTCTTCAGATATATGAAAGATTTGATTACTGAAGGCTACATTTATATTGCACAGCCACCACTTTTCAAGGTAAGTAAGGGTAAACGTCATGAATACGCTTTCTCTGATGAACAGAGAGATGCATTTATTGAAGAGATGGGTTCAAACTGTGATATTCAGAGATATAAGGGTCTTGGTGAAATGGACCCTGAACAGCTGTGGGAAACAACTATGGACCCTGCAACCCGAACAATGCTTCGAGTAACACTTGAAGATGCTATGGAAGCAGACGAAACATTTTCAATTCTTATGGGTGATAAGGTTGAACCTCGTCGTGAATTTATTGAGAAAAATGCAAAGTATGTACAAAATCTTGACATTTAGTTACAGAGTTAGAAAATAGAGGTAAAAAAATGAGTAAAGCTAACAATCAAAATTTAGGTGGATACACACCACTTGAAGAACAGAATATTATAAATGTTGAGATTAACAAGGAAATGAGAACATCTTTCCTTAACTACTCAATGTCTGTTATTACATCTCGTGCACTTCCTGATGTACGTGATGGACTTAAACCTGTTCATAGAAGAATTCTTTATACAATGTATGAAAATTCACTTTATCCTGACAAGCCACACCGTAAGTGTGCTGATACAGTTGGTTCTGTGCTTGGTAGATACCATCCACATGGTGACGCTTCTGTTTATGATGCAATGGTTCGTCTTGCACAGGACTTCTCAATGAGATATGTTCTTGTTGACGGTCACGGTAACTTCGGTTCAGTTGACGGTGACCCACCTGCTGCATACCGTTATACTGAGTCAAGAATGAGCAAAATTGCTCTTGAAATGCTCACAAATATTGATAAAGACACAGTTGATTTTACAACTAACTACGACGACCGTCTTAAAGAGCCAACAGTTCTACCATCAAGATATCCAAATCTTCTTGCTAATGGTTCAACCGGTATTGCTGTTGGTATGGCTACAAACATTCCACCACACAACCTTGGTGAACTTGTTGACGGTATCTGCTGTGTGATTGATAATCCTGAAGCAGAGCTTGACGATATAATGGAGCATATCAAAGGACCTGACTTCCCTACAAGTGGTATTATTATGGGCAAATCAGGTATCCGTGCTGCATATGCAACAGGTCGTGGTAAAATTGCACTTCGTGGCCGTGCAGAAATTGTTGAAAATGAAAGAAATGGTCGTTTCCAGATTATAATTACAGAACTTCCATATCAGGTAAATAAGGCAAGACTTATTGAGTCAATTGCTGATTTACATAAGGATAAGAGAATTGAAGGTCTTTCTGATATCAATGACTACTCATCAAAACGTGGTGGCGGTATGAGAATAGTTATTGACCTTAAGCGTGATGCTAACCCTCAGGTTATTCTTAATCAGCTTTATCAAATGACTCAGCTTCAGATTTCTTACGGTATTATTCAGCTTGCCCTGGTAAATGGTGAACCAAAAGTTCTTTCCCTTAAGCAAATTATTGAAGAATATATTAAATTCCAGTGTGAAATTATTACAAGAAGAACACAGTATGACCTTAATAAAGCACAGGCAAGAGAACATATTCTTGAAGGTTTGGCTCGTGCTATTGATATTGTTGATGAAATTATTGCAACAATTCGTGCTTGTAAAGGCGGACAGGCAGAAGCAAAAGTTGCTATTATGGAAAAATTTGATTTTGATGACCCACAGGCATCAGCTATCGTTGCATTCCGTCTTGGACAGCTTGCAGGTCTTGAAATTCAGAAAATTATCGCAGAACGAGATGAATTAAGAGCAAAAATTAAGGAATATCTTGAAATTCTTGGTTCTAAAACAAAGGTGAAAGAAATTCTTAAAGAAGAACTTTCTGTAATCGGCAAGAAATTCAGTGATGAAAGAAGAACAGAAATTTCAAATGTTCTTGGCGAAGTTGATATTGAAGACCTTATTGCTGAAGAAGATTGCGTATTTACTCTTACAAAGATGGGTTACATCAAGCGTCAACCTGTTGAAACTTATCAGGTACAGCGTCGTGGCGGTAAAGGTATAAAGGGTATGAGTCGTCGTGAAGAGGACTATGCTGAAAGTATGTTTATCTGTTCATCACACGATTATATTCTTTTCTTTACATCAGCAGGTAAGATGTACAGACTTAAAGGTTATGAAATTCCTGAGGGCACAAGAACCGGTAAAGGTATGAATATTGTTAATATTCTTCCGATTACTGCTGATGAAAAGGTTACAGCAATGCTTCGAGTACCTGATTTTGGTGAGGATAAGTATTATCTTTGTATGGCTACAAAGAATGGTGTTATTAAGAGAACAGAACTTGATGCATATAAAAATATCCGTAAGAGTGGTATTATTGCAATTAACCTTGATGAAGGTGACGAACTTCGTTGGGTTAAGCTTACTGATGGTGAGCAAAATCTTATGGTTGCTACTCGTAAGGGTATGAGTATTTGTTTCAAGGAAAACGATGCGCGTGCTATCGGTAGAACTGCTCGTGGTGTTCGTGCTATTACTCTTAGTGATGGTGATGAAGTTGTAGGTATGGTTATTTTCGGTGACGAAGGTAAAGTTCTTACAATCAGTGAAAAAGGTTATGGCAGACGAAGTGATGTTTCAAATTACCGTGTTCAAAATCGTGGTGGTAAAGGTCTTACAAACTATCATACTGAGCAGTATGGTGAAGTATGTGCTATTGAAATGGTAGATGAAACACAGGATATCATTATGATTTCTTCTGATGGTATTATTATCCGTCTTCCGGCAGAGCAGGTTCGTGAATGTAACAGACCTTCAAAGGGTGTTATCCTTATGAAGACTAAGGAAGGCGAAAAGGTTGTTACAATTTCTCTTGCTAAGCACGAGGAAGAAACAGAAGAAACTGAAAATGTGGAATCAGCAGAGGTAACAAAAAACGCTGAAGAATAATATTTCCCTTTGTGAAAGGAAAGATATGTATGAGTAGCGAAGAAGTAAAGGTAACAGAAGAAGCTGCCCAGGTTGCTCCTGAAGAAAAAAAGAAAAAGAAGAGGTTCTTAATATTCTTTCTTCCGTTTTTAATTATTTTTCTTGCTTTGATAATTGCGGTTGTGGGATTTGTGGGACACAAATTCAGCCTTATCAATATTGATGATGAAAGTACAACCATTAATCCAAATCAGGAATTTATTGAAGCAGAAGAAGACAGTTTTGATTTTGGTGAGATTGACGATGCAACGGGAAGAGATTTTAAGGAAATCTTAAAAAATTGGGCAATTAATGATGGAGAAAAATTAACAGATAAAGACATTCTTAACATTCTTCTTATTGGTAGTGATGCTTCTGCAAAAGACCCGAATAGGTCAAATGTTACTGAAAAAGGCAACACTGATGTTATGATGCTTGTGTCAATAAACCCCAAAAAAGAAACGATTAAGCTCGTATCTTTTATGCGTGACAGTTACACATATATGGACAAATTCGACAGATATGCAAAATTAAATGCTGCTTGTGCAAATGGCGGTCCTGGATATCTTGTTGAAACAATCGAAAATGATTATAAAATAAAGATTGATGGATATGTAATGGTTGATTTTGATTCATTTGTACACGTTATCAATGTGCTTGGTGGTGTAAGAGTTGACGTTCCTGCTTATGTTGCGAATTATGTTGGAAAAGATTTTCCACGTGGTAATCAAGTGCTCCTTAATGGTGAACAAGCTTTAAGATTTAGCCGAATAAGATATTCAGATGCAAATGGCGATATTAGTCGAGTTGCCCGTCAAAGACAAGTGATTACAGCTCTTATTGAGCGATGCAAAGGAGCAACTCTTTCAGAAATCAACGCTGTAGCTGATGTAATTCTTGCAAATGTGAGAACAAATATCAGCAGAAAAACAATTTTTACTTATGCTGCAAAAGCTGTTACAGACGGATGGCCGAATTTTGCTATTTCACAAATAACAATGCCAACTCCTGATGCAAGATACGGATATAATTCAAGGTCAACTGCATGGATTTGGGTTGTTGATTATCCTCTTGTTGCACAGAAGTTACAGCTTGAGCTTTATGGTAAAACAAATATTAAATTAGAAGAAAACAGAAAGACAGCAATAACCGTTTTAGGTGGTTATGTGTCAAATAAAGAAACTGACTAAAGGTGTTTAATAATGAATAATGGTTTTAATCAGAATGGTCAGTTTGGTGGATGGGCATCATCTTCTTATAGAAATGGTGCAGAGATGTATAATGAACAATATTTAAAATTTGTTCAGAAAGAACAAGAAAAAGAAAATATCAAAAAAATCAGCAGTAGATGTTTTTTTGCGGTAATAATGTATGTGCTGGTTTCCTATGCATTGTCATTTGTAATTGTTTTTACATCTTGGGTATTTCCATCTATAAATAAGATATATAATGATACATTGCCATCATTGGCATTTGATATTATTGTTACATTTCTTTCTATCGGAGTACCATTTTTTGTAATTCATCTTATTTTTAAGAATGAAAAAATATCAAAGGAATTACCATTCGGAACAGTTTATAACAAAGAAAGTGCAAAATATCTTGTTATGGTATTTTTACCGATAATGGTGTTCAGTGCAATTGCAATTAATTATATTTCTGCAATCTTTCAAGAGATTTTAGGACTTGAATTTACTTCAAGTGTCAGTGAAATTACTCTTAAGGGTGGAAAAGAAACTTTATTAGGTGTTTTGAGTGTTGCCGTTGTTCCTGCATTGATAGAAGAAGCAGTTATCAGAGGAATAATAATGCAGCCTTTGAG
Organism: Candidatus Fimenecus sp.; assembly: GCA_045593555.1. Lineage (GTDB taxonomy): Bacteria > Bacillota > Clostridia > Oscillospirales > Acutalibacteraceae > Fimenecus. Next base: position 5,918 of record JAZNWU010000014.1, on the reverse strand, counting down.
AAAATACGGTGATAAATATGCAATTATTGCTTCTGCATTGTTATTTGCAGTAATGCACGGAAATATGGTACAGATTCCTTATACTGTTATCGGCGGATTTCTTCTTGGTTACCTTGCAATTGCAACAGGAAGCCTTTGGCCATCAATAATAATGCACTTCATTAACAATCTGTATTCGGTTGTGGCATTAAGTGTAAATGATAATTTTGGAGAAAAGGCATCGGCAATTGTTACTGCTATTATGTTGTTTGCATTTGCAATAGTTGGAATAATTGGTATTGTAAAGCTTATAAAAATGAAGTACAGGATAACATTATCCAAGGGAAGTAGCGTGTTGACGGTTGGTGAAAAGGTGACTGCAACACTTAAAAATGGTCCTGCAATCATTGCACTTGTTTTGTTGGTTTTAGTTACAATCAGTAATATTAAATTTTAATTATGGAAAAGAATGAATTTATGAGATATGCTCTTTCTCTTGCAAAAAAATCTGCAGAGGAAGGTGAAGTGCCTGTCGGAGCAATTGTTGTTTGCAATGGTGAAATTGTTGGTGAAGGTAGAAATCGCAGAGAAGTTGTGAAAAATGCTTTGCACCATGCAGAAATTGAAGCAATAAATAATGCTTGTCAGAATCTTGGTGGATGGAGATTGTGGCATTGTGATATGTATGTTACTCTTGAGCCATGTCCCATGTGTGCAGGTGCAATTATAAATTCAAGAATAAGAAATGTTTATTTTGGAGCAAAAGACGAAAAAAATGGTGCTGTCGTTTCGGCAGCACAGCTTTTTGATATGAATTTCACCCATAAACCACAATATGAAGGTGAAATTTTAGGAGAACAATGTTCTGAAATACTTTCAAGCTTCTTTAAAGAATTGAGAAAACAGAAGGTTGGTGAAGAAAAATGAGCACAATTGCTGCAATTTCAACAGGCAGAGCTCCCGGTGGAATAGGTGTTATCCGAATTTCAGGGGAAAATGCAATTGGTGTTGCCGATAAAGTTTTTTCTTCATTCAACGGTAAAAAGTTAGAAGATATTCCGGGATATTCTGCACTGTATGGTAAAGCATCTGATGAAAACGGGAATATAGATAATGTAGTTGCACTTGTTTTTCGTGCACCGAAAAGCTACACAGGTGAGGATATTGTGGAAATATCGTGCCACGGCGGACTTTTTGTTACAGATAAAGTGCTGAAAGCAGTTTATGATGCAGGAGCAAGTCCTGCAGAGCCTGGAGAATTTACAAAAAGAGCTTTTTTGAATGGTAAAATGGACCTGACAAGTGCAGAATCTGTTATGAATATTATTTCTGCACAAGGTGAACAGGCAGAAAAAATTGCTCTTGGTGTACTTGAAGGAAGACTTTTTAAAGAAATTAAGAAAATTAACGATAAACTTGTTTATGATATGGCACTTCTCTCTGCTTGGGTTGATTATCCATATGAGGAAATTGAAGACTTATCTGACAACAAATTGAAAGAACATATAGAAGAGAGTATTTTGAATCTCAATAAACTCATAAATGACTTTGATAAGGGACAAATTATAATGGAGGGTGTTGATACTGCCATTGTAGGTTGTCCTAATGTGGGTAAATCCACACTTATGAATCTTCTGTCAGGAACAGAAAAGTCAATTGTTACTGAAATTGCAGGTACAACACGGGATATAGTTGAAGACACAGTAAATGTTGGTGGAATCACACTTCGCCTTGCTGATACAGCAGGTGTTCGTGAAACTGAAGATGTTGTTGAAAGCATTGGTGTCGACAGGGCTGTAAAAAGATTACAGAATGCTGAACTTGTTCTTGCAGTTTTTGACGGTAGTCGTGAATTAAATGAAGCTGACCGAAGATTAATTGAGCTTTGTAAGGATAAAAAAGCAATCGGAATTGTCAATAAAACAGATTTAGTTGAAAATCATCTATACGATGAAATCAAAGAAAATTTTTCGCAGACAGTTTTTATCTCAGCTAAAACGGGTAAAGGTAAAGAAGAACTTACACAAGCAGTTGAGGAGCTTTTAGGAACTGCCGATTTTGATACATCAGCCACAGCAATTGTAAATGACCGTCAATGTGATTGTTGTAAAAAAGCACTTGATGCATTAAAAGATGCAGAAAACGCACTTATGCTTGGTATGACTATGGATGCAGTTACAGTTTGTCTTGATTCTGCTATTGAAAACCTTATGGTTTTGACAGGTGAAAAGGCAACTGAATTAGTTGTTAACGAGATTTTTGCACAATTCTGTGTAGGAAAATAGATGTAAATATAAATAATCGGGTCGTCGAGGACGCCGACCCCTACTGAAAAGAGGTTTTATAAAATGAGTGGATGTAGTGGAAATTGCAGCAGTTGCTCATCAAATTGCGACAGCAAAAAACAAGATTTACACATTCCGGGAAATCCTATGAGTGATGTTAAAAAAGTTATTGGCGTTGTAAGTGGTAAAGGTGGCGTTGGAAAAAGCTTCGTAACATCTTCACTTGCAGTTACAGCACAGACAATGGGTTATCAGACAGCAATTCTTGATGCCGATATTACAGGACCATCTATTCCAAAAGCATTTGGAGTTCACGGTAATCCAGAAGGTACAGCAGACGGAATGTATCCGTTAGAATCAAAGCTTGGCACAAGAATTATGAGTGTTAACCTTCTTCTTGAAAGAGAAGACCAGCCTGTTATCTGGCGTGGACCTGTTATTTCAGGACTCATTCATCAATTCTGGCAGGAAACAGTCTGGGGCGATGTTGATTTTATGTTTGTTGATATGCCTCCTGGAACAGGAGATGTTCCACTTACAGTTTTCCAGTCACTTCCTGTTGACGGCATTGTAATTGTAACAACTCCTCAGGATTTGGTTACTCTTATTGTTAAGAAAGCAGTAAATATGGCAAAGATGATGAATATTCCTATTATCGGTATTGTTGAGAATATGAGTTACTTTGAATGTCCTGATTGTGGTAAAAAACATAGCATTTACGGTGAAAGTAAAATAGATGAAGTTGCTGAAGAACTTGGAGTTCCTGTTCTTGCAAAGCTTCCTATTAATCCTGCAAATGCAGCACTTGTTGATAAGGGTGCAATAGAACTCAGCGAAGAAAAGCAGTTTATTGAAGTAATTAAAAAGCTTGCTGAATAATCAATAGATTAAAAACAACTAAAGAGCAGTTCAATTGAACTGCTCTTTCATTTTATCTTTAATGTTTTCAAATAATTCTTTTGTTCAGGTGTTATACGATAACTTTCAATGGCTTTTTGAATTGTTTTGTTATGAATCCATTTACTGAATTTTTGCTTTTCAATATATGGGATAACCATATCCCAGTTGCTTGCAAGTGCAGTCGCCAGATACCATGCAATTGCCATGTTAACATAATATTCGTCAGATTTTATGGTTAAAAGCAATTGTAGATGCTTTTTATCTAACTTATCATTCATAAAGAATTTCATTAAAGTTACGACACCAAATCTCACGGTATATGTATGAGAAGATTTTATCCATTCCTGTATTTTCAGGTATAATATATCAGGATAATCACCTAAAATTTTAGGTGTCATCATATCGCATGTTGCCCAGTTATTAATATGTAGAAGAAAATCATCTAAAGCAGAAATGCACTCATCAAAATCTTTAATTTGTTCGATTAAGAAGGCGTGCAAATTATCTTCTTCATAATATTTATGAGGCAGAGTTTTTAAAAACTCTGCCTTTAAATCAAATTTGTTTATTTCCTTTGCGAGTTTCCTTAACGCAGGGACGCGAACACCGATAATTTTATCTTTGTTTACAGTAGGCATCAGCTTTGAATGGAAATCTCTGTATCCTGAATCTTGCAAAGAAAACAGTTTTTCTTGAATAGGTGTCATATTAATATAATATTTTCGAAAGAATGAAGCAAGTCCAAAGAGCAATTACAAATAAACCTTCTGCAGGTATTGCAAGCTTTGTGTATGGACATTTCCAACCTTTATCAACACAAAGGAAGATTGTTCTTGTAACAAAAACGGTTGTAGAGAAGAAAAGACCACCAATCATTGAGTAGTATGGAGTTTTAAGTGCTAACATAAGGAAAAGTAAAAATCCGCCTAAAGCACCTGAAATACCACCGTAATAAACTCGGATTTCAGTTTTACCTGCATTGTCAACAGGCTTGATTGAAAAACTTTCAGCATTTTTTAAAGGGCTGATGATAAATACAATTGCCATTCCAAAGAAATAGAGAATAAGACCAACAGAGGCAACTGCTGCCGGAATATTTGACATTAAAATTTCTTTCATGGTAATTCTCCTTTATGCTTTTACGGTTTCTTTAGTTTCTTTCTTATCAAAGAATGTTGTGAAATTGATTATAAATAATAGTGCATAAGCAACCCACATTGGAAGATTTTCAATAAATGCACTCTTACCAACCGTAACTAAAAGAACAAGCATAAGAGCAAGAACAATAACGAAAATCACAGTTGCAATTATGTATTTCTTATCTTTTTCCATACATTTATGGAACAGGAAAATAATAACACCTGCTGCACCAAAGAAAGCAAATATAAGAGCGGAAGCCCAATGTCCTAAACATCTTGGTGTCATAATAAGCTCAAGTCCTGCTGACGGAACATTGATTGTAACAAAAAGTGCAGCACAGCCTAAAGAAGTAATTATAATTCCTGCCTTGTTATAGTAGTTGTTCTTTCGGTACATATAAAGAACATTAGTAAAAATTGAAAGTGAAGAAAGTACACCCCAGATTTTATATTCTAAAGGATATTTGAGACCTAACATACTTGCAGTAACGTCAGTTAAAATATTGCCGAATTGTTGTGGAAAATCTAAAAATCCGTACCAGGTAATAAATATAAAACCCGCAATAAGATTTGCAATACAGAAAATAGTAGTTGGTTTTGAAAGCTTTTCTGCAAAAAGAATCTTTTTGATAAAAAATGCGTAGAAGAATAAAAGAACTGTTGAGCCGATTACCCAAAGCCAATAGATAGTTGCATTTGCATACATTGGTCCATAAAGCATACCATCAAATTTTGCAATAAACTGGTCAGCAGGTAAAAGCATATCTGCTTCAGTTGGAATTATGTAAGCATATTGGTCCCAGCTCATGACAAATGTCATCCATAAGCCATAAACAACAGCCACAATTGCCCACATAACAGTATAAACGTTCATCATTTTTTTGTTATCTGTCATTTCAATCCCTCCATAACAATAGTCTATCACTAAAAGGAAATAATTGCAATAAAAAGGACTACCAAAAGGTAGTCCTGAAATTTTGTTGAATTTAATTATTCTTCGTCGCCTTCGCAGCAGTCACAATCACATTCGCAATCGAATTCAAGAGTTTCGCCACAAGCTGGACATTCAGCCTGACCGTCAAGAATGATTTCTTCATCAAAGTAAATCACTTCGCCACAGTTAGGACATTCAACTTCATACATTTCGTCGTCATCACAGTCGCAACAATCGTCACAATCGCAATCACAATCATCACATTCGTCATAGAAGATTTCTTCAAGGTCTGCTAAATCTTCGTCAACAGCATCAAGCTGTTCTGTAACGAGAGCCATTTCATCGTCAAGGTCACTTACTGTAAGTGCAAGGTCTTCGAGAACATCGAGAACTGCATTAATAACCTTTGTTTCTTTATCGTCCTTGTCAAAGTCAAGACATTCAACAAGACCCTTGAGATATGCTACTTTTTCTGTTACTGTCATCATTATTATTCCTCCGTTAAGTATAGTTTAACTTAATCAGCAAAAATTATGCTCTTGACATATACTCGCCTGTACGAGTATCAACGTTAATCATTTCGCCTTCTTCAATGAAGAGAGGAACTTTGATTTCTGCACCTGTTTCAAGAGTAGCAGGTTTTGTAGCGTTAGTTGCTGTGTTACCTGCAAAGCCAGGGTC
>JAZNWU010000013.1:0-13304 GCA_045593555.1 Candidatus Fimenecus sp. | reverse complement strand
GCACCACTCGACACGATTAAGCAAGGTGTTGCAGAAGTGTTGGCAAGTATGAATGTAGGTAGTGGTTTCAATGGCAGAATTGAAGTGCCTATTTATCTCAATGGCAGACAGATAGCACTTGCTGTACGAGAGGCTGAAAACGACCTCGGCACACAGACTGTATTTGGAGGTTTTGCAAATGCCTATTAACACAAAAGAAAGTTATATTGAAATTGGCACAGGTGTTTCAGGAACTACACTCCTGAACACATTGCAACTCCCCTGTCCTGTTGAACTTCCGTCAAGTAATGAATTTTTGGTTGATGCAGGGCGAAATGCTGACGGCACAATGCTTATTGAACAGGTTGGTAGAACGCAGTACACAATGCAGTTAAAGTGGGCAAGGCTCAAAAATACCGATTGGTGGAAAATAAACCGTTGGTTTGACACTTACGGATATGTATTTTATATGAAGTATTTCAGCCACACAGAGGGCAAAGTTAAAATACAGCGTTTTTATCGTGGTAACATTGAAAAGGCTAACCCATCAAGTACAACAGAGAAAATAAACGGAATAGTTGTACCGACACATTATTATAACTGTGGCTTCTCTATCATTGATATGGGCGAAGATGATGTTATAACAGTTAGTGAGGTGTATTGATAATGATTTCTGTAAGCGATAAGTTTTTAGAAATTGTCAACTCAAATGTTAGACCACCAATAAAACCAACTATTACTGTAAGTGGTACTGATGTAAACGATAACAAAGTTTCATTGACTTGGAAATCTAACAACATCATTGATATGTCATATAAGCGAAGTATTGACCCCACGGGTCAAACCTTGCCATATATGGAATTGACTTGGAAAGAGTTTTATTTTGGCAAGTTAAACGCTCAAAATTATCCTGAAAAGTATGAAAATCTTGTTAAGTATATGGCTGTTAATTTGAGTTTTACTCAAAAAATAACAAATTTTAACACTTGGGGAGATTTAAAAACCAAAACTTGGGGAGATTTGAAAAATTTAACTTGGGGAGAGGTTTTTAAAAGTGACAATAGCGAAACCGTTACTCTGCCTACAATGTTTCTTGTTGCAAAACCCGTTGCCGAGGGACACACAATTACTTGGACTGCAAGAGATTTGTTATATTTTTTGAACGAAAATGTTTCTCATTGTTTCAATACGGGTATTCCGTGGGTAAACCCGATAAGATGGCTTTTCTTAAATGAAATAGGCAACTTCACACGAAATTTTGATATTATTAATGGATTGGCTAAAAGTCAGATAGATGCAGAAGAAACGACATCAGTAAACACAACACGAACAATGGATAACTTGATTATTTTCGAGGGTTCAACTAAAAATTTGTTAAAAAATTCTGCATTAACGCAAAGTTGCTATTTTGATTTTAAAGAAAATTATGTAATGCTTAAGAGATTTTTAACATTGGTTTCAAGTTCTGCAAGAACTCCTGTTTTTAAGTTCACAAAAAAAATAATGAGAGAGCATCCAAAACTTACAGCCAATGCCGACATTTCATCGTTTTCAATAAACAGATATGTTGTTCAAATTAAAGAAGATGAAGAATATTCACTTGAACCAACAGAAATATTGACATATACAGATGATTATGGAAATGAACTTAAATATGGCAGATACTTTTATAAAGGCTATGGCAGGTCAACTGCTCAAAGTTCAACTCTTGGTGGTTTTATTTCAAAAGATGCATATAACAAAGTTACAGACGGAGAAGATAATAGCATAATTGTCACACCTGTTGAAGCTAATAGCGTTACTCAATTTTGGGATAATACCGACAAGAAAAAAACAGGCGAAATGTATGTTGAGGACAATCCGTTAAATTATTTGGCATTGGGTGAAACTGCAACAGTAGAAAAGCTTGCAAGTCTTAATGTTTGGTATTCTTCTGACAAATATTCTATTGAGGTTAACTCTCTGTCAAATATAGCACTTGAAATGGGAGATTTAGTTGAAGTTGAAACAAATCTTTATGATGATGCAGGAAACTTTTTAACCAAAAGAGCCGTCGTTGTAGGGATTGAAATGACATATAACGGCACTCTTAAACAAAAAACATTTTTGCACGAGGTGATTTGATATGGCAAATAGATATGAACTTATGGGTGATGTTGACAACAACGGGAAAATAACAAGTTTTGATGTGTTGTTAATACTGAACCACGTTGCAGGTCTTATCACATTAAATGCAGACCAACAATCACGAGCAGATGTTACTGCTGACGGAGAAGTTAAATCAACTGATGCTCGTGCAGTTTTTAAGCATTTATCGGGCGAAAATCTAATCACGCAAATGGCAATAGTTTCAGAGTAAAAAAAGGAGCGTGCATATGAACTATACAGATAATTACAATTTAAACCTACCGTCATTTAACGATAGTGCTGACACAAGTGCATTAAACGAAAACTTTTCTAAAATTGACAAGAAGTTAAAAGATAATGCTGATACAATTGCTAATGTTAAAATCACAACTGACACCACGGTTAAAGAAGGTAGTACAAACCCTGTATCAAGTGGTGCAGTTTATACTGCTTTGCAGAATGTTGAAATTGATGTTGATACTTATGTATCAGAAACAAGCAGAAACCCTGTACAAAATAAAATTATCAAACAATATGTTGACACAAGTATTGCTGACCTTGTTGCAGGTGGTGGAATTTCATCAGACGGTCGTATCCAATTAAAACCAAATTTTGCAAATAACATAAGCGAATGCATAGACACATCAAAAGTGTATGTGCTTCCTGACGGATTTATTTATGCTTATATGTATAGTGGAGCTTATCCAGAGATAACGATTGAAGAATTACCAGAACAATATTTCTGGTATAACGAAGGCAACCCTAAGTTATATACTCCAACAAGTGGTGATGCTTCATCTAAAAGAACAAATCTTATTCCAGTTGATGAGGGTGATATTCTCAAAGCTTACTTAAGAGGTACTGACGGACACACTTGTAATGGTTGCTGGTATGACGAAAATGAAGCTATGATTTCTCCAATTATGGTTGAAAGTAGTAGTCAGGAAATTATGACAACAAATTTAACCGCACCAGCTGGTGCAAAATATGTACAAATTTACTCAATGAGCTGGAGTGGTAATGTTAGTGGCGTTGTATTAGAGGTTGAATGGGTACATTGTGCCGCCTCACTTATTCCACAATGGTCAAATACAGACATTGCTTTTGTCCCTGCCGATTATGAGAAAGAAATTCTTGACCACGAGGATAGAATTGCAAAACTTGAGGAAAATGCAACTGTTGTTGACCAAACATATAGTGCAACAAGTGAAAACGCTCAAAGTGGTGTTGCGGTAGCACAGGCGTTAAAAACGGTTACGATAAATATAGACACCACAGTTGAAGAAAACAGCGGAAATGCGGTATCAGGCGGTGCTGTTTATAATGCAATAAAAAACATAGATGTTAGTCAAGAGCAAAACAGACTAAAAGGCAAAAAAATTGTTTACGATGGTGACAGCATTTGTGCTCCTTCATCTGACCCTGACAATGGTGGTGCTTATCCAAAAATCATTGCTGATTTAGTAGGTGGTACATTCGACAATCAGGCTGTTGGTGGTGGTAGATTGGTCACAGCAGAAGGTGCAACGGATAAAGACGGAAATTCTGTAACACTTTCACATTCCATTGTTGATAATCTTGTAAATCTTCCTACTGATGGTGATTTATATTGTTTTGAAGGTGGTGTAAATGACCATTGGAATGGTGTACCGTTAGGTGATTTTGATGCGACTGATTATACAGGAACACTTGACACCAAAACTATGTGTGGTGCATTGGAATACATATTCAGATATGCAATAACAAGTTTTGTCGGTAAGCCTATATGTTTTATTATCACCCATAAATGTCGTTATCAGAATGAAATCAACGGAAATTCCTTTGCAGATTTCAGAGATAAAATGATTGGTCTTTGTGAAAAGTATGCTATTCCGTATTATGATGCTTGGGCTAAAAGTGGATTAGGTTCTTGGAGCGAAGCACAACTCAATAATTATTTTGTAAACTTTAGTACAAAAGCTGAAGCAGGTGAGGGTGACGGTACTCACCCAAATACAGAGGGCTACAAGAGATATTACATACCACAGCTTGTTTCATTGTTTGAAAAGATATTGCCTATGGGTATTGAAAGCGAAGAACCTGATGATGGAGTAGGATATACTAATATTCTTGATGAGGTTGGTTATGAAGAAGGAGTATATATTGCTTCCGATGGTAGTCTTGCTTCTTACACAGGCAGATATGTAACAGGACTAATTCCTTGTGCGTATAATGACATTGTTCGTCTTAAAAATGTTAGTATGCCTGATGATAAATCCGATTATCAAAATCAAATTGCTTATTATTATGATGACGGTACACTTAAAGAGAACACACGATGGAACCTTGTAACAGGTGATGGTGGCACAACACACAATGCAATATATGAAGATGGTAATTTAATACAGTTTACTGTATCCAATGACGGCCCGATAAGACTTTGTTGTACAGGCATTGATGAAACTTCAATTATTACGGTAAATCAGGTGATAGAATGAGTTTTATTTTAGGAACAATCATAGGCAGTTTACTTACTTTTGTTGCATTAGCTCTTGCAAGAGTAAGTAAAGATAATAAAGATTAGAGAGGTGATTATATGTATCAAGCGACCACACCAACCGACATTTTTACGGTAAGTGATATAAGTTTAATCAAAGATGTCACAATTACATATCTGCAAAACAGAAAAGTTGTAATTGAAAAGACATTGAAAGATTTAAAAGTGAGTGGTAATTCAATCCTACACGAAATGACACAGGAAGAAACTATAAAGTTTTCATCATTAGCAAAAGTAAGAATAGAGTTATTATTTTTAACAAACGACAACAAGGTAATTCCGAAAGTTTTTGATAATATTCCTGTTGAAGAAATAATCAATAAGAAGGTGTACAAAGTATGACTTTTGATGTTGCCTTAAAGGAAGAAAACAATGATTTTTCTGCTATTTTTAATGAAATAACGGTTGTTAATAATAACCTACCTGAAAACGTCGAGAAGTGGTACAAAACGGAATTTGATATTGCAAGTGTAAATCAAAAACGAATAACCTTTACCAATGCAAATAATAAAAGCGCTAGTATTATGCCGTTTGTCTTTTCATACACAAAAGAAAACATAGCAAATGGCACAAAAAATCAAATTATAGTTAGTTTTTCTTTCGTTAGTAGTTTTACAGATGTTGACGCAACGGAAGAATATACTGTTTTTAGCAACTCCCCCAAAGATGTAAGCGACATTACAAACACAACATTGCTGGTGTCCTATGAAGGGGAATTTTTAGAGACAACTCTTGAAGAAATTGCTGAAATGATTAAAACGGCACTGCCCGAAGATACCATAGTGAACTACTCTACAATTTGTAACACTGGAGTTGGTGGTAGCAATGTGATGAAATATGGTGTAAGGACAGAAGAAGTATATGTTGAAACAACTGATTTAGACACTTCAAATGCTATATGGGAAGAAATTGAGCCACTTTTGGCACTTGTTTCAAAAATTGCAATAGAATTCAAAGAGGTCGACATTGAAACAAAGGAGGGCGAATTGATTTATGAATAAATTAAACATTATGAAAGTTTGCCCTAAAATCAAAGAAATTATTGATAAGAAAAAAACACAACCCACTACCAACGAGCGTATTACTGCACTTGAAAATGCCGTTGCTAACCTTGCTATTCAAACAATGGGGGTGTCAATTAATGAGTGAGTTTATCAAAACACAATATAATCTCTATAAGTCAGGTAGCAAGTCTATTGGCATTGACAAAATTAAACAGCTTGCAAATGCTTTTATGTCAGAAAAAGAACAAGCGGAATTGTTTAAAGACGAAGGTGGTGAGTCCAATGGTAAATAAAATAATTCTTGTTGCATCTGTTTTAACAGCTGTTGGCACAATTCTTGCAGTTGCGATAAAAGTATATAAATTCGTTCGCAAATGCGAAAAGTGGATTGAGAAAAAGGACAAGCATGATGAGGAACAGTATTGTGATATACTCCGCCTTATCATTATGACACCTGAAATGCCGTTAAGCGAAAGAATATCTGCAGGTGACATTTATGTTAATAAACTCCATCGCAACGGTGGAGTAAAGAAAAAATATGAAGAATTGCTGAATAGATTCAGCGAAGAACATAAGGAGTGATTACTATGGCAAAAAAAGTTTATATCGGTGTCGGTCACGGTGGTAAAGACCCCGGAGCTGTCGCCTTTGGCAGAAAAGAAAAAGATATGGCTCTTGATATTGCAAAAGCAACTCGTGATGAATTAGTTCGTCATGGTGTTCTTGTAATGTTAAGCCGTGAAAGTGATGTAAGTGAAAACCTTGCATCACGAATTAAAGAGTGTAATGCTTTTAAACCTGACCTTGCTGCAGATATTCATCTTAATGCAGGTGGCGGTAACGGTGCTGAAGTATTCCATTCAAAAGCAGACACATCTGATGATATTCTCGCAAGAAACATTCTTGAAGAACTTACAAAAATCGGACAGAATAGCAGAGGCTTAAAGGTTAAGCTTCTCAGTAATGGTATGGATTACTTTGGTTTTGTTCGTCAGGTTCTTTGCGATTCTGTTCTCGTTGAATGTGCATTCATTGATAACAAAAATGATGTTAAGATTGTTGATACTCTTGCAGAACGCAGAATTATGGGTATTGCTATCGCAAAGGGTATCCTCAGAACTCTCAATATTACGTACATAGAGCCTGTGGAAGATGATAACTTCTTCCCATCAAAAGGTTACTTCAAAAAAGGCGATTCAGGTAAGAATATTGAAAGAATCAATGATTTCTATTACAATGTGTTCCCATCTTATGCAAAAACTCTTAACAGAGATAAGGAAGATGTAAAGGGCGGTTACTTCGGTGAAAACACAGAAGCCTGGACTAAAGAGTTCCAACGAAGAACAGGACTTGAACAGGATGGTTGCATCGGACCAATCACACTTGCAATGATGAAAAAATTTGGATTTAAGGAGAAATAATTATGACAACAAAAGTAAACTTAAAAGTACGAGCTAAAAATCCTTGGTTTTGGATTGGTTTGTTAGGTGTTATCTTAACAGCAATGGGTGTTTCCCCTGAAATGCTCACAAGTTGGCAGGCTGTATATGAAGCCCTCATTGACCTTGTCACAAATCCTTATGCTTTGTTCTCAGTCGGTATTGCTGTTCTCGGTATTTTTATCGACCCTACAACAGCAGGTGTCGGTGACAGTACACAGGCATTAAGTTACTTAACCCCAAAAAAGACTGACGAAAAGTAAATACATAAATTCATCCCCTGCATTGGCATAAACCTCTGCAGGGGGATTTTTTTATGTCACAATACACTCGAAATCGCCGATTATATAATTGGAATATTCGCCTCCGTGCAGATTGGAGGTGAAAAAAGATGAAATACATTATGTTTCCACATTGCATTAAAATCGAAAACAGAATAATAAAAACATATGGAATTATTGCTGCTGAAAATCTGTTTCACAAAAAGGTCATAAAAGATATTTCAACAGATAAAAAAGCCATAAAGCATTTAGTTAAAGATTTAAACGAGTATCAAGTTGAATTAGTTCACCTTAACGATATTGTCGAAGATTTCATCAGCTAAATCAAAATACTCTCCAAGACAATCGTTTCTTGGAGAGTTATGTTTTTGCTTATTCAAAATTTATACGAACTTTTATACGAACTTTTTGTGCATTTTTATGCGTTTTTTTGTACTTTTTTGCATTTTATAAATCAAATTTAAAAAAGACAAAAACCTCACAGCCCCTTATTTATCAAGGAATTGCAAGGTTTTTTATTTGGTGATCCACCGGAGATTCGAACTCCGGACACCTTGATTAAAAGTCAAGTGCTCTGCCAACTGAGCTAGTGGATCATATATTCCCGATATATTATCGGGATTTTAAGTTTTAATTATGCGAAAATCATTACAATTGATGCTACAAGAACGATAACTAAAAATGCTCCTGCAAAAATCTTTGTAAGGAATGCTTTCTTTGCCTCGTCTGTTCTACCCTTGTTTTTACCAAAGAAAGATTCAGAAGAACCACCAGAAATGGCACCAAGTCCCTGCTCATTACCTTCCTGCGCAAGAATAAAAACAACAATTAAAACTGCTAACACAATAAGTGCTATACCGAAAACTATGTGATACCATGCCATAACGTGTCTACCTCCAAACCATGTATATTTCACAGCCTTGATATTCTATCACAACAAAATGAAAAATGCAAGTCTTTTTTATAAAAAAGTGGTATTTTTTTCAATGAATTTTAATATATTATTTTCACATAATACTTTTGCAGACAACAAGTGCTTAATTTGCGTTTGCGTGGTTGTCTGTACCGACTGTTTATTACAGTCGGTTTTTTATTTTAAGGGCGATTCGTTAATCGCCCCTACTATACCTTAATTATTCATTTTTCATCATTCATTATTCATTATTCATTAGAATGTTAGCTGTTCTCCTTGGTCCTCTACACTGAGTATTGCACCATTTGCAGGGAGATTTTTCGTTCTGTAACGAGTTGGTTTTGCAAACATACCGTCAGTAAAATCAGTTACAGACTCTACTCTATGGCCTTTCTTAAGGCTCATTACTGCGACACCCTGACTGTCCTTTGTAGTCTTTGCAGAGATTGCACCTGAATTAAAGAGAAGATATCTGCCTGCAGTTGATTTCATAACAACTTCCTTGTCAGCAGGTACATAAATAGCATTTACAATTGGACTCTTATCAGAATAAGCCTTAATAAGCTTTTTACGGTTGGTCTTTGTTTCATAAGCTGAAATATCAACCTTTGCTACCTTACCATTCTGGAAGAAGAAGAGCATATAACCCTTATATTCTTTGACAACAGCCATAAATATTGCTGTTTCTCCGTCTTCCATCTGAAGCTTTGAGCCTACAAAATCACCAAGGACACTTGCCTTTGTATCGTCAAATTCGCTTGCTCTTGACTTATAAACCTGACATTTATTAGTGAAGAAAAGGAGTTCAACACTATTTGTTGTTTCAACAGTTGAGATAATCTCATCATTTTCTTTAAGTTTATGTTCACCACTCATACGAAGTGACAAAGGAGTAATTTTCTTGAAATAGCCTTCCTTTGTAAAGAAAAGAGTAACAGGATAATCAGGAACTTCCTCGATACTTTCTTCAGTTTCTTCGATTTCCTGAGCATAAATGATTTCAGTTTTTCTGTCCTTACCGTATTTCTCAACAACCTGATTAAGCTCATTAACAATGATTTTCTTAACTCGTGCTTTACTTGAAAGAATGTCTTCCATATCCTCAATCTGCTTTTTCAGGTCTTCAACATCATTAAGACGTTTAAGAATATACTCACGGTTCAAATGACGGAGTTTGATTTCAGCAACATATTCAGCCTGAATTTTATCAATGCCAAAACCAATCATCAAGTTAGGTACAACTTCTGCTTCTTCTTCAGTTTCACGGACAATTTTAATAGCCTTATCAATATCGAGAAGAATTTTCTGAAGACCTAACAAGAGATGTAATTTGTCCTTTGCTTTGGTCAAATCGAAATAAACACGACGATTTACACATTCTGTACGGAATGCTATCCATTCAGTAAGCAAATCTGCAACACCAAGCACCTGTGGTACACCTGCAATAAGAACATTGAAATTACAGGAGAATGTATCTTCAAGCGGTGTCATTTTATAAAGCTTCTGCATAAGTTTATCAGCATCAGTACCACGCTTTAAGTCAATTGTGATTTTAAGACCTTTTTTATCTGTTTCGTCACGGATATCGCTGATTTCACGGATTGCATTTGACTTTACTTTTTCAATAATCTTATCAATTATTGCTTCAGCAGTTGTTGTAGGTGGAATTTCAGTAATATCAATACAGTTATTTGACTTATCGTAAGCATATTTTGCTCTTACCTTAAAGCCACCACGACCTGTACGATAAATCTCACGCATCTGTGCTTCGTTATAAATAATCTTTGCACCACCGATAAAATCAGGTGCTTTAAGAGTTTCCATAACATCAAAATCAGGATTTTTAATAAGTCCGATTGTTGTTTCGCAGATTTCACGAAGATTGAATGAACAGATTGAAGATGCCATACCAACAGCAATACCCGTATTTGAGTTTACAAGAATTGATGGGAATGTTACAGGCAACAATGTTGGTTCCTGCATAGTTGCATCGTAGTTATCAACGAAATCTACTGTATCTTTATCAATATCACGGAAAAGTTCCGATGAAATTGATTCGAGTTTTGCCTCAGTATAACGGGATGCAGCAAAGACCATATTCTTTGAATATGCTTTACCAAAGTTACCTTTTGAGTCAACATAAGGATGCAAAAGGCTCTCATTACCACGAGACAAACGCACCATTGTTTCGTAAATTGCAGCATCACCGTGAGGATTCAACTGCATTGTACGACCAACGATATTTGCAGACTTAACTCTGCCACCGTTCAAGAGCCCCATTTTATACATTGTATAAAGCAATTTTCTGTGAGATGGTTTAAAACCATCAATTTCAGGAATTGCACGGGATACGATTACGCTCATAGCGTATGGCATAAAGTTAGATTCAATTGTATGTGTAATTTTCTGTGTAACAACCTCACCTGCACCGAGAATGTGGGCATTCATCTGCTCTTCGGTGATTTCTGTTTCAACAGGTTTCTTTTTTCGTGCCATTCATATCCCTCCTTTATGAGATATCCGCAAGGTCAATATACATATGACCATTTTCTGCGATAAAGTCTTTTCTGCCTTGTAAGTCATCACCCATAAAGAGTTCAAATTTTTCATTTATAAGTGCTTCTATATTATCAGGCTCAACTTTAATAAGACGACGAGTTTTTGGGTTCATTGTTGTAAGCCACATCATATCAGCATCGTTTTCACCAAGACCCTTTGAACGCTGAATTGTGTATTTTGCATCGCCGATTTCATTTAACACATCTGCTTTTTCCTTTTCTGTATAACAGAAATATGTCTGGTCTTTACAACGAATTTCATAAAGTGGTGATTCTGCAATAAACACCTTACCTTCACGGATAATTGTAGGCATAAGTCTATGAATCATAGTAAGAATAAGTGTTCTGATATGGAAACCGTCAACATCGGCATCGGTACAGATAATAACCTTACTCCAACGCAAATTTTCAAGGCTGAAAAGTGACAAATCTTTATTTGACTTACTGTTTACCTCAACGCCACAGCCAATAACCTTAATCAAATCTGTGATAATATCACTCTTGAAGATTTTGTCATACTCACTCTTTAAGCAGTTGAGAATCTTACCACGAACAGGAATAATTGCCTGGAAAGATGAGTCACGAGCCTGCTTACAAGCACCGAGAGCAGAGTCACCTTCCACTATGAAGATTTCTCTTTCATTAACATCCTTACTACGACAATCAACGAATTTTTCAACTCTGCTTGTCATATCGTTACTTGTCTGCAAGGTCTTTTTAATGTTAATTCTTGTGCTTTCTGCCTTGATTCTTGAACGCATATTAATGAGAATCTGATTTGTAATCTTTTCTGCATCAAGCTTGTTTTCAAGGAAATAAACTTCAAGTTGCTGACGGAAGAAATCTGTCATTGCATCCTGAATAAATTTATTTGTAATTGACTTTTTAGTCTGGTTTTCATATGAAGTCTGTGTTGAGAATGATGAAACAACTAAAATCAGGCAATCCTCAACATCCTGATAACTGATTTTAGCATCGCTCTTAACATATCTGTTATTCTGCTTAAGATAATTGTCCACCTGATAAACAAAGGCATTTCTGAATGCTTTTTCAGGTGCACCACCGTGTTCAAGAAAACTTGAGTTATGATAATACTCTTTAAGCTGAATTTTATTTGAGAAGCAAAGAGATGCTGTAATTTTTACTCGATAATCTTTCTTATCCTCACGGTCACGACCAACTCTTTCAGTTGACCAATACTGCACAGAGGACATTTCTGTACCGTTTGCAATCTCTTTTACATAGTCAGTAATACCATTGTCATAAAGGTATTCATATGTTTCAAATGAATTTGCTGAAATCTGATTTTTAAGTATAAACTTGATACCTGCATTTACGACAGATTGTCTTTTGATTGTTTCCTGATAATACTCAAGAGGAATATTTATGTCTGTAAACACCTTAAGGTCGGGTTTCCAACGGATTCGAGAACCTGTATCACGCTTATTATATGGCTCCTTAATCATATCTCCTGCAATTTCACCTTTTTCAAAGTGAAGAAGATACTTGAAACCACCTGTATGAATTTCAGCATCCATATATTCAGATGCATACTGTGTTGCACAAAGACCCAGACCGTTAAGACCTAAGGAATACTCATAGTTTCCGCCGTCATTGGTGTCATACTTACCACCTGCGTACAACTCACAGAAAACTAATTCCCAGTTATAACAGCCTTCATTTTTATTATAGTCAACAGGAATACCTCGACCAAAGTCCTGCACCTCAACTGCGCCATCAAGGAAACGGGTAACAACAATTTTGTCACCGTAACCTTCTCTTGCCTCGTCAATAGAGTTTGACAGAATTTCAAATACTGAATGCTGACATCCGTCAATACCGTCAGAGCCAAAAATAACTCCGGGACGCTTTCTTACTCGGTCAGCACCTTTAAGTTGAGATATACTTTCATTACCGTAAGATGGTTTCTTTGCCATACATTACATCCTTTACTATAAAATACAAATAAATAATAAAAAACCACTAAATATTATACACTACATTTAGCGGTTTAGTCAAGTTTCAGAGTCTTTAATACCCCAAGATATTCAATTTTTTATTTCTTGTTGCCTTTGCGTTCAACCTTTGTTTTATTGCCTTTTTCATCAACTATATACATATTATCAAGCTGACCTGTAAGGCTACGCTTAAAACTGTCGATATATTCACGACGAAGGACTGCCTGTTCAGCTTTTTCTTCTTCAGTAAGTCCTACTGTTTTCATTTTTTTTGCAAGTTCATTTATTCTGTCAATCTTCTTCTGTTCCATATCATACATTCCTTTGAATTTAGTGCTAATGTATTATAAAGCATTTTTGATTTTTAGTCAATATCAACAGGTCGTGTCAAATTATAATTTGTCGGGATGTTGCCTTCCCCTCGAGGGGAAGGTGTCACCGCAGGTGACGGATGAGGTGGAAAATTTGTTATCCATTGATAATTAACGGTTGCTAAAGCAACCTACACC